>DASXFX010000098.1:0-26581 GCA_036489375.1 Binataceae bacterium (SeqCode) | reverse complement strand
AATCGCGCCCGCGCTCGCTGAACACTACACCGTCGTCGCCGCCGACTTGCGTGGCTACGGCGACAGCGCCAAGCCGCCTGGCGACGATCAGCACCTGATCTACTCCAAGCGCACCGTCGCCGCCGATCAGGTGGCCGTGATGTCCGCGCTCGGCTTCGACCGTTTCCGCCTCGCCGGTCACGATCGCGGCGGGCGCGTCTCCCATCGCCTCTGCCTCGATCATCCCGATCGCGTCATACGCGCGGCGGTGCTGGATATCATTCCGACCCCTGAGGTCTTCAAGCGCCTGGATAAGCGGGTCGCGACTGCCTACTACCATTGGTTCTTCCTGATTCAGCCACACGGCATGCCGGAAACCCTTATAGGTAGTAATCCCGAATACTACTTGCGCAACATCGGCGCATGGGGACGCGCCGATGCCTTCACTCCGGAGGCCTTCGCCGAATACCTCCGATGTTTCCGCGATCCTGCCTGCATCCACGCCACCTGCGAGGACTATCGCGCCGCGGCTTCGGTCGATCTGGAACACCACACGGCCGACGGGGATCACAAGATTAGTTGCCCGCTGCTGGTCCTGTGGGGAGATAAGGCCCTGGTCGGGCGCATGTACGATCCCGTCTCAGTGTGGCGCGATTACGCCCTCGATGTGCGCGGGCACGGCGTTCCGGGCGGCCATTTTCTTCCCGAGGAAGCGCCCCGCGAGACGCTCGACGCGCTGCTCGAATTCTTCGCCGAATAACTATTCCGCGTACTACTCAGTCCGCGTGAAGGGCGGGACTCACGTGAACAATTACAGCGCACGACCCTCGCGCCGATAAAACAACCCATGAGCCTTCGCGCCGCGCGCGAATGAGGAATTACTAATGGAACCAGTTAAAATACTCAGTCGGTCGGTTAAGGATCGCGCCGTAATAGTCACTGGCGCCGCCAGCGGAATGGGCCGCGCGACCGCCCATCTTTTCGCCCAGGAAGGTGCACTCGTCGCCATTACCGACATCAACGAGGCCGGCCTGAATGCGGTCGCCGGCGAAATCCGTGCCGCCGGTGGCCGCGTCGAGGCCTGGCCGCTCGACGTCCTCGATGGCGCCGCCATCAAGCGCGTCGTCATCGATGTCGCGACCCGCTTTGGCCGCCTCGACATTCTCATCAACAACGCCGGCTTCATGGCCTTTCGCCGCCTCGACGACGAGGGCTTCGACAATGTCTGGGACAAAGCCCTGTCCGGCCTGCTCACCGCGCAGCAACGACTGGTGCGCGCCGCCCTCCCCTATCTCCGCAAATCCGACGCCGCCCGCATCGTCAACATCGCCTCCACCGAGGGCCTCGGCGCCACTCCCGGCGATGCGCCGTATGCGGTCGCGAAAACCGGCGTCATCGGACTGACCCGCGCCCTCGCCGTCGATCTCGGACCCGAAGGCATCACCGTCAACTGCATCTGCCCCGGCCCCATTCGCACCGGCCTGACCGAAGCCATCGCCGAAGAGCACAAGGAGATTTTCGCCAAGCGCCGCACCGCCTTGAAGCGCTACGGGTTTCCCGAGGAGGTCGCGCACATCACCTTCAGCCTGTGCCTCCCGGCCGCCTCTTACATCACCGGCGCCGTTATCCCCGTCGATGGCGGCCTGACTATCCGCAACGCCTGAGCGTTACCGCGCCTTCCGTTGCGTGAACGTCCGCAACGTGACGCGATCTTTGCGCGTCGGAATATCCCGCGCATTGGCCGTCACCGCGCCATCGATGGTCGCCCAGTGTCGTTAATGATCCTCGCGTCATTCCGAGCGCGGCGAAGAATCGCGACCTTGCGTCACGCACTGCCAATCATTTTTGTATGCACAAGTACGCTCTTATGATGGTATCGAAATACGTCTGACGCTCCACCATCGAGGATTTTCAAAAAAATACGCGTAGTGAATCGCAGTTCAGCGATCGGTCGCGGCTGGTTTTTCGCGCACGCTTAGGAAGCGCCCGACCGGCATGAGTAATAAAAGCGCAACGTATGGTACCGTTGTAATTCCCAGATCGCGGCGCGCGAAAGTCTCATGCAACTTGCGCGGAACAATTTTCTTCACTTCGGTGTGCAAAACTCTCGAATACGGTGAATTGATTCAACTTGGCTGCGTCTAATGAAGAACCGGGGCCGCAGCCAGTGTGAAGGCGGTGATACTAATCATAAGCGAAGAGGTAGTATCTGTGAAAAATGAACGGAAACTCGAAAGCGAGCCGCGAGTGCTCACGGTAGGCGAAGTAGCGAAGTACCTGCGGGTTCATCAGACCACGATTTATCGTCTCCTCAAGACGCATAAGTTGCCGGCCTTCCGCGTCGGATCCGATTGGCGCTTCAATCTCGAGACTATCGAGAAGTGGATGAGTCAGGAGCGCCAGGCCGTAAAGTAATTGCGCCCGCGTTTTGGCTCGATCTTCTGAACCTGCTTCGGCGCCGGACTCGATTGCTGCTCGTTTGACAGAGGTGCGAATATCACTATCCGCGTGGAACTTCCGATTCCTCGCGAGATGTGCGATTTGCTGCTGACGTCCTTGGCGAGCAGGATCGTGCCCGGCCCGAAGTACCTCGTTTGATCCTCAAACGTCGGTCGTCAGCCGCTCAACCAACGCCCCCTATCTGCTCGACCGCAAATTGACGGCTGGCTCGACCGCAAATTGACGGGTGGGCTTAGTCATTTCTGAGCAGAGCGAGGAATCGCGGATTCTCGATCGCTTATCGGTAATCGTCGGCGTCGCTTATCGGTAATTCGTCGGCGTCGCTTATCGGTAATCGTCTCGGTCGCTCGCCGGTAATCGTCGGCGTCGTGACACTGCGCGGAGCAGGCGCCGTTTCCAACTCGCCGCACTGTCCCAATGGACGGTGATCACTTCATTATTAGACTCAGTCTGCCAGCGGCACGAATATCGTCAGCCGCTCGGAATCTCCGATTCCTCGAGAAATATGGCCTTTTCCGCTGACGTCCTCGGCGAGCAGAATGGTGCCCGGCCCGAAGCGCCGGGTCTGACCGTCGCTCACCGTGATCTCGACCTCGCCGGTCAGATTCACGACGAACTGACGCCGGGGCGCGTTGTGCCAGTCGATAAAGTATTGCGCGCCTTTGGTCTCACGAAAGATCACGCCCTTGGCCGCGATCATCTCTGACATCACTGACGAATGTTCCGCCGGCTTCATCTCCGGCCCGACGTCTTGCAGATGCGTTTCGCCCGCAGCGTCCGCATAGATGCGCGTATATTTCACGTTGCCCTCCGTTTGATTACAGCCGTAATCTTTTGATTGCGGATGTCATTTGTCGAACCAACCGACGCCCCACTCCACCGACCCGCCCGACCCCTCGACTGCGCGACCCACCTGCGCGACCCACCTCGACTGCGCGACCCACCTGCGCGAGTCCCCTCGATTGCGCGACTCTAATCGATTGCGCCCTCCCGTCAAATGACGATCACTTTCCAGGCTCGGGCCGATCTACTTTTGCCGTTGGTCATCCGCGCATTGGTCGCACATCGCGAGCGCCAATCGTGGAATCATTTCTTCCCTGTCAGGGTTCCCCAAAGCGGAGCCGTAGCTAATACGAGGCCATCGATTTGGTGGGTTGCGGCTAATGACGTGAAATATTTCACCCGCGATCAGACACATGATACGACACGATTAGACTATTTAAGACCCACCAATTTAATCTAATTGAACTAAAGGTGAAATATTTCCCTCGGCTGTGCTGTGCGTAAACGATGATTAGAGATACATAGCCAAATTAAACTTCTCATAATCCTAAAGCGGTTCGATTCGAGTGACGTAACGAGGGGCGCAGATCGCGTAAGCGGGGCGAGATGGCGGCCCTTGGCGGTGATGAATGTGCGGCCGCGAGCCCAGATTCCGTGAGCGCGAGGGGTTGTCACCGAGTGGGGTCGGTTAGATGGCGTGGTGGGCGGCGAGCGCCTCGAGCTCGGCGGCGGTCAGACCGGCCTGTGTCAGGACCTCACGGGTGTGCTGCCCGAGGCGCGGCGCGCCGGTGGTAAAGGCGGTCACGCGATCCTTGCCGTCGGTGGCGACGGAAACCGGATAGACCAGGTCGCGGCCCAACTCGGGATGGTGGATCGGCTGGAAGGTGCCGCGCGCCTGGAAGTGCGGATCGTCGATGTTCTCTTCGGGATATCTGACGCTCGCCCAGAGCAGGCCTTTGGCTTGCGCGCGATGGAAGACCTCCTCGGCCGTCAGGGACGCGACGAGCTTGTCGATCATGGCGCTGAAATGGGCTTGGGCCTCGGACGGTGAAGTCTTGCGCAACTCGCGGTAGGCGTCGGAGGCGAGGTCGTGTTCGACGCCGGCCTCATCGAGCATCTCGGTGATTACGCGGACGTCGCGGCCGCCCCAGAAGAGGAAGGCCTTAACGTAGCGGCCATCCTTGGTGCGACGGAGCCACGGGCGCGTTCGGGTTTCCGCGGCGTGGCGGCCGGTCTGCCGCTGGACGACGGCGCCGTTGTAGATATAGGTCGGCATCGCGACCTCGGTGCAGGTGCTGACGGCTTCGTGAATCGAGAGATCGATGACGTCACCGACGCCGGTCAGTTCGCGAAAGTTGAGCGCGGCGGTGATCGAGATGACGGCATACTCGCCGGCGATGTGGAGCGCCTGCCACATTTCGGGGGCGATGGGCGGCGTATCGTAAACGCCGTCGGCGCGCGAATCATAGCCACACACCGCCATCACACCGCCCAATGCGAGCTGCGTGAGGTTGGTCATCGTGAGGTCGCGCCAGGGACCGTCGAGACCGAAGGGCGTGATGGTGCAGACGATCAGGCGCGGATTGGCCTGCTGGAATTCGCGATAGAGCTCGAGCCGCCGCGCGACATCGTTGGCGGTGCCGGAATCAATGATGACGTCGGCGCGCTGCGCGAGACGGGCGAGCGCGTCGCGAGCGCCCGGCTGATCGATCTCCAAGGTGACGCTTTTCTTGCCGAGGTTGTAGCGGCTGAAGCAGAGGCTGTGCTCGATGCCGCGATCGGGCTGGGTGAATGGGCCGAAGCGCCGCGAGTTGGAGCCTGCGCGACCTTCGAGCTTGATCACTTCTGCGCCGAGCGAGGCGAGCAGGACGGCGGCGAATTCGCCGCGCTCGTCGCCACATTCGAGGACGACGGTTCCGGCCAAGGCTGAACTCAGGACTGCTGGGGTATTCAAATGACCCATTCCTCACGCAAGGTGGCGATTTCCTCGGACGAGAGTCCGAGCAAGTCGCGATAGACGCGGTCGTTATCCTCACCCATCATCGGAGCGCCGCGATGGGGCAGCCCGCCGACATCGGCAGGGAGCCGCTCGAACTTCGCGGGAAAGCCCTCGATGGGCCAGGTCCCGATCTCGCTGTGGGGCAGCGGAACGAGGTAGCCGCGCGCTTTGAGTTGCGGATCGCGCTCGCAGCGATCGTCGGCTTTCTGCACCACTGCCGCGGGCACTCCGCGCTGCTGCAGGCGCTGCATCAGATCGTAACGCTCGGCCGTGATCGTCGCTTCCGCGAGCAGGCGGTCGAGTTCGTCTTCGTTGGCTTTGCGCCCGGCGGCGTCGGCAAAACGCGCATCACGAGTCCATTGCGGCGCCCCGATTTCATTCACCAGGGAAGCCCATTGGACGTCGTTCTGAATCGCGATCGCGATCCATTCGTCGGTCCCGCGACACGGATAAGCGCCATGCGGCGCCCAAGCTGCGGACTGCATCCGATTGCCGTGGCGGTCGGTGGGTTGGCCGGTGAGTTGAGCTTCCAGCGTAGCGGTGCCCGAGACCATCAGACCGGCTTCGGTCTGCGACACGTCGATATAGCATCCAAGACCAGTGCGTTTGCGGCGCAGCAAGGCAGCGAGCACGAGAATCGCGCCATAGTATCCAGTCGAGTGGTCGAGATAGGAGTAGCCCCATCCCGCAGGCTGCATCGGTTCGGAAAACCCCGACATGTGGGTCAAGCCGGATAAGGCCTGCGCAGTCGGACCGACGCTGACGTAGGAATTGTAAGTGCCGGATTTTCCCATCCCGGTGATCTGCATGTAGATGAGGCCGGGATTAATCTTGCTGAGAACGTCGTAACCGAGCTCCCATCGTTCCATCTGGCGCGGGCTGTAGTTCTCGCATACCACGGACGCGTCCGCGATCAATCGTTTGAAGAGATCGCGGCCCTGCGGCAAATTCATGTTGAGCGTGATGCCGTATTTGCCGGCGTTGATGTTATTGAAGAGGCCGCTGCGATTGAGGCTTTCCGGGTCGCCGCCGGGCGCATGCGGGCGCACGCCGCGCAAAAGATCGAGCGCGCGATCGTCGTGCCACTCGACGCGGATGACCTCCGCACCCATCGTCGCCAACATCCGAGTGGCGTTGGGGCCGGCCACGATCTTGGTGAGATCGATGACGCGGACACCCTCGAGCGGACGGCGGCGGGGCGGTTCGGATTGTGCCATTTCTGATCGCCTCCCTTGAGTGGAAGAGATGATTCCACGATTGGCGGCAGCCTACAACGAAAATGGGGAAGAAGGGGAGTGAGGGAGAGTGGATGAGGAACGAAGAACTTATAGTTTTTTCTGAAACCTCACTGAGGTTTCAGACTTCCCGTTGGGCAAGATGCGGGCTCCGCCCTGGAAATACCTGACAGGGACGAGATGAAATGATTAACCACTTCGCTGGCTCGCGAGCTTGCCTTCAGATTTTTAATTTGTGCACACAAGATTCGTAATTTCTGCGCACCAGATTCGTAATTTCTGCGCACCTCGCAGACTCGTTAGCTCGGCTCGCAAGCTCGCCTAGTGTCAAGGTTTCAGACTTCCCGTTGGGCAAGATGCGGGCTCCGCCCTGGGGAAACCTAATGGAGAGGAAATCATCCGACAATTGGTGATCTGACGGCGATCGTACGCTTGCTGGCGCTCGACCTTAACTGCGGGCGACTTCGGCGCGCACGATTGCGGCGCCTGCTTCCAGCGCCTTCATCTTGCCGCTGGCCGCGACGCGCGACCGCGGCGCCATCCCACAGTCGGTACATGGGTAGAGCTTGTCAGGGGCGACGTATTGCATCGCGATACGGATTCGCGCCGCGACGGTTTCCGGCGTTTCGACCTCTTCGGTGCCGACGTCGATAACCCCGACCATCAGATCTTTGCCGCGCGCCAGCGCGAGAACCGCGGGATCGACTCCCGACGCGGCACACTCGACCGAGACCTGGCCGATCGTGCTCGTCCGCAGCAGCGGCAGCGTGCGGCTGTAATGACTCCAGTCGGTGTTCTTGCTTTTCCATTGCAGCACCGGCCCGATGCCGTAGCCGTAGCAGATGTGTACTGCGGTCTTCGATTTGACGCCCTGCGCCGCGCGCTCCAGCGCCGCGATGCCCCACTCCTCGACCTCGTCCAGGTAGATGTTGAAGCACGGCTCGTCGAACTGGACGATGTCGCATCCGTTCTCCGCGAGCTCGCAGGCTTCCTCGTTGAGCAGCCGCGCTATATCCATCGCGAGCGCGCGCCTGCTCCCGTAATGCTCATCGGCGAGCGTGTCTGCCGTCGTCATCGGACCGGGCAAGGTGACCTTCACCGGCTGGTCGGTGTGACCCCGCAGGAACTGCAGCGCACTGACCATCGAAGGTCGCGCACGGCGCAACGGGCCGACCACCCGCGCCGCATCGACCATGATGCCGTAGCGATTGCCGCGCGTCTGAATCTTGACCATGTGGCTGTAGTCGATGCCGTCGAGCCCCTCGCAAAACCCCCATATGTAATGACGGCGCCGCTGCTCGCCGTCGGTGAGAATGCTCAGGCCCGCGCCGTGTTGATCATCGACGGCCAGCCGCACCGCGTCGTCCTGTCCCTCGATTAGGGCGTCGCCCTCGAGCCGCCACTTCGTATAGATCTGGCCCGGCTCGGCGAGCCACGTGGGACGCGGCAGACTGCCGACAATCATGGTCTGAAGCATGGGTTCATGACCTCTTGGCTATTCGTAGGAAGTGGCATCGCATCCACGGGCAGCGCTCGCCTGCGGGCACTTCCGGCGCAGTTACTTCGCGGCGGAGAATACCGTCGGCATCAGAATCGAATTGGAGATCGACGTCAGCAGCGGGCCGTCTTCTTCACTCTTGCGCCGCGCTTCGATCCATTCGGGATCCTTCTGAAATGCGGCAAAGCGCGCGTCGCGTTCGGCCAGCGAATCCCATTGGAGGATATAGACCAGGTCGTTATTCGACTCGCCAATCGCGACGGTCCAGAAACCGAGTTGCTTGATGCCGTGCTTTTCGAACAGCCGTACCGTGACGTTTTCGAAGCGCTTGAGCAAAGCGGGAAGCCGGCCGGGCAGGCAGTGATAGGTGCGTAGTTCGTAAACCATCTGAGTCTCCGTGTGCAATCTCGATCGCGACTCACTGACGATTAGGTGAAGCGCGTACCAATCGTCAAGCATCGCCGGTGGATCGAGCGCGAGCGCGGCGTCACTGCGGAAGCGATCGGGCAGGTTCGGCGCGCAATCGTCGATCGGTAATGCGATCGATCAGAAGGCGCGGCCCGGCTCATGAGGGGCGCGGCACCAACTCGCATCGCCGATCGCTCTCTCAGGCCACCAGCCGATGAGCTTCGCATAGCGCGCGGAAGCGGCCGCCGCGACGCTCGTTGAGTTCATCCCAGTTGCCGGATTCGACCACGGCGCCCTCCTCCAGAACGTAAATGAGGTCCGCCCAGCGGATCGCGGAAAGCCGATGCGCGATCATCAGCACGGTCAGTTCGCCGCGCAGGGCGTCGATGGCGCCGAGCACGCGCGCCTCGTTGTCGTAGTCGAGGCTATTGGTGGCTTCGTCCAGAATCAGCAGGGCGGGACGGCGGAGGATGGCTCGCGCGAGCGCGATGCGCTGACGTTCGCCTTGCGAGAGCGTCGAGCCACGTTCACCCAACATCGTATCGAGGCCCTGGGGCAAGGCGCGCACGAACTCGTCGGCCGCGGCCATGCGGAGGGCGTTTGCCAGATCATCGTTGGTGGCGCCGGGACGCGCCCACAAGAGGTTCTCGCGCACCGTCAAACGGAACAATGCGGTTTCGTTCGCGACGTAGCCAATACGTTCGCGCCAGGCGGGGGCGATCGCGGGCGTGAGGGTCGTGCCGTCAATCGTGATGCGTCCGGAATCCGGCGGAAACAAGCCCATCACGAGGTCGCCCACGGTGCTTTTGCCGGCGCCCGAGGGGCCGACGATGGCGGTGATGCGCCCGGCTGGAATGTGCAGATTCACTTTGCGCAGCGCCGGAAGACCCGCGCTGTTGTAGTTGAAGGAGAGGTCCTCGATCTGAAGCTCGCGCCGAAAAACCGGCGGCGCGACGGCCGCGGGCGGCGGCTCGGCAGCAGCGAGGCAATCGGCTTCGAGCCCCACCACCATCTGATACGAAGGCCACGCGGTGATGAAGTTGCGGTAGTCGGAATGGATCGACTGCATCCGCGGCATCGCGCGCATATAGATCAGCAGTAAGAGCAGCAGTTCCGCGGGCGAGACTTTGATCACGCGCACGGAAACGTACAGCACCGGCATCAGGATCAAAGCCGCGCCAATCTGAAACCATCCGCTGATGACGGCCTGCTCGCGCGTGTTGGTCACGTAAGTGTCGGCGATGTGGCGGCTCAGGTCGTGGAAGATCGCGTAGTTGCGATCGGTAGCGCCATAGGCGCGCGCGGTCTTGAGGCTCTGCAGATGCTCCTCGGTAGCGGCATAGAAGGTGTTGGCGATCAGGGCGAGATCGGCGCCGTGACGCTCGATGCGCCGGGTCCTGCCGATCATCGCAAGCGCGAGCAGCGCGCCCGCCGCGAGCACCATCAGGGTGATCGCGGGCGACAGAATCAGCGCGACGCCGAGGTAGATAACGCCGACCGCCATATCGCCGGCGACTTTGGTCCAGGACTCGGCGCAAACCGCGGACTGGAAGACCCCGCCGGTCAGCGCTTGACCGAAGTCGCCCAGCCGGCTGCGCGAGATGAAGCGCCAGTCGGCGCCGACCAGCGCGCGATAGAGGCGGCGGCGGAGATCGTCCTGGAAATCCTGCAACATCGTCCAGACGGAGACGAGGCGACTGCGATCGAGGATGGTGCGCAAGGCGATGACGATCACGTAGAGCATCAGCAGCGCGAGAAATCCCGGGCGTGCGCCGACCAGCGCAAACGCCCGCCAGACCAGTCCCGCGAGATGATTGGCCTGGCCTTGATTGCGGAGGTCGAGGCCGGCGGTTTCGAGCGTCGGCAGGAGCAGCGCGAGACCCGCGCCCTCGGTCAGCGGCAGCAGCACGATCAGCGTAATCGTCCACCAGAAGCGCGGGCCAGTGGAGCGCTTCAGCGCACGGCCGAACGCGATCGTGCGGTAGTTCATCGCGGCGCACCCAGGCGCTTGAGCGGCTGCACCGGCACATCAACGAAGAGGCGGCGGCTCTGCTGCCACGCGAGCCGCAGGGGGCGCGTCACATAGTAGAGCGGATAGAGCTTGGGGGGGAGCGCGACGAAATCGAAGTCGTCGGTGTTGGGCGTCAGCATCCGGTTGGCGACGTAACGCACGCGCGCGCGGCCGCCGTCGATGGTGCGGAGCGGCACGGCCCATTCGGAATACAGCCGCGCGCGCATCCCGACGCTCGCAAAGAGGCGGCGCTCGATGCCCGCGACCAGCGACGCGATGACGGTGTCGCCGCGGATCGCATCGAGGAAGAGCGGCGGAATCGGCGCATCGATCAGGGCCGCCGCGAGGGCGATCGCGAGCAGCAGCATCCGCCAGCAACCGGAGCGGCGCGCCGCCGCGGCAATCGCGGGCAATTCGGAATCGGCGCACGCGCGCAGGGCCGCAGCGAAATCGCAGACCCAGGCGAGGGTGATCCAACCGTGCTTGGTCGCGTGCACCGCGAGGAACGGCACCAGTTGGTCGGGCGCCAGGGTCTTCATCGCGGTGCCGTCGAGGGTGATCGATATCGCTCGCTCCCAGACGTCGGCGGCGGCCGGTCCGTAGGCGAAATAATCGAGGTTCAACTGCCAATGCAGATCGATCGTCCACGGACTATCGGGCCGGACGAACTCGTCCTCGCAAGTGCGCGCGATCGAAACGTCGGGATGATTGCGGTCGAAGGTGAGCGGCCAGTAGCCGGCCTCGATCAGGACTTCGGCCGTGCGCGCCGCCGTCGCCGGCCGCACCAGCAGATCGAGATCGTTGAACTGCCGCAAGGCAACGTCGCCCCATAATTGCAGTGCGAGCACCGGACCTTTGAGGGCGATCGCGTCGATACCTTGGGCGTCGAGCAGACTCACGATGCGCGCGAGCTCGCGGGCACCGTTCAGGTTGGTCAAGGCGTTGCCGTAGAACTGCGCGCGCATCGCGGTGAGCGCTTCGGGCGCGAGGCCATCAATGGACTTGAGGTGCCGGTAAACCAGCGGCAGTACGCCGTGCGATCCCGCGACGAGCCGCACCCGCTCCCAATCGATACGGTCGAGCGCAACCCCCGCAGCGCTGGCGAGATCGCGCGCGCCGGCATCCGCGGCGCCGTTCGCCGCCGCGGCATTATGGCGCAAGCAGTAAAGAATCAGCCGCTCTTCGGGACTGAAGATTGCGCCATCGATACCATCGCCAGGCTTCACGATGTCTCCGAGAGTACCCGTGCGCCGAGACTGCGCCAACGCCCGGCTAGGCCGTCCCCAGATCGGCGATCACGGCCTCGCGCACTGCAGGAAGCGCCGAGAAATCGTTGGGTATCAGCAGCCGGCGCAGCGGCACATTGGTGGCGACGCGCACGATGAATTGGAAATGCCGCCGGAGCATCACCTGGTCGGTGAGATCGAGCGGATAACTCGCGCTGACCAGCAGCGGAAATGCTTCGGCCGCTGCGATCGGGGTGATCGTTGGCGTCGTCACCGCCACATTTTCTCCGACCGGACGGCGCAGAAAGTAGATTCGCGTGAGCGGCAACGAATCGGCGCGAAAGGTCGCGGTCCCGCCCAGCAGCCGCGATTTGTCGGTGTATTGGGCGACCGGCAAACCGCGATCCGCATCGGTCATCAAGGCCTCGAACGAATCGTCCCACAAGCGCACGCCCGGGTAGGCGGGCGTGGCGATAATGCGTTTGCCGTCCTCGCGGATGACCAGGCAATCGTCGCAAAACGCGTGCATCCCGGAGAGATGGAAGCTGGCCGCGAGCGTCGATTTGCCGGTGCCCGCTTCGCCGATGAACGCGCATCCGCCGGCGCCCACGGCGACCGCGGTGGCGTGCAGCGATTCGATGCCGAGGAGATTGAGCACGCGCGGCATCACGTGATCGATCGCGAGGTGCCGCAGCGTAACCACCGATACGTTCTCCGCCGTTGCCGCGCAGACGACCTCGTGTCCCGCGCTATCGACGACAAAGTCAGCGAGCTGCGGAAAGCGCAACAGGTAGCCACCGTCGATCTTCCCGGTCGAGAGCCAGGGCGTGCCGTCGGCATAGATCGTTTCGTTGAGCCACAGCGTCGGTTCCGCGACTTCGCGGCGCGGGCCGAGAATGCGCAAACTGACCCGCGCGCTGCCGCTGTTGCGCAGATCGCGCAGCGGCGGCAGCTCGGGGATCTCGACATCGGAGAGCATCACGAGTCCGTAGGCGTGATACGCCAGCCGCCGCACGCGATTTGCCCGCAGCTTCGCACCCGCTCTTGCCGACCTGATACTCACGCTCCCAATATACCGTGCTGATTAGCGTTCACACTGTCTCCTCAACCCGCCGCCAACCGCGTCGCGGTCACCGCGGATACTGCGCCTGCGACCAGCGTCGGTTCCTGTTCGAGCACGATCATCCGGTGCCAGAGCTCGATCGCAAACGTCATCCACAATGGCCACAGACTGGCCTCGCGATAGTTCTCGATCCGAACGCGGTAGTCGCGCTGGAATCTGGCCCGATCGATCCATCCCGCGGACTCAAGCGTCATTGTATCGAAGAAATGCTCGCCGCCTATGCGTTCGAGCGCCTGCACCGTCAGAATCGGAAAGAGCGCTTTATCGCGGCGGGCGAGAATCGTCGCCGGAACCAGGCCGCGCATCGCATTGCGCAAGACGTACTTGGTGCGATCGTCGCGCGCACGCTGATCATCCGGAATCCCCATCGCAAATTCATAGAGACGCCGATCGTGAAACGGATGACGCTCCTCGACGCCGAAACGGGCCGTCGATCGGTCAAGCAGTTCGAGCCCGCGCGCAACTATTCCACTGTTGAAACGCTGGTACAGCGCATATTGTCCGAAGCTCATCCCGGCCGGCCGGCGCGGCTGACGCTGCAGGTGATCGGACAGCCCAATGCGCGCGGCGAAAGCGGGCTGGATGAAGTCGGGGTATGGCGGCTGCTTGAGCAAACGGCGAACCATCTTGCGCAGATCCGCGGGCAGTAGCGGCCAGATCGCGGAGCGCAAAACCAAACCGATCGCGCCGCCTTTCCGCGGCGCCGGCGGTCGGCGCAGATCTTCACGCACTTCACTCCAGAGCCTAACCCAGCGACCGGTGCGCAGCAGCTCGGCGTAGGCATAATTGCTGCCCGAGAGCCATTCGTCCGAGCCGGTGCCAGAAAGCAGCACACGGAAGCCCTTGCCGCGCGCCGCGGGCCATAGCAGATTCCAGAAGCCGCCGTTGGGATATTCGGGAAGCTCGCGATAGCGCCGCACCGCCTCCACGCACATCGCCATATCGACCGGCACCGGCGGCGGATAATTCGCGGGAAGCCCGAGCGCCTTTACCGCTTCGAAGATGTGACGGCGCTCGTCGAGATCCGGGTGATCGAAGATCAGGGAGAACAGCTCCAACGGCGCGTCGGCAACCTTACCCTCGCGACGCAGCCGATTCGCGATCGCGGCGACCGAGGTCGAATCGAGCCCGCCACTCAGATGAGCGCCGATGCCGCCGATCGCGCGCATGCGGCAGCGCACCGCCTCCGCGAAGATCTCGCGGAAGTGGTCCGCGTATTCGTCGTCGTTGCGGTAGCGAATCTGCTTACGCGCGTCGAGATCGAAATACGCGCGCCGGGTAATTTGGCCGGCGCGGATCGACATCTGATGCGCTGCGGGAAAGCGCTTGATACGGCGATAGAGCGTATCTTCCCGGCCCTCGAATCTACCGGCCAGATGCTTGCCAATACTCTCCTCGTCGGGTTCGGTCGTCACCGACGGATCCGCGAAGATTTGCTGCAACTCGGTAGCGATCAGCAAGGTGCGCCCGTCGTTGTGATAGTAGAGCGCGCGCACTCCGACCGCATCGCGCGCGCAAAAGAGCGTGCGCTCCGCGGCGTTCCATATCACTAATGCAAAGTCGCCGATTATCCGTTGCGGAGTGTCCTCGCCAAAGCATCCGTAGGCGCACAGCACCAGTTCCGCATCGGTGTCGTCGCGCGGGGTCGCGCCCTTGGCGCGAACGGCCGCTTTCAGATCTTCGCGATTGTCAACGCGGCCGTCGAAAACGATCCGATTACCTTGAGCATCGGCGAGAGGTTGCACTTCGCCCAAGGCTTCGGGCGTGGTGTGGAACATCTGGCAGCCCAATGCCACCGAACCTTCGATCCAACGACCGCAACCGTCCGGGCCGCGATGCGCAATCGCGGAGAGCATCCGCTCGAAGATTGCCTGATCGACCGGACGGCCGTCGAGGTTGTAGATTACAGCAATTCCGCCCATCGGTACGGAATCGATAGTTCAGGCAGGTGAACCGGAGCGATTGGTCCCCGGCGGGGTGAGGGGCACGTAGCCATCCAGTTCGAATTCGCCAATGACGACCGTTCCCGCACTTTCCAGCCACGCATGAGCGGCCAGGCTCCCTGGCGCGGCCTTGCGTGCGCCAATCCGCAGCTCGGACGAATATCCGTATCTCCCGAGCATCGCCTGCGTCGCGAGCGCGCGCACCAGGCAATTCGACGCACCCGGCACCACGCCGCTCGCCGCGCGCACCGCCCATGCCACACGATCGATTGTGGGCCTCGCGACCGACCACTTGGGCGGCGGCCCGCACCACGAACGTCCGTTGGCGCTTTGTCCCGCCACTCGCGAGGACTTGCGGCTGACGCTGCGAAAGCCGACCGTGTGCAGGCCGATCCACGTGACTGCGAGCGTTCGTACCGCCGCTATCGCCAGTGCGCGATCGCGGCGATCGAGCTGCAGGAGCTTAGCGGCTATCCCCATCGGCTATTTGAATGAGTCCTCGTTCATCCAGTTGCGCGAGCAAGTTCAGCAGGTCGCGCTCGCAACGCGCCCGATCGACTTCGTAGCGGGCGACCATCGCGTCAACGATTTTGCTCACCGGCGTCGGACTCTCGATCAGGGTCCAGACCGCGGCCCCAACCGGATCGAGGCCGTGATATTCCCCACGCTTGAGATTCAGAATGGCGGCCTCACCGTCGAGCTCGCAGGAGACCTGATCGGCAGCGACAGACACGATTGAAGTGAGCGAGATTTTCGTCGAATTAGCCAAGTTTCGCGGGCCTTACAGGCCGGCTTCAGGGATTGCCAGCGCTACTGTCGCAAGCATATAGCGTGATTTGGCTAGCCGCAACCGAGTCGCAACCCAACGCTTGCATCGCGAACGTGGCATAAGAACGCGAGTGCCGAGGGCCATCGATTGGGTGCGCAGGCGGGTCTCCAAGATTGCGAAGGCCTGGCGTCCCAGCGTCCCGGATCGACGTTTGGTAGAATCCGGAGAACTCGACCCTCGCGGTGACGCCGCCGGGGACGCTTGCTGCGGCGACGCTCCACCGGTGACCGATTATCGGAAGTCAACCCGCGACGGCGCTGGTGGCATCCCCCGTTGGCATTTCGTAGCGGGTGATGAAGCGCGGCCGGCGCCATGCGATATAAGCCGGGAGAATCAGCACGCCCGCGATCATGTTCGTCGCCATCAGGAAAATCAGCAGCACGCTCATTTCATTGTGGAACAACAGCGGCGAAAAGGCCCACGGTAAAATACCGCCGATCATGACGGCGAAGGTGCTGAAGACCGATGCGCCGGTGCTGCGCAAAGCAGTCTCGACTGCTTCATCCACCGAGGCGCCGCCCATCACCTCGTCGCGGATGCGCGCAACCGTGTAAATGCCGTAATCGACGCCGAGGCCAATCCCGAGCGAAATCACCGGAATGGTGTCGATGGTCAGCCCGATGTTGCGCGCATTCATGTAGATGAACGCGCCGAAGTTGGCCATCACGCACGAAACAATAAAGAGCGCTCCCGCCGTGATCGACCAGAAACTGAAAGCGCAGCAAAGGAAAATGACCAGCAGCACGAATGTCAGGTTGATGATGTCGAGGCGGTAGAGCACGTCGTTTGCGGCGAGATAAAGGCCCGCGACGCCGCCCAGATACAGAACTTTGACCTTCGACAGCGCAGGGTCGGGCGTCACGCGCTCATCGATGAACCGCTTGATGTCGTCGCGCAGCGTGTTGAGCCGGGTAAAGGTGTGGTCCGGCAGCAAAACACGGATGCAGGTACTGGTCATGTGCGGGGAGTGCGCGAAGAACCGTTCCATTTCGCCCGGTGCCGTACCGCCCAGGAACATGTACCAGAGGTTGCCTCCCAACTCGGTTCCCGCCGGAATGGCCTGATATTTCGGGTAGCCATTGTGAAACATCATGTTGAGGGGCTTGATCGCCGTGTTGGTGAACGAAGGCACCGCGACCGCATCGCCGCGACTTATCAGATAAGCCGCAAGGTCGTCGGTCATCCGCATGACGTCGGGACCGATGCTCGACTGGGGATCGGGATAATCGGCCGTGGACAGAACTATCCAGCCGATGTCGGTCGGGAAGTACTTGCCGATTTCGGCGATGTCGAGGTTAACCTTCGAATCCTGACGGTAGAGCGGCGTACCCGGCGTCTGATAACCGATGCGCGCCCGTTGTCCGGAAATGATGCCGAATAGAATGAACAGCGCCCCACCCGCCAAAAATGCCGAACGCACGAAGCCGGGTGTCACGGGCACCTTCACCAGCCAATCGATGAAGCCATGGAAAATGCCGCGCCGTTCGCCGTGACCATAGCGGCTCAGCCAACTGCGCTCGCGGATTCGCGGGCGCGGCAGATAGCTCATGAAGATGGGCTGGAAAACGAAGACCATGGTGAGGCTTCCCGCCAGCCACATCGCACCGCCGAAGCCAATCTCCTTGAGCACCGGGATGCCGCCGAAGGAGATGAAGATGATGCCGGCGATGTCCGCGAGAATTGAGAGCAGTCCGGGCGGAAGCATCACATCGGTGGTAGTGGCGCAGGCGAGGAGCTTGTCATCGAGGCGATCGAGCTCATCGTAGTAGCGTCCCTGCCATTGGATTCCGTGGCTCAGGTCGCGCGCGGTGAGGATGAACGGGATGACCAGCATCACCGGGTCGAAGTTGTAGCCCATCAGGCTGACGAACCCGAGGCCCCAGATCGCTGAGAACGTTCCGGTCAGAATGGGAGCCCACCAACTGCTGCGCTCACCGATACTGAGGTAAAGGATTATCAGCATCAGGGCCACGGCGGTGAGAAAGATGCCCTTGATCTGCGAGAGATAGTTGTAACCCCATCCCGAGATCACGGGCTCGCCGGCGACAAAGATATCGGTGTTGTCGTCCTGGTATTTATTGACGATGGCCTGGATGCCATCGAACAGCGCCTTGTAGTCCAGTTGCTGCTCGGTGAAGCTCGCGGTGATCATCGCACCCTTGTCGTCGTAGGTGATCAATCCTTGTACGGGCTCGCGATGCGTCATCACGTTGCGGCGCAGATCGTCCAGCTCGGCCTGGGTCGTGGGCACCGTCGGATACATGTAGTTGGTCGCGATGAGCGCGCCCGGAACCGCACGCGAGAAGGTCACGCGATAGGAGGCGAGGGAAAAAACCTGGTTGTGATCGACGCCCGGCAGGATGTTGACGTCGTTGGTGATGTCCTGGATTTTGGTCAGCGTCTTGACATTGTAGATGTCGCCCTGCTTGACCCGCAGCATCACATAGAGGCTCTGTGCGCCGCCGTATTGATGCTGGAATTTCCGATAGAGCAGAGTGTTCTGATGGTTCGACGGAAAGAAGTTTTCGAAGCTGGTCGCGATCCGGACGTTAGCCGCCCAGTAACCCATGAAGGCGGTAATCGCAATCAGGACCAGTCCGATCGGAGCCCGAAATTGCAGGATGTACTTGCCCAGCCCCCAAGGCTCGCTCGTACGCGAACTGGCCATTATTTGAATCTCCGGTTGGTTCCCAAGTGTAGGGCGGGCTCAATGCGGTCCCCCGAGCGTTGTAAGCCCTGCCCTCACTGGGACCAGATTCCGTACCATCCCCTTCTAACCATAGCAAGCCCTGCTTATCTGGGTGGGTGAGTGATTCAGTGGCCGCCCGGCGCGGCGCCGAGAGTTTTCTGCCGGCGCATCACGAATGCGAGGGGAGTCAGGAAGAGGAAAATATAGGCGATCAAGCGGAAATCATCGACAAACGCCATTACGGACGCTTGCCGCTGGACCTCCTGGTAAACCATCCCAAGCAAAGGCGCGTCACCGTGGCGGGTAAACCCATTCATTTGTGCGGCGGCTGCGGGAAACGAGTTGCGCCAGATGCCGAAACGGAAGGGATCGATCTGCTCGGTCAAGTAGGTTTGGTGTATCTGCGAATGACTGCTTACCATCGCGACCAGAATTGCGATTCCGATACTGCCGCCGATGGTCCGCACCATGTTGAACAAGCCCGACGCGGTTGCCATGTCTTCCTTCGAGACCGCCGAAAGACTCAGCGTCGTCATTGGGATGAAGATGAAACCCGAGCCGATGCCGCGATACAATCCGGGCAGTGCGATGTTCCAAAAATCAATATCCGAATTGAAGTGCGCCATGCTCCAGGTGCCATAGCCGCCAATCAGGCAACCGAGCGCCACCATGATGCGCGCATCCACATAGTTGAAGAGGCGGCCCGCCAGCATGATCGAGGCGAGCGTCCCGAAACTTTGAATCGACAGGACGAAGCCGGCGATCAAAGGCGTGTAGCCGACGATTTGCTGGCAATAAAGCGGGATCAGGACATAGGTCCCGTACATCGCGAACATGACGATGGTGGTGAAGACCGTGCCGACCGCGAAGGTGCGATTATTGAGTACGCGCAAGTCCACTACCGGCTCGGCGGTGTGCAACTCCTGGAAAATGAACAGGATCACTCCAATCGAGCCGATAGCCGTCAGCGTGACGATCAGCTGGGAGTGAAACCAGTCCAGCCGCTCGCCCTTATCGAGCATGATCTGGATGCAACTGACGCCGATCACGAGGTAGCACAAACCCCACCAATCGATCCGCTTGATGCCGCGCCGCACGTAGGCCGGGTCGTGGACGAACATCGTGACCATGGTGGCGGCCAGCAGCCCGATCGGAACATTGATGTAGAAGATCCAGCGCCAGCTATAGTTGTCGGTGATCCAGCCGCCCAGCATCGGCCCCATCACCGGACCGAGCATCATGCCGAGGCCCCAGACCGACATCGCCACCGCTTGCTCCTGTGGCGGAAAGGTCTCCATCAGGATGGCCTGCGACATCGGCATCATCGCACCGCCGCCAAGGCCCTGGAGCACGCGGAAGACCACTAGCGTCGGCAGGTTCGGCGACGCGCCCGCCATCAACGAGCTGCCCACGAACAGCAAAATCGAAAAGGTGAAGAACCGTTTGCGGCCGAAGTACGACCCGCACCATCCGGTCAGAGGAATCACGATCGCATTGGCGATGATGTAGGATGTGAGCACCCACGCGGCTTCGTCAACTCCCGCAGAAAGGCTGCCGCGGATGTGCAGAAGTGCGACGTTGGCGATGGTGGTGTCGAGCACCTCCATGATCGTCGCGAGCATTACCGCGATCGCAATAATCCACTTGTTCGAGGCGGCGGCGCTCTGCTGCGGGGGCGAGGAGCTTTCTGATGGAGCGGCGGCCATGCTGGATTATGGTCTCTACAGCGGCTGAGACAATCTTCTAGCGGGCATTGGAAATTGGAGCTTATGGATCACGGTGTCGCTGTTGCGGCATCGCCGGAGATGAGCTTGCCGAAGTTGAGTACGCCGACGCAAGCGGAGGCTCAAGGGAGGCACCGGCGCCTGGCAGTTTGGGGGACCAGACATGCTCGTCTCGGGGGGACCGTGTAATCGAGAATGTCCAGATTGCCAAGCGACCCGGTACCCCCCGGTAGCCGGTGTCTGTTGTAAGAGCTCTCTGCCCCTCGTCGAGCGAGCTGTGTCCAATTCAACATTGGGGCGTGACTCTGGACAGCGACAGACAGGCAGCGCTGTCCCAACGGTACGCATTTTATGCATTTCGTACCGCGAGTTGTCAAACGGTTTACGAATTTTTTTTTATGAGTTGAGATGGATGCATCCGCTTCTGATCGGACGCCTTACGCGCTACAAGTAGTGCCATCGATGGATCGCGCATATGGCGAAGCCAAAAACAACCAAATTACTGCCAGTTCGTCTCCGCCGCGTACTGGATGAGGCCGAGGAATTGTTCGTGCGAGAGGGTTTCCTGCACTTCAGCACGGACGAGCTTGCGCGCCGGCTCAGGTGTTCCAAGCGAACAATTTATGCGGTTGCTCCGGGCCGCGAAAAATTCTTCGAGGCGGTGATCTTCCAGCATGTAACCAATGCGGAAGAAGCGACCGTGGCTCCATTGAGGGATGCCCCAAGCGTTCGCGCCGCAGTGCAAGGTTGTATTCGGGCGAGCGTCGAACAGGCGCAGGATGTCACGCCCGTGTTCATGCGCGACGTGATGCTGTTCCCGGCCGGACGCCGCGCAATCGACAAATGGCGGGCAGACGTAGCCGATGAGTTGGAAAATCTCATCCACCGCGGAATCAACGAAGGTCTTTTTCGCAAGGTCGATCCGCGCGTTGCCGCCGAGGCTCTGCTTACGTCCGTGCTGCGCATGTGCGAGCCAGATTTTTCATCCAAGGCGCGCACGACGACAGCGGAGGCGGTCCGCCAGGTTTATGAGATTTTTTGGGCGGGACTTTTTCAGGGGCGGCGCGAGCGCAAGCCGGCGCAACGCAAACCACCGCTGCGCATCGAGGATGAGATCGACCTCGCGATCGGCTAGCCGACCGTCAACCAGTTCAGATTGTTTTCTCTCGCGGCGCGCCCAGAGTGCGTAACGCAGAGGCTCGCACGAACACCGTCCCCTCCATCAGGCGGCGCGCAGTGCGATATACCGTAGCCTGATCGGCGACCCATCCGTCTTCGGTGTGTCGCACGCTTGCTCCGACCACCGTCAGTCCCGAGGGTTGCGCGATTCGGACCGGCGTTTCGGGGGAATTTGCCGCCCTCGCCACCCGATGGGCGATGCTGCCGGGTAATCGCGACGCTACCGCCAGGCACATTGCGCCGGTCAACGGCACTGCGCGGTGCGGTTGGCCGATCGAGATCATGCGCACGGTCAAATCCGCGTCGTCCACTTCGATTGGCTCGCCGGCAAGCGTCCGTGCCGCGCGCGGTCCGGTCACCATCGCGACCTTGGGAATACTGGGCTTGCGCTGCGCTTCTTCGATCGTGCGAGCGATACCCATCCGCAGACTGGCGGCGACGCGAATCGCCTCGAGACGGTCGAGCAAGTCGCGATTGCGGTCGAGTTCGTCGGGCATTTCGATCCCGGTCATGCCGAGCGTCTCCGCCGCAACGAACACGCATGGATTCGCGGCGTCGATCGCGGAGACTTCGATCTCGCCGACGCCCGCAACCTCGAGTCGGTCCATGACATTGCCGGTCGGAAGCAACTTGCCGGTTCCCGCGCCGCCGGGCGCGAGAAAATCCAGGCGCACCGGCGCACCCGTCCCCGCCACTCCGGGCAACGCGAAATCGCCATCGACCGCGGCGCGGCCGTCCTCCATCGCGAAATGCGCAACGATCAACTTGTTGGTGTTGGTGTTGTGGATGCGCACGATCGCTTCGGGGCCGCTGGCCGTTACCAGGCCTTCATCGACCGCGAACGGCCCGATGGCCGAAGACATATTCCCGCAATTCCCGCTGTAATCGACCGTGGCGCCCGTCACCGAAACTTGAGCAAAGGTGTAATCCACGTCTGCCGAGGGATGCGTCGGCGGGCCGATCACACACACTTTTGAGAGCGACGAGACACCGCCGCCCATGCCGTCCAGTTGGCGACCGTTGGCGTCGGGGCTGCCGATAACGCCGAGAAAGATCGGCGCCCATTGCGCGCGATCGTGCGGCAAGTCTTCCGCCCGAAACATCACGGCCTTGCTGGTGCCGCCGCGCATGAACACGGCGCGCAACGCGATTTGCTTCATACAGTTACGCCCCGCCGCGCGTCGCACTCCGCATCGCGAATGGATTTTTCACGACTGGCGAGCTTCGGGATCATACGCCCAGCTTAACCGCGATTTTGCGCGGCGCTGGCACCGGCGATGCGGCCGAAGACTGCGCCCGACATCAAGCCCGATCCGCCCGGATAGTTGTGATGAAAGAGTCCGCCAACCATCTCGCCGCAAGTGTAGAGACCCGCGATCGGATGCCAGTCGGTGCCGACTACCTGCGCGCGATCGTTGACCTTGAGCCCGCCGAACGAAAACGTGATGCCGCCTGTGACCGGCCATGCCGTAAACGGCGGCGTATCGAGTCTTTGCGCCCAGTTCGATTTAGGCAACATCAATCCGCGGGTGGTCATGCCGTCACGATCGCCGGGATTGAAGCTGCCGTGACCCGCGGCCAGGTTGTATTCATCGAGCGTGCGCCTCGCGGTCTCTTGATCAAGGTCGAGCTGGCGCACCAGATCGCCAAGGCTCGCGGCCGTGATCGGTTCACTGGTGGAATAGCGCGGTTCGAGCAGATGCTTCACCTTCGCATCGAAGATTTGCCAGGCCACTCCGCCCGGCTGGTTGAGAATGATGCCGCCAAATTTGGCATAGGTGAAAAAGGCCTGGTCCTCGCCCTCATCGACGAAGCGCTGACCGAGTCGGTTGAGCATCACTCCATACGGGTAGGACAGTCGATTGGTCTTGTCGGTAAGTTGACGGTCGCCAAAGGCCGGGGCTTCAGCATTGATCGGAGTCGCGTGACATCCACTCCACTGCCCCCACGGCATCGCGCCAATCTCGAGCGCCATGCGCAGCCCGTCGGCTTGATTGAACGGCGTACCGCGGACCTTGGCGTGGTCCCACGGCCGCCCGAGGTATTGCGCGCGCCACGCGACATTGGCCTCGAAGCCACCGCATCCGAGCACCACCGCCCCGGCGCTCAATTCGTGAACGCCGCTGCTGTCGCGCACGACCACTCCGGTGACGCGTCCGCGACCGTCCTGCACCAGCTGAATGGCCGGGCTGCCGTAGCGAATCTCGACACCTTTGCGCTGCGCCGCCGTAAACCACATCCGCGAAAGTCCGACGCCTTCATGCACGGCACGCACGATCGCGCCCTTGGGCCATTTGATTACGTTGCCGACGCGGACCGCGCCCAGCGAGATCGCGGGTTCGAAACGGATCCCCTGTTCGACCATCCAGCACGCGGTCGCGAACGAATTCGAGATGAGGATTTCGCCTAGCTCGGGGTCGGTGCGGTTGGTCGTCATACGGCGAAGATCGGCCCAGAAGGCGTCGCGCGGATACGCTTCGACGCCATCGACGAAGCCCTCCAGTTCTCGCGCCTTCGGCACCAGCCGCAGGATTTCTTCGACATTGTCGAACGCGATTCGCAGCAATCCGCCGCTATAATGCGTGTTGCCTCCGCGCATCTCCTCGGGCGCCTTCTCCAGCACCAGCACGCGCTCCGCACCGGCATTGCGAGCCGACACGCTCGCGGCCAGCGCTGCGTTGCCCGCTCCAACCACAATTACGTCGTAATCAGGCATCACTCCCGCTCAGGTTCTCACCGATTCAATTCTTCGCGACCGTCAGGCGCCATCGATGTTTCAGGCATCCGCTGGATACGCATCGCATCCGCCGCGAACGTCATCCGCGCGTCGCCACACGCGACTGCGCATGCGTTATTCTCACTTGCGAATTGACTGTTACGTTATCGGAATCGAATAATTGCATAGTTTGCGGCGGCGCCCAAAGCCTTCTCGTTAACAGGGCGAGCGCAGGCCGATTCGTTTGGTTATCAGTTGGCGAGGCATCCGTTATGACCTGGTTCGACAATGACGGCAGCGAAACTGCGCCGCCGGGCGATCGGCTCGCGGAGCTCTGGCGGGGCCCCGAAATCCTGCAAATCCCGGGTGCTCACAACGCGCTCGCCGGTCTGCTGGCCAAGCGCGCCGGCTTCAAGGCCCTCTACCTGTCAGGCGCCGCACTCTCCGCCAGTCTTGGCCTCGCCGATCTCGGAATCCTCGGACTCGAAGAAATCTGTCTGTTCACGCGAATGATCGTGCGCGCAACCCGGCTGCCATTGATCGTTGACGGAGACACCGGCTTCGGCGGCATTCTGAACGTGATGCGCACGGTGCGCGAGGTCGAGGACGCAGGCGCCGCGGCGCTTCAAATCGAAGATCAGGTACTGCCGAAGAAGTGCGGTCATCTCAACGACAAGCGGCTGGTGGCACCGGATGAAATGGCCGCAAAGATCGCGGCGGCAGTGCGCGCTCGGCGTCATCTGCGTATTATCGCACGCACCGATGCAGTGAGCGTCGAGGGATTCGAAGCCGCAATAGCCCGCGCGCGGCTCTATCGCGCGGCTGGCGCCGACGCGATTTTCCCCGAAGCGCTCACAACTGCCGAGATGTTCAGAACCTGCGCAAGGGAAATCGACGCGCCGTTGCTGGCCAACATGACCGAGTTCGGGCGGACGCCATACTTCACCGCGCGGCAATTCGCCGACTTCGGCTTCGCCATGGTCATCTGGCCAGTGTCTTCGTTGCGGATCGCAGCAAAGGCGATCGGCGATCTCTACGAATGCCTCATGCGTAACGGCGGCGCGGAATCATTGCTCGATCGGATGCAATCTCGGGCCGAGCTCTACGAAGCCATCGGCTATAACGATTACGAAGCGCTCGACCAATCGATTGCGCAGAGCGTGGTGCCGCCGGACGTTCGCGGCAAGTCATGAATTACCGGAGGACAACCGGGGCACGCTTCGTGGTCATCGGCTCACATCCGCTGAAGAGTAAGCATAATGCCCTCGGACTATGACGTAATCGTAATTGGTGGCGGCAATGCCGCCTTTTGCGCGGCACTCGCCGCGCGTGAGCACGGCGCGAGCGTTCTCGTCCTCGAATGCGCTCCGATCGATGAACGCGGCGGCAACAGCCGCTTCACCGCAGGCGCGATGCGCGTGGCCTACAACGGCGTTGACGATCTCGCGCGCCTGATGCCCGATCTCACCGCAGAGGACAAAGCCAGCACTGACTTCGGCGCGTATTCGTCAGACCAATTCTACGACGACCTCTGCCGCGTGACTCAGTATCGCACCGATCCGCAATTGGCCGAGACGCTGGTCAGCCGGAGCTTCGAGACCATGCTCTGGATGCACAGCAAAGGCATCCGCTTCGCACCAATCTATGGACGGCAGGCCTTCAAGGTTGATGGCAAATTCAAGTTCTGGGGAGGTCTCACGGTCGAAGCGTGGGGCGGAGGACCGGGCTTGATCGACGCGCTCTATGGCGCAGCCGAAGGCAACGGAATCGAGGTATGGTACGACAGCCGCGCGGTCGGATTGCTGCATGACGATTCCGGCGTCAACGGGGTTAGCGTGCGACGCCATGGGACGACGGTTAATCTCGGCGCGCGTGCGGTCGTGCTCGCAAGCGGCGGCTTCGAGGCGAACGTCGAATGGCGCACGCGTTATCTCGGACCCGGTTGGGACCTGGCGAAGGTGCGCGGCACGCGGTTCAACACCGGCGACGGTATCCGCATGGCGCTGGAAATCGGCGCGATGCCCTACGGCAACTGGTCGGGATGCCACGCCGTCGGATGGGATCGTAATGCCCCCGAATTCGGCGATCTTAGCGTTGGCGACGGCTTTCAGAAGCACAGCTATCCGTTCGGCCTGATCGTAAATGGACGCGGACGGCGCTTCGTTGACGAAGGCGCTGATTTTCGCAATTACACATACGCCAAGTACGGACGCGCCGTGCTGGAACAGCCCGGGCAATTCGCCTGGCAGATCTTCGATCGGAAGGTCGCGCATCTGCTGCGCGACGAATATCGCATCAAGCGCGTAACCAAGGTCAGCGCCGCTACGCTTGAAGAACTTGCCGGTAAGCTTGAAGACGTGGATGCCGCCGCCTTCCTGGAAGAAATTCACACCTACAATGCCGCCGTGCGCACCGAAATACGCTTCGATCCCAACGTCAAGGACGGGCGCTCTACGCGCGGTCTTCCCATCAACAAGAGCAACTGGGCGAATACCATCGACACTCCGCCCTTCGAGGCCTATGCAATAACCTGCGGAATCACGTTCACCTTCGGCGGACTGCGGATCGATGACACCGGTGCGGTAATCAATACCGATGGGGTGCCAATTCGTGGACTCTACGCTGCGGGCGAACTGGTCGGCGGCTTGTTCTACTTCAATTATCCCGGCGGCACGGGCTTGATGTCGGGGTCGGTGTTCGGGCGACTCGCGGGCGGCTCGGCCGGCCGCGAGTCGCGTTGATGGCGGTGGTCGGTGTGACGCGAAGGCGTCGCACCGAC
>DASXFX010000042.1:0-31451 GCA_036489375.1 Binataceae bacterium (SeqCode) | reverse complement strand
CCTTCAGCCGGAAGAAGCCCGCCTCCCCATAGCGAGGAGGGCGGCGGTGCGGAAACCTGGTTGCCCATGGAGATGTTCGAGTGACGAGGAACGCCATGCGTTATCGGTCCATATCGAGGAAGGGTATCAGCAAGCCGAACGTGGCGAGCCTATCGACGGTGGACAAGCGCGCCGAGAGATTCAGGCTATGAAGGAGAAATGGAGCAAAGGACGTTCGTCCAAGGATGAGCGGCTATGTGCTTACGCCTCTCGCCAAAGCTGACATCTTTGATATCTGGGCCTCGCCGGCAGCAGCGAAGCCCATCACCGTCGCCAATACGCGCAGGTCGCCGCCGAGTCCGAATAGCAAAATCAGCAAGAGCGAACCGATTCAGGCGGACGGGCGCGGATACTGCTTGAGCGTGATCGCGTTGGCGGCCTTTTGAATGATGTCTCCGGTTGAGTTTTCCGGGGGTGAGCCGGCGGGTGCAGCGCGCATCGCACGGAGCATTTCGTTCTGCCGATCGATTGCTTCCCAGCTATCCGGCAATTGTACTTCCGGGGCCTTCAAGGCGATTTGCTGGTTCTGTTCCATATAGCTGCGACATTCATTTTCGTAGCGCGCGAAAGCGGTGGTGTAATCGCCGGCCGCTGACGCGAGTTCCCCGGCGAGCACATAGGCGCCCACGAGCGCCATGCTGGTGCCTTGGCCGGTGATCAGCGTGGGGCCGCAGGCAGCATCGCCAACCAACGCGACCCGTCCGTTTGACCAACGATCCATGCGAATCTGGCTGACGTCATCGAAGTAGAAGTCGGAGGCATGCTGCATCTCCTGGAGCAACCGGGGGAACTGCCATCCGGTTTCCTCCGCAAAGCTCTTCCGCACGATGTTCTTTTGCTGTTCGGTGTCGTGGTGGTCGTAGTTCAGTTTCGGCGAGGCGAACATCAGCAAGGCCCGCGTGTGCTTGTGTGAGCCATATTGCATGATGGCGGCCATTTTTTTGGGGACATAGTGCATCAGCCATAGACGGTCGAGGTTCAAGTAGTTGGGGATGGTGAAAATGGCGACGTGCTGGCCGAGGTAATGGCTGAACAGTGACTCCTGACCGAAGCCGAGGCCGCGGACATTGGAGTGAGAGCCATCGGCGCCGATGACGAGATCGAAGGTGCGGGGTGCGCCGCGCTCGAAGGTGACGTCAACGCCGTGGTCGTGCTGTGAGAGGGAAGCGATCGAATCGCCAAATATGTAGTCGATATTGTCCCTGGTGGCAGCGTAGAGGATTTGGGCCAAGTCGTCGCGCAGGAGCTCCACGTCTCCGGCCTTGCCCGGCCCGGCGCCGAAGTTGGCATCCATGGTCGCCAGGGTCTGGTTCTTACTGTCAACGAACAAGACTTCACGCAGATCAGTGCTCGCCTTGCGAGCGTCATCGAGGATGCCCATGCGCTCAGCCACGCTGACCGCAGCACCACGCAAATCGATCGCGTAGCCTCCGGCGCGGAGCGCGGGCGATCGTTCTACAACAGTGGGCTTAAAGCCATAGTGGTGCAGCCAGTACGCGAGGCTGGGCCCGGCGGCGCTCGCGCCCGAGATGAGGATATTGCTGTTGTGCAGCTTGCCGTTTACTGGTCGGGTCATGGGTCACTCCCTCCAAGGGCACCGCGGTTAGCGCGGAATCCTTTCATAGAGACCGCGCTGGCCAATTGGTGCACCAATATCGGGATCATGGTACACCATCTATCTAGCACTCGCCGTTGCCAATCGTCAATAGAAGCAGTGGACCTCTGATGTGACCGCTGGACAAACCAGGTTAAATTGGTTAACCAATCAGTATGGCGACACCAGATACCCGCAAATTGGCGAGCGAAGTTGCGGTGCGGCGCTTTATCATCGAGGCGATCGACAACGGCAGCATGTCGACGGGCGCGAAGCTCCCGACTGAACGAGCCTTATCGAAGCGATTTCGTGTACCACGAAGCGTCGTGCGCAAATCCCTGATGCTGCTGGAGATTGAAGGCAAGGTCACGCGTCAGGTTGGTCGTGGCACGTTTGTTTCTGATGGGCCGGCGGGAAACAGCGTCGTTCCAAGAGATCCCGGAGATGTGAGCCCCGCAGAAATCCTGGACGCCTGCCTGGCCTGTTACCCCCACATGACCGAACTGGCCGTAGCGACGGCCACGACTACGGACCTGCAGGCCATCAAGCAATCTCTCCAACATCTGCAGAGGTCGAGTCCGATTGCGGAATATGCAGATCGAGATGCCGCATTTCATCAAGCAGTCGCCAATGCCACTCATAATCCGCTGTTGATTGAGATCGCGCGCGCGATTGGCCGTGCTCGCGAGCGTATCGAATGGGGCGAGTTGATCGTTCACGAGCGCACACCTCATGATCACGAAGAAATTCTGGAGGCGCTGCGCAAGCGCAATGGAAAGTTAGCGTACGACCGCACCAAAGCGCATCTGCTCCACGCGCGGCGCAGCCTACTCGGAGGGGCCGATTAGCACACCTCGCGGCGGCGAGGGCCAGGGTTGGATCAGCAGATGCGACCCAAAATCAAGCAGAAGGGAGAACGGATATGTATATACATTTGTCTAGTATCGTGCTGTGATCGATCTCAAGGTCGACGGCTTCGATTGGGACGCAGGCAACCGGGCGAAGTGCCGAAAGCATGGAGTTTCGACTACACAGATTGAGGCGCTGTTCGCCGACAATCCGCGCGTTGCACCCGACCCCAAGCATTCGGCGGACGAAGACCGCTTGATCGCAGTGGGAAGAATCAGCACGGGGCGGCCGGTTTTCGTGGCCTTCACCATACGGACGAAAAACGGCCGCCGGCTCCTCCGCCCGGTGACCGCTCGCTACATGCACGCGAAGGAGATTGCGGCCTATGAAAAAGAAAGTCCCACGACTTAAGACCGACCGGCAGGCCGAGGCGTTTCTAGCCCAGGACCTCTCCAATCTTGATTTTTCGCAGTTCAAAGCGGCGCGGTTCGAGTTCGAAAAGAAAGACGAGCAAATCAACATGCGCGTGCCGAAGCTATTGCTGGCAGCGGTGAAGGCGCGGGCAAAGGCGCGCGGCATCCCTTATACGCGACTCATACGGGAAACCCTCGAACGGGCAATGGCCGCATCGAAGTAAACGATCAAGAGTCGTGGTTTGTTGCGATGGAATTTGGAACGACTGTCGAAGAAACCGCGATGATTGTGCGCGAGATTTCCCTGGCTACGAATATATTGATCGGGCACCAGCACGGAACGAGCTGGTCGATGTCCTTGTCGAAAAGATGTCCGTCTGCGGAGGACCGTAAAAATCCGGTGCGCCGAAAAAGAAATTGCGAGTAGCTGCTAAGTCGGAACGATTTCCAGTCGGCGATTTCTGAATCAAACAATTCTACATCGGGCGATTTTTAAGGCACGCGATTCCGAGCCGGGCGATTTCTCAATCACGCAATTCTGAACCGGGCGATTTTTGGGTTAGGCGATTTCGAGGGGGAAGTCGCCGCGGGCCTCGACGCGGCCGACGATGGCGGCGTCCATGTTGCCGGCGGCTTGAAGGTCGGCGAGCAGTTTGAATGCGTCGGTGGGCGGCAAGGCGACAAGGAGGCCGCCCGAGGTTTGCGGGTCGAAGATCAGCTCGGCGATTTCGTCGGCGACTTCGTCGGAGATACGCACGCTCGGCGCGTAAAACTCGCGATTGCGCTTGCCGCCGCCCGGAATCATCCCGGCGCGGCAACATTCGAGTGCGCCCGCCATCAGGGGGAGGTCGGACTCCTCGATGCGCAGGGTGACGCCGCTGCCGTCGGCCATTTTCGAGGCATGGCCGATGAGGCCGAAGCCGGTGATGTCGGTGGCGGCGTGGACTTCGTACTGGAGCATCGCGCGGGCGGTCGCGGCGTTGAGCTCGCACATCCAGCGGACGGCGGCGGCGTACTGATCCTCGGGGAGCTGGCCGCGTTTGAGCGCCGTCATCAGGACGCCGGTGCCGAGCGGCTTGCTCAGCAGGAGGGCATCGCCGACGCGCGCGCCGACGTTGCGGATGATGCGGCGCGGATCGATCACGCCGGTAACAGCCATGCCGTACTTGACCTCTTCATCGGCGACGCTATGACCGCCGACGATGGCGACGCCGGCCTCGCGGGCCTTTTCGCTGCCGCCGCGGAGGATTTCGCCGAGCATCTCATGGGGCAGTCCGGTTTGCGGCCAGCAGACGATATTGAGCGCGGTCTTGGGAACGCCGCCCATCGCATAGACGTCCGACAACGCGTTGGCGGCGGCGATTTGGCCGTAGGTGAAGGGGTCGTCGACGACGGGGGTGAAGAAATCGACGGTATTGACGATGGCGAGGTCCTCGCGCACGAGATACACGCCTGCGTCGTCGCCGGTGGAGATACCGACGAGCACCTCGGGGTGGTGACCGAGGTCAAGGTGCGAGAGAACCGAAGCCAGGTCCGCCGGACCCAGTTTGCCGGCTCAACCAGCCGCCTTGCAGCGCTCGGTGAGGCGAATGATATCGCCGCGAGTCGCGTTGTTGTCGGGTTTTTCGGACATCGGAGATTAGTGTAGCGCCGCGCTGTCGGGCGTCACAACAATGCAGTGAGAGGGGTTAGTGGGGGCGGAGTTTGCGCGCATCGCCGACGCGGGTGGTCAGGCCGATGTGATCGAAGTAATCGAGCAGGGCGATGGCGAACTTGCGCGAGGCATTGAGCACGTCGCGATAGCCGGCGGCGGTGATCTCGCCATCGGCCGCAAGTCGTTCGGTGAGGAGCGAGCGGGCGACGTCGAGGGCGGCGGGATGGAAGAAGAGGTCGGTCGCGATCTTTACGATGCGGCCTTCACGCTCCATCACGGTGAGGAGGGTGCGGAGGCGGCCGAGCTCGGCGCCGGGGAGCTTGAGCGCGTCGGCGAGTTGCTTCAAATCGGGAGGCTGAAAGCCGGCCTCGCGCAGGAGGTCCTCGACGCGTGCTCCATTCTTGCTGTCGTCTCCACCGAGACGGACGAGATGGCCGCCAAGGCGCATGAGGCCACCCTCGCGAACGACGCCGGTCTCCTTGCAGAGGCGATCGACCAGCGCGCGAAAGGCGCGCGGCGCGACCTCGTAGGGCAGGCGGTTGCGCAGCGCTTCCATCTCGAGACCGGGGGCGAGCGGCTCATCGCGATGATGGGTCGCGAGCGCATCGAGGGTGGCGCGTTTGATCTCCTGCCATTTCGAAGCGGTTGTGAAGCCCTCTTCGTCACCGAGCGAAAGCCGGATGAAGCGGGCGTCCTTGAGCGCGGCCTCGACCTCGGCGAGGGGCGTGTTGAAGAGTTGGGCGAGGCGCCACGACGGCATCGCGAGGGAGTCCTGCAGGGAGAGCATCGATTCGACCGCGGGTGGGCCGAAGGGGCCGCCGAGCGCGCGAAGATGGTTGAGATAGACTTCGCGCGGCTTGCGCACGCGGCGGCCGAGCGGATTCAGCACGACACCGCCGCCGAGGGTGCGGACATTGGTCTCGTCGCGAATGACGAAGCGATCGCCGGCGAGCGCGACCATCGGATCGTTCAAGACGATTTGCACCAGCGCTCGATGCTTGGGCGCGATCTCGCCCGGCGACTCCATCACGATGACGCGGCCGATGGTCTCGGCGGTGGCGAGGTAGAAGCGCACGCGCTGATTGTTTTTGAGCGCACGCTTGGCGGCGGGCCGGATTTCGAGCATCGCGTCGAAGCGGGTGGTGGTCAAATCGAGGCGATCGTCGGCGAGGACATCGCCACGCTTGAGATCGATGCGCTCGGCGCCGCTGAGATTGAGCGCGACACGCTGACACAGGCCCGCGTGATCGACGGTCTCGCTATGCACCTGGATTGAACGTACGCGCACTTCGGCAGCGCCGGGCAGCACGCGCAACTTCTGCCCGAGCCGCACCTCGGCGCCGAAGGCGGTGCCGGTGACGACGGTGCCGTGGCCCTTGATGACGAAGGCGCGATCGATCGGCAGGCGGAAGAGGCCGGTGGCGCGGCGGGCCTCGAAGCCGTCGAGCTGGCGGGCGATTTCCTCGCGCAGGCGGTCGAGTCCCATCCCAGTGATCGAGGAGACGGGTAGGACCGGCGAGCCCTCGAGCGTGGTGCCATCGGCGAGCAATTCGATTTCGTCGCGGACTTCGGCCAGCCGGCGATCGTCGGCGAGGTCGGCCTTGGTGATGACGAAGATGCCGCGATGCGCGCCGAGCAGATGGAGGATGTCGAGGTGTTCCTCGCTTTGGGGCATCACGCCGTCGTCGGCGGCGACGGTGAAGAGGACGAGGTCCATGCCGTGGGCGCCGGCGAGCATATTGCGGATGAAGCGCTCGTGGCCGGGAACGTCGATCACGCCGGCGCGGGAGCCGTCGGCGAGGGTGAAGTAGGCGAAGCCGAGATCGATCGAGATGCCGCGCTCCTGCTCCTCCTTGAGGCGGTCGGTCTGCTGACCGGTCAGGGCGCGGACGAGGGCGCTCTTGCCGTGATCGATGTGGCCGGCGGTGCCGATGATGGCGTGGGTGGCGGGCGCGGTCGCAGTCGTCGAAGCCGGCGTGGTCATCGGAGTCAGTGCTTGGGAGTCATCGCATTGGGGTCATTCGCATTGGAGTCAGCGGCTGACGAATTTCACTGGGTGATGCGGATGATGATCGGATGCGTGAAGTCTGGCGCGAAGAACGAGGGCGGACGATTGGATAATCGACCGCCCCCGCGCGGCTAGCGGATTTGCTTCATGTACATTTCGAGGTCGAAGTAGTCGCGCCAGGCCTTGATCTTGCCGGCGTCGGTGATCTCGAACACGCCCATTACCGGCAGCGAGACGTGCTTGCCGCCGGCCTCGAAAGAATCGACCCGCTCGTTCATCACGACGTTGCCAGCGGTGGCGCTGTGCAGAATGTCGAACTTGATCGAGACGGTGCCCTTGAGCAGGCCTTCGATGGTCTTGCGGATGACATCTTTACCCTTAGCCACGGGCATCGGGATGTTGTGATAGACGGCGTCGTCGGTGAAGAAGCTCATGATCTCTTCGACGTTGAGCTTGGACCAGGCGCCACAGAAATCGGAAACAACCTTTTCAGCATGCACAGCCATTGGAACACCTCCAGTTATCGGTTTCGTGCCGCTCCGGTACCGCCGGAATGGGATCATTCCTGGTCGAGGTAGAAGCGGTCTTCGTCCTTGTTATAGCCGAAAAGCTCGGCAAAGCGTCCCCAGTTGACGATGGTCGAGAACATCTTTTCGGGCTTTTCGTTAGGCAGGAGCATCGCCAGGTGCTCGAGCACGACTTCCTTGGTAAGCGAGCGATCTTCCTGACCGCGCAAGAGGCGGACGAGGTAGGCGAAAAGCCCGTGTTTTTTGAGCTGATCGCGGACGATCAGCTTACGTTGATTGATATCGCTCTCGATCATCTGTTTGCCCAGGGGTTCGAGCACAACGTCACCGGCCGGGGTCGAGACGAAGCCGAGGATTTCGGCGGTCTTCATGACCTTGAGCAGGTCGCTGAACTTGAAATGGACATCGCGGGCGATCTTGTAACCGTCGTCACGGCCGCCCCGATCATCGAGGGTTTCGAGGAGGCCGAAAACCCAGGTCAACTGGCAGTCGGGGATAGGATTTATGTCGCTGGGCGGCATCAGGCGCGTTCCTCGATGAGCGAGAAGACCTTGTCGGTGAGCGCGTTGAAGCCCTCCTTGCGACGATCACGCGGACGCGGCAGATCGACCTTCAAGTCGGCCACGAGCCGACCCGGGCCGGAGGACAGGACCAGGATGCGATCGGCCAGTTCCACCGCCTCTTCGATAATGTGGGTCACGATAATGATGTTATGGACCGGCATCGACTTGTCTTGCCAGAGGTCGAGTAATTCCTCGCGCAGGGTGATGGCGGTGAGGGCGTCGAGGGCCGAAAACGGCTCGTCCATGAGGAGTAGTTGTGGTTCGACCGCGAGGGCGCGGGCGAGGCCGACGCGCTGCTTCATGCCGCCGGAGAGTTCGCGCGGATAGGCTTCCTCGAAGCCGTCGAGTCCGACCTTGTCGATATAGACGCTGGCGCGCTTCTCGCGGTCGGTGGGCGGGAGGCCGCGCGCCTCCAGCCCGAGCTCGACGTTGGCCTTAACCGACAGCCACGGCATCAAGGCGAAGGACTGGAAGACCAAGGCGCATTCGAGATTAATGCCGTCGATCTGACGGCCCTTGTAGAGCACCTGGCCGGAAGTCGGCTGCATCAGGCCGTTTACGATACGCAACATGGTTGATTTGCCGCATCCGGAGGGACCGACAATCGCGATGAACTCGCCCTCCTCGACGGTAAAGGAGAGGTCCTGGATAACCGGCAGGACACCCTTGGCATGAGGGAAGCTCTGGCAGATGTGTTTGAGTTCAAGCAGGGCCATGGGTCAGGTGGATCCGGTTCACACATCGCGGTCATTATGCCCCCTCAGTAGTCAATCCGATAACGGTCGGTGGCGAGGTCGTACAAGCGCCGCCAGACCAGGCGGTTCAACAGTATCACGACCAAAACCATCGACAGCAGCGTCAGCAGAATCATCAAACCGTTGCCGGTCTGGTAGGTGGCGTCATCGAGCATCGCGCCCAGGCCGAAGACTTTGTAGGTGGTGCCGCGATAGACGAAGTATTCGGACAGTATCAGGGCATTCCAGCCGCCGCCCCAGGCAGTGATGCTGCCGGTGATCAGCGAGGGCAGGATGGCCGGCAGGGTGAGCTTGCGCCAGGTGGCGAAACGGCTCAGGCCGAAAGAGCGGACGGCTTCCTTCAAGTCGGCGGGAATCTGGCTGACGCCGGCGAGCAGGTTGAACATCACGTACCATTGCATGCCGGTCAAAATGAGCAGAATCGAGGCGAGGTTCATGCCGCCGGTGACGCGGATGACGAAGATCACGATGAGCGGAAAGAGCGCCGTCGCGGGCATCGAACCGACGATCTCGGCGAAGGGTGCGAGGCGGCGGGCGAAATGCTGGCTCTCGCTGGCGGCGATCGCGCACGGGACAGTCCACGCGAGCGAGATGGCGTAGGCGGCGATCAGGCGCAACACCGAAGCGCCGGTCGCGAGCGGGATCTGGCGGACGGCGGCGGGCCACGGCTCCATCAGGGTGCGAATCAGGGCAAGGGTGCCATCGATGAGGCCGCGCGTGACGATGAAGATGGCGGCGGCGGCCAATCCGATTCGCACCCAGCGCCATGCGCGCACCAGGAAGGGATGTTTAGCGAACTCAAACGGCGGGGTCGCGGCCAGAGCGCGATGGATCACGCGCAGGATGGGCCGCAGGATCGCGCGGAAGAAGCGCAGCATCGTTGGACCGACCGAGCCGAGCACCGCGAGAATCCCGAGCGGACGCATAGGCTCGGTCGAAGCGGCGAACTCGTAGCGGAACTTCTCGGCCCATTCGGAGAGCGGCTGCCAGACGATGCCATCCATCAGAATGATGATGGCGAGCAGTGTGAGCAGGCCGGCGATCAATTCGCCGGTGCGGCCCTTGTCGGCCGCTTTCATCAGATAGCTGCCGAGGCCGGGGAGCTCGTAATGAGCGGGGCCGACCGCGATTATTTCGCACGCGATCAGGTAGTACCATCCTGAGACCCACGACAGGATCGAGTTGTACACGAGCTTGGGCACGCAGGCAGGCAGCAGCAGGCGCTTGAGCCGCAGCCATCCGGTGGCGCCGAAGGCGTCGAGAGCTTCGAGGGAATCATTGGGGAGCGTGCGCACCGACTCGAAGACGCCGATCGCCATATTCCAGGCCTGGCTGGTGAAAATGAGGAATACGGCAGCCATCTCGACACCGAAGCGGCTGCCGTGTGCGAGCGCGACAAAGAAGTAGATGGCGGCGGGGAAGAAGCCGACGACCGGCACCGATTGCGCGACGTCGATCGCAGGGAGCATCACGCGCTCCCAGACGCGGCCGCGCGCAGCGAGAAGGCCATAGACGAGCGAGAAGATCAGCGCCAGAACGTAGGCCGCGAGCATCCGGGAGAAAGAACAGATGGCATAGTAAGGCAATTGGCGCAGCGAGACGTGAAGCTGCGGAGGGTGCAGATGACGCAAGGCGTCGGTGTGCCGATAGGCAAAGAACAGCGCCAGGACTATCGCCACGATGAGCAGCGATATGAGCATGCTGGTCGCGCGCTTTGCGGCGCTGGGTTGCGTTGCCATGGCTCGAAGGATCCGAACTAACCGAACTACGCTGAATAACGAACCGAATAAGGGATCGTTTCAGAATAGCCGCATTCGGCGCGTGCTCAAACCAAAATTCGGGTTACATGATTGTTAAGTGAATTGGTGCCAGGGAGAACACGCGCGGTTGCTCGCGGTTGACACGAGGGGCTGCGGCAAATAGCGATTCCGAACGTGGCTGGCGTGCACAAAAGCGATCAGGACAAACACTGGCATCTGGACGGCGAGGCTTTACATCATCAGGAGCCTGAGCCAGTCGCGACACCGTTCGCGCCGGCGCGCGATCTCAGCCGCGAACGGCTGGAGCGGCCGGTGCAGGTCGTCACAGCGGAGCACCTGGGATGGGCGGCGATCGCGATTTACGCGGTACTGACGCGGCTGGTGGCGCTCGGCGCGCGGCCGCTCGATGCGAAAGAAGCCGGCCACGCGCTGTACGCATTCGAGCGCGCGACGCCCGGAACGCACGTTGCGGCAGGCTACTATCCGATGTACGGGGGATGGATCCACGCATTGACGGCGGGTGTCTTTGAATTTGGCGGCGCGAACGATTTCAGCGCGCGCATCGTGTATGGGCTGAGCGGATTGGTACTCGTAGCGATGGCGTTCGTCTTGCGACGGCATCTCGGTCGCGCCGGTGGGCTGGCGCTCGGCGCCATGCTGGCGCTATCGCCGAGCGTCACGTGGTTTTCGCGGGCGAGTGCGACGGCACTACCCGCGGCAGCGATGACGCTGGTGACACTCGCCGCCTTCATGGAACTGAAGGCGCAGCCGAGCAGGCCGCGCGCCGCGATCCTGGGAGTAGCGGCCGGCCTGATGGTCGCGGCTGATCCGGTGGGCCTCGTGAGCGCGGGGACCTTCATCAAAGCGCTGGCGTTATTGGGACTGTGGGCGCTGGTCAGCCGAAAAAACGTCGGACTGGCGATAAGCGTGTGGCTCGATCGGTACGCGGCGCTGCCGGTTATCGCGATCGCGGCGGCGGGCGGCACGGGCGCATTGTCGCAGTCGATGCTTCCCGGCGGTTGGGATTTAGCCAGGCTCTATAGCGGCGCGACGATGCTGTCAGGTAACGGCGCTCGGCGCGCGTTCGTCGCCGCGATTGACGAAGGTCTGCACTTCTATCTGCCGGTGCTGACACTCTACGAATTCATGATCGTAATCGCAGGCGCGTTAGGCGCAGTGGTGGTTCTCACCTTTCGCATACGGTCGGCCTTCGCCACGTGGTGCCTGATCTGGACGGCGGCGAGTGTCGCGTTCTGGCTATGGACGCCGGTGCGGGGCGCGGAATCGGTTCTGGCGATGATCATTCCGATGAGTGTGCTTGGCGCAATCGGCCTCGAGTGGATTCATCATAGTGAGATGTGGCTATGGCTGCGGGTTCCGATCGCGGCAATTGCGGCGCTGACGCTATACGTGGGCATCGTTGGGAACTTCATCTGGTCGACGCCGGACGCGAGCGAGGCGCCGTGGGCGCGTCACGCAAATCTGTGGCAGGGCGCGCAGGCGACCACCGTGCAAGCGCGGCTCTATACGGACGACGCCGCGGCCGGAATCTCTCCGGAGGACGCAACCGTGTTCTTTGACGGTGAAATAGCTGCGCCGCTGCGATGGTATCTGCGCGAGCTTCGACCGGTGCGAGCCGCCGAAAGCGCGACGGTGACCGTGAGCAATGGGGCGACGGCGGGCGGGCCCACAGTGGCGGATTATCACTTTGATTACGCGGAAGGCTGGCAACCTGATTTCGCCAAGGCACGCGCGGCCGAGGTGATGCGTTTTCTATTCGACGGCAGAACCTGGGGGCCGGTAACGCTCGACGATGTGACGATCATGGTGCGCAAGCCGCCGGCGAGCGCGTCCAGAGTCTCGCCCTCGCCATAACGATCGCGAAAGTGAAGTTTCGACGAAATCGAGGGCGAATCGCACTGTGTGAAATAAATCGACGGGGTGCGTAGTCGATTACCATAAGGGCGATCAAACCCGATTGAAGCACATCAAGGCGCGGGTTGATGCGGTTCGAGCGATTTGCCTGCGATGATGTCGTTTGTAATAAAGATGCGGCGAGGAATCTCGCCGTTCACTCGGGACAGCCGGATAAGTGTTCGGCGCCTTGGCCGCGGTCCCACTACCAGCAGGAGTTCAGATGCAAGCGTTCGTCGAGACGATCAAGGCCTGGCAACTTCATCCGGTCGTCGATCATTTCACAGTCGCGTTGATCATCGTCAGCATACTGGTCGATCTGGTGGCGAGCCTCTTCCCCACCCGAACCTGGATGCGTTTGATGGCGCTCACACTGATGATCCTGGGGACGGCGGCGGCATGGGGATCGAATGTTACGGGCGGTTGGGAGGCGGGCCGGGTGTGGGACAACGTCAACGGGCCGGCGCTGATCGTGCTCAAGCGGCATGCGTGGCTCGGCGACTGGCTGCCGTGGGTATTCCTGGTGCTCGCGGTGTGGCGTCTCGGCGTGCAGTTCACGCTGTTCCTGGACCGTGCGCGTCCGATCTATATGCTGGTCGCACTGATTGCCGGCGGGTTCATTATCTACCAGGGAAGCCTTGGCGGCCGGCTGGTGTATGAGTATGGGGTGGGTACGGCGTTGATGCCGCAAGCGGCGACGACCGAGTCTCCGGAGGCATCGCCGACGGCAACGCCCGCAGAGCCCTCGCCGATCCCGACCGTGTTCAATCCGAATGCTACGCCGACGCCGGATGTGACCGCATCGCCGGAGGCGTCGCCCGCACCGTCAGAGAGCCCGACTCCGGAGGCCTCACCGTCGCCGGCCGAGAGTCCATCGGCGTCGGAAGCAACGCCTGAGAGTTCGCCGAGCGAGGAAGCATCGCCGGGAGCGACGCCGGCGCCCAAGAATCTGTAGCGGACGGCGAGCGCAGGAGCGCACCTGATATTGGACGAATCGAACCGGCGACTGGTTAGTCCGCGAGCTGTAAATAGAGCGGACCGCTGGTGATGCTCTCGGTGGCAACCGGGACGCCGATACCGAGCGAACCGTCAACCGAAGAAATCAGGAACTGCGAGATGGTGCCGTTGCCCTGGTTGGCGACATAGAGATTGGTGCCGGTGGGATCGACGACGACGCCGGTCGGCTGCGACAGGCTGGGATCCGCGTAGGGCGTGCCCGAGAGCAAATTGAGGGTGCCGTCGCCGTTGACGAAAAAGCCGGTCAGCGTGGCCGGAACGGCAGTAGGATTGGCTACATACAAATAGGTGTTGCCACCGGTCTGCGCGAACGCGAGGCCCGCCGATCCCGCGGTGGTCGCGGTGTAGGAATTCGACAAGGTCAGGCTGCTGGTGCCGATGGTCAAAAAATAGACCACGCCTCTAGCCTGATCGGTGACATAAACGAAGCTGCCGGTCGGATCGATAACCACCGGCCCGGGCGACGCTCCGGCGGGCAGCGCGGTCGAAGTGCCGACCCCTAGAGTGCCGTCGGCATTGATCGGGAAGCTGACGATCGAGCTCTTGGTATCGTCGGTGACGTAGAGGAAGGTGCTGCTGGCGACCGCGGTCGTCGGTTTTTTGAGCAAAGCGGAAGAGACCGCGTTACCGTTGGTGCTCAGTGCTCCGGTAGTCGTGTTCACGGTGTAAGGCGAGACAGTACCGTCGCCGGAATTGGTCACGTAGGCGAACTGCGCGTTGGGGGTGAGCGCAATCCATTGGGGGGAACTGCCGGCCGCGATGGTGCCGGTGCCAATCGAAGAGAGCCCGCCGGTATTCTGATTGATCGTGTACTGATGGACTTTGCCGTCGGCCGAATTCACCGCGTAGATGTACTTCGCGGCCAGACCGGTAGCGATTCCAACTGGCCCGTTGGCCGCCCCGGCAGCGACCGAGCCGATAAACGCGAGTACGCCAGTTGTAAGATTGCGCGAAAATTCGGCGACGCGGCCGTCGGTGAAATTCGAGCTATAGAGAAAATTGCCGGCGACGGGCGACACGGTAATGGTCGCGGTCGGTGTCGGCGAATCGCTGGTGTAGGGGTAGATCGAGTTACCGCACGCGCCAAAGAGCGCGACCGATATGGTCAGCGCGGCCAGTGTGGGCGCACATCGCAACGCCAGCGTGAGGCGCCGGCGATTGCCGATCGTAGAGGGACGGCGTCGAAGCGCGTCTATCGGATCGTGTGGATCGTGCGAATCATGCGTAGAGGGATTCATCGCGGACCCGAGTTTACACTATCCGGCCCGACGTGAAACCGGCGCTTGAAGCTTGACATTTCCATCGCGTGCGTGGCGTGTAGGCCACTGTAACCCCAGACGTATTTCGACCCGCAAAGTTCCGCACAATTCCCGAGGGAGAGCGAATAATGGCAAAAATCGACTTCAACAAGATCCCCAAGTTTTCGCAGCTACCGGTCAAAGCCGGAGCCCCGGCCGATTCCAACTGGGGCGTCTTCGGCGACGACGACGAAGTCGGCTGCGTCAACTTTCTGACCCCCGAGGGTATCGTCGAGGCGGCCAAGCTAGTGCGCAACGGCAAGGTCTTCCGCCTCGACACGCCGATCAATTATGCGAGCCCGCCGCTGTTCAATCGCGAACCCGTCCATCACGCGAAGAAGAGCTTCGAGAGCTACGGCCTGCTCGGCTTCGACGACGTGCTCGATTCGTACAATACGCAGGAAGGCAGCCAATGGGACGGGCTGGGCCACGTCGGGAATCTGAAGGCACAGAGCTACTACAACGGCGTCAAGAACGACGCGATCAAGGGCTCGGACAAGCTCGGCATTCACAATTGGGCCGATCGCTTCGTCGGACGGGGCGTACTGATCGACGCCTTTCGCTATCGCGCGGGGGCGGGCCGTCCGGTGAATCCTCTGAACGACGAGAAATACAGCCTCGATGACCTCAAAGAGGCGCTCAAGGCGCAGAAGACCGAACTGAAGCCGGGTTCAATTCTGCTGGTGCGGACCGGTTGGATGCAGGCGTATCTGGGCGCGACGCCCGCAGCCAAAACCGCGATGGCGCCGATGGACAAGCTCAAGGCGTGCGGGATCGACGCCAGCCGCGAGATGGTCGCGTGGCTGTGGGACAACCATGTCGCCGCGATCGGCACCGACTGCCCGGCGGTCGAGCCGTGGCCGTGGGACTTCAAGGATGACGGCGCGCTCCATTACCGCACGCTATCGCTGTTGGGACTGCCTTTAGGTGAGCAATTCGTGCTCGACAAGCTGTCTGACGATTGTGTCGCCGACGGGCGTTGGGAGTTCATGATGGTATCGGTGCCGCTGCATTTGCAGGGCGGTATCGCGTCTCCACCGAACGCAGTCGCTATTAAGTAAATAGCGAATGCGGGCGATCCTCGACGAAACGGGGCGTTAAGTGCGAATGCGCTTACCGCCCCGTCTCGCATCTGCGGGTGCCAGCGACTCGAAGCAGCCGGTGTGTATGCGCGCGACGACGACGCGCAGCGAGTCGCGTGCGCGCTTACGCAGAGCGGGCGACGACGGCGAGCGCGCTCTCGATGCCGGCGGTCATCAGATCGATCGACATGCTCGGCGCGGCGCGATGCTTGGCGGCCTGCGCCGCGGTGTACGGCAAATGGATGAAGCCGGCCGGAACGCGCGGGCGCGAGCTCAGCGCGTGAAGGGTCGCATACATGACGGCGTTGCAGACGTACACGCCAGCCGTCAGCGACATCGCGGCGGGAATGCCGACGCGCGTAATTGCGCGCAGCATCGGCGCGATCGGCAGGCGGGCGAAATACGCATCCGGACCATTGGCGACGATCGGGCGGGCGGTAACCCCGCCGTCGGACTCGCGCGACGCGCGATCGTCGGCGAGGTTCAGCGCGACGCGCTCGATCGAGAGCGCGGGCCGTCCGCCAGCCTGACCGAGGCCGAGGACGGCCGCGGGTTTGGCGTCGGCGATCGCCTGCGTCATCAGTTTCACCGCGCGCCGGCAGTTGACCGGCAACTCGAGTGCATGAATGGTCGCACCGGCGATTTCCTTGCCGTCGAGCCACGAGGCGACCTCCCACGACGGGTTGGTGCGCTCGCCGCCGAACGGCTGGAAGCCGGTCAACAGGATTGCGCGCGCCATCAGCGGGAGCCTTCGGTCTGACCACCGACGGGATGCTTGCGGCGTGGATGCTCCATCGGCAATTCGTCGCGATTGCCCCATTCGCCCCACGATCCCAGGTAATTGCGCACGCGCGGATAGCCGGCGAGGCGCAGGGCGACGTAGGCGTTGGCGGAGCGATAGCCGCCCTGGCAGTACGGGATGATCTCGCTCTGCGGATCGAGTCCGAGCGCGGCGAACTCCTGGCGCAACTGGGCCGCCGGCTTGAAGCGGCCATCGGGGCCGACGCTATGCGTCCAGTCGCGATGAATGGCGCCGGGCACGGCGCCGGCATGTTTAGCGCGGACGCGCTCACCAAAGTATTCCTCATCGGAGCGCACGTCGAAGATTTGCACGCCCGCACGACCCAGGGACTCGACGATATAGCCACGCCCCGCGATGAGTTCCGCGCGCACGGCGCCTTTGAAATCGACCGGAGCGTAGGGAGTCGCGGCGGTAACGAGCGCCGGGCCGTTCGCACATTTCAGGCCGCCGTCGAGGATGCGTACGGCGGGATGTCCCATGTAATCGAGCGCCCACGCGCCGCGCGTCGCGCGCATGCCGGAGTCGTTCTCATAGAACACGACGGTTGTGGCCGGGGTTACTCCGAGTGCCGAGAAAATCCATTCGAGCTGCCCGCGGAATTCGCGCAATGACCCTTCCGAGGTATCGCTATGATGGAACGGGAAGGGATCGAAATGGCGCGCGCCATCGAGATGGCCGGCCCAGTAATCGGCGGGCGGCCGCGTATCGACGAGGATCAGGTTGGGATCGCTGCGATGATCCGCGAGCCATCGCGCGTCCACCAGGAATTCGGCGGCGTTATCGTTCGAAGCCATCTTGCCTCCAGCGGCGCGGGCGGTGCACGAAAACTCGAGTGGTCACGAGCGTGAGGCACTGCCGACCGCCTCGCTAATAGAGCGAAATCCATCGCGTGCGAGCAAGCGCACGAGGCCGCGTTTGATTTCGCGCGCCAGAGACGGTCCGCGATAGATCATTCCGGTATAGAGCTCGACCAGGCTCGCGCCGGCGCGGATATGGCCATAGGCGTCCTCTGCGCTGGCGATTCCGCCGACACCGATAATCGGCGTCCGGCCGTGGGTTTCGCGATAGACCTGGGCGATGACTTCGCGCGAGCGCGCCAGCAGCGGCGAGCCGCTGAGACCGCCTTCGAAGGTCGCGTTGACGCCGACTTCCTCGCGCTTGAGGGTGGTGTTGGTCGCGACGATCCCATCGACGAGACCAATCGCAGCCGCGCATACCGCACTCAGTTGCGCGGAGTCGAGATCGGGCGCGATTTTAACCAGCAACGGGGGCTGGCGCGGTGCAGCGGTCGGTATAGCGTTGGCGGCGTCGGGCAAGGTCGCGGGCTGCGTGGAAGAGAGCGCCGTGCGGATGGCCTCGACGATTGCGCGCATGCGCTCGGGCGCCTGAAATTCGCGCAGGCCGGGGGTATTGGGCGACGACAGATTCACCACGATCGCGTCGGCGAACTGCGCGAGACGGCGGGTCAGCGCTGCATAGTCCTCAGCGACGCGATCCGGCGGCGTGTCCTTGTTGGGTCCGAAGTTAAGAACGAGGCGAATCGGGAGGCGGTCCTTGCGGATCGATACGAGGCGCTGAGCGGCGGCGTCCATTCCATTGCCCGGAAAGCCGAGCCGGTTGATCAGCGCGCGGTGTTCGGCCAGCCGCCACATCCGCGGTGGCGCATTACCCGGCTGCGGACGCGGCGTCACGGTGCCCAGTTCCACGAAGCCGAATCCGAGCGCATTCCAGGCGCGCACCGCGCGGGCGTCTTTGTCCATCCCGGCGGCGAGCCCGATCGGATTGGCGAAGGTGAGGCCGAAGACGGTGGTGGCAAGTTCGACCGGGTCGGGCGAATGGCGCGGACGTCGCGGCGAAGGTGTCAGGCTCAAAGCGGCGAGGGTCCATCGATGGGCAGTCTCGGGATCGAGCCGGAACATCAGCGGACGCAGCAGGCGGGTGTAGATGTTGTGATGTTCGGGCGGCGGCATCGCGAGCCGGATTTTGCGACGCGCGCGCGGCGGGCGCAATCGCTATCAATGCGGACGAGCGAGGCTTCGTTTGTGGATACGGTGGATACCTGTGCCGGATCGATATTGGTCGCACTGCTCGCAAAGGATAGAACTAGGGCTCGCGCTACGGAATGCTATGCTTCAGGGATGGACGGGCGGCGGCGGGCAACGCGATGAACAATCAAGCCAAGATGCAGGTAAAGCTGATCGATTACGCGAGCGCGCCGCTGGAAAAACTCTACGCCGCGTTCCGCACCTGCTACTCCGCCGACACCCCGATTGAAATCTGGGAAAAGATCGAAGCGGAGAAAATCTCGCACGACAAGATTCGCGAGTTCATCACCGAGCGGCTGAAGACCGGGCACGCGTCGCCGCTCGAACAGGTGGTCTTCTGGTTTGGCATCTCGGGCGTTTCGCGATCGTTGTCGCATCAATTCGTGCGCCATCGGATCGGGATCAGCTTCGAGCAGCAGAGCCAGCGCTACGTCAAGTTCAAGCAGGACAAGCTCGCATTCGTATTGCCGGAATCATGGTCGCGCGCGGGGCTGGACGACGAGTTCTCGCAACTGCTGGAGCATACATCGGAGCTTTACGCGCGGGCGCTCAAGGCCGGAATTCCAGCCGAGGATGCGCGCTTCATTCTGCCCAACGCGGCGCCGACCAATTTCCACGTGATGGTCAATTTCGCCGAGATGCTGCATATCTGCGACCTGCGTTTGTGCGTACGCGCGCAATGGGAAATTCGCCGGATGGTCGCGTTAATGCGCGCCGAGATCAAAAAGATTCTGCCCGAGATCGCGGTCTTCCTGCAGCCCAAATGCGGCGAGAATCGCATGGGCTATTGCGACGAGTCGCTCAGCGAATGGGAGAAATGCCCGCTCGGTAAAGTGCGTCCGCACAAGTCCTCGCTGTTCGAGATGTACGAGCTCCACGGCAAACGCAAATCACGGTCGCTGGGCGAAGCTGAATTCCGCGCGGTCGAGGAAAAGGAACAGCTCTAGGACCCAATTTCGGGTTGCGGCGAAGTGAGACTCCCGTCGGCAAGATGCGGCGCGCTCATCGTGAATTGAACCTCGCTACGTCCGGCAAATGGCCGGTTCACGCCTGATTGTTGCGGCCTGTGCGAGCATCCGCCGCTTGCCATGAGCTGCGGACTGTGAGATTTCCGTAAGCCGGAACGATCAGGATTAGCGAGCCGTGGGAATTATCGAATCGACCGTACCTGGCGCGGGCGCCACGCGCGTAATCGACCCGTGCGCGCATTGCGGCGTCGCCGAAGGGGTGTGGAGCGTCGCGTGGCCCGACCTGCCCGAGGACGCGCTGTATCTGCTCTGCGGACGATGCATGTGGCGGCGCTTCCATGCGGTTCCGCGCGGCCCGGTGCGGCGCGCGCTGGTGCGCAAGGTCTTCGGCCGCCGCGTCTTCGGCACTTCCCCAACCTGAAACGGCGGCGGAAGAGACGTGAAACCTTTGAGAGGTTTCACACTTCCCACAGTGTAAGGGGAAAGGCTGGCGTTTCGGACACCTTTCAATCCCCGAGCGGTCGCGTATGCGATATGCCGTGAAGCAACCTGGAATGATGCCCGCCGTCGCTGAACGACGTCGAAGGATCGGCCATCGCCCGCCCAATCGCGAGCGCCAAGCCCAATGGGAAGCCTGAAACCTGATTGAGGTTTCAGAAAGAAATCAAAGTTTTGCGCTCCTCGGTGAACACACGCGACGTTGTGTTGATTACGAAGCCGACGTCGTCGCGACCGCTCGATCGGAGCCCGCGGCCAGCATCGCCGGAACCTTCCGAGTGCCAACCGAACTGGCGAGAGGCGATACTCGGATGCGCGCGCTGTCCTGCGCTGGTGCGATCGCGATCGCAAGTCGTGCCCGGCGCGGGCGATCTTCCGGCCGACGTGGTCTTCGTGGGAATTGCACCTGGACGATTCGGTGGCGACCGCACGGGGCGACCCTTCGACGGAGATCGCTCGGGCGACTTGCTGCGCCGGATGATTCGCCGCGCGAAACTCCGACGCGTCTTCATCACGAATGTGGTCCGCTGCAACCCACGCGACGATCGCGGGCGTAATCGCGATCCCGATTCGAGCGAAATCGCCAACTGCCGAAGCCATCTCGAAGCGGAACTGGCGCTGGCACGGCCGCGCCTGATCGTCGCCCTCGGCCGAATCGCATGGTGGGAATTAGCGGGACGTAACGCGATTTTCGCTCCAGCGCAGGCGTCTCCTCTACGCCACGAAAAGTCTCTGCTGTTTCCGATGTACCATCCGGCCTATGTCATTCGAGGAGCGTATCCGGAGAGCAGCTATATCCGCGATTTCAGATGCCTCGCCAGGCTGCTTCGCAGCGTCACCGGCGACTGACTTGTTACAAAGTCGGCGCGACCAGGGAAGCGCTATGCGAATTCGGACGGCGCGCGCTGATTCGGCGGGGTTTATCGAAGAATCGCTGCCAGCGGGACTCGGTGATGGCCCACGAACAACGACCCGTGACTCAGCGCCACGCATCCCAAGGCGACCACCGAACCTCCATTAGCGTTCATCCGTAGTCGGGCAGTTGCAGATTGTCGCGGAAGGTATTCGCTTACATCCATTTGCCAAGCGCCGGCACCGAGGCGATTTTCGACACCACGTCGCGGAAAATCAGGCCGAGCCACGATTTTGGTGCGAAATAGCCCGCGAAACTACGGGCTGCGTCCTGCTTCTTTGCGAGGAATTGTTTCAACTGTCGCTCGTAACCGAGAAACGCTGCCGCCACGTCTCCATCGGCCCGCGCCAGTTCGCCTGCAAGAACGTGCGCCTCCGTCATTGCGAGGCTGGTTCCTTCGCCAGCCAGAAGCGACGGGGCGGCCGCCGCATCGCCGACCAGCGCCACCCGGTCAATGCTCCAATGGGGCATGCGGATCTGGCTCGCCCGGTCGTAATAGAGATCATCGGCCTCGGCAATCCGCCTTAGTATCGCCGCACTTTCCCAACCCGTATCGCGAAAGATATCGACGAGTTGCGTGCGCATCTCGTCGGCGTCGACAGGATCCGAAGTGATGAAAGACTCGGCGAAAACCATCAGGAACAAAGTTCGATCTCCGCGCAGCGACACCCGCGCAAGATATTTACCGGGCACGGTATGCGAGACCGCGGTCAATTCGTCGCGGGGTTGATAGCCGCCAAGGGTAAAGGCTGCGACGTGGAACCCGAGGCGTTGCTCGAAGCGGGACTCGGGGCCAAAGGCGAGGCTGCGCACTTTGGAATGCAGTCCGTCTGCGCCGACTACAAGATCGAACCGCTCATTTGATCCGTCGGACAACGCCGCTTCCACATACTCGTCGTGATCTTCGATGCCGATGATGCTGGTGCCGAACCGCGCCGCTATCCCGTCACAGGCGTTCAGAATTTCAGCCGAGAGATCGCTCCGTGGAATGCTGAAGTAGCGTCCGTCGAAAATTTCATCGAAGACCGCTACGTCAATCGTCGAGGTAGGCCTGCCGGACGCCGTGACGGTACGAAGTTCTCGCATCTGATAGGCATGGGACTTGAGCACAGGGAGAAGCCCCATGCGCTCTGAAACGTCATAGCCCGTGCCCCAAAAGTCGATCAAATAACCGCCGCTGCGCACGTGATTTGCGCGTTCGAGCAGGACCGGCTCGTGACCATAGTGCCGTAGCCACCAGGCAAGGGTCGGACCTGCGATGCCGCAACCGTTTATTGCAATTCGCATATAAAGGGCCCTTCGCCAAGGTGCCGATCCGCCCTCTGATACATTTACGTCCACAGGTCGGCGCGCGAGGCTTTTGACCGTGAGCCGCACAATCCGAGCATCGCAGTGCAGACCACCAAGTGGCTGTTCGCATACGCCGGCGTGCTGCGCATACACCATCTGCTTAATCGCGGGGAGATGCTGTGCAGAGCTATAGACATCGTATTTCACGCGACTGAAATTTTAAACCGACATGTCCAGCAGTCTTTTTGACAACCCCATAGCTCGCGACGCTCCGTTGTAAGCCCGCCCCACCAATGCGGGAAAAGGGTGATTGACCGACTGCCACGCGCCCGCAATGCTCACCTGAAATGGACCTGACGCAGGAATTTGTGGCTGACGGCTTGCGCCGCGCGCATTACATCACGAACGAACGGGTCGAGACGGCGGTGTTCCTTGCGCTGGCGCTCGAAAAACCGCTGCTGATCGAGGGACCAGCCGGCGCCGGCAAGACCGAAGTCGCGAAAGTCGTCGCCGAACTATTGAACACGGAACTTATCCGGCTGCAATGCTACGAAGGCTTGGATGAGGCGCGCGCGCTTTACGAATGGAACTACCAGAAGCAGCTTCTACGCTTGCAGGCCGACGAACATCAGGGGCTGCGCTGGGAAGAGTTGTCGGACCATCTGTTTTCGCGGGAATACCTGCTGGAGCGGCCGCTGTTGCGCGCGATCTCGGCGCCGCGCAAGGTCGTCTTGCTGATTGACGAGATCGACAAGGCCGACGAGGAATTCGAGGCTTTTCTGCTGGAACTGCTCTCGGATTTCCAGGTGAGCGTGCCGGAACTCGGAACCGTGCGCGCGCACGAGCGACCGGCGGTCGTGCTCACTTCCAATCGCGCGCGCGAGCTCTCGGACGCGCTGCGGCGGCGGTGCCTTCATTTGTTCATCGATTTTCCCGGCATCGAGCAGGAGCGGCGCATCATCGAGCTCAAGGTGCCGGGCCTCGATCAGCGCCTGGCCAGCGCGGCCGCGCGAATGGTCAACGCGATGCGCAAGCTCGACCTGCGCAAACCACCCTCGATCGCGGAGACCCTCGACTGGGCGCGCGCGCTGGTGCGGCTCGGCATCAAGGAACTCGATACGCCGTCGATTCGAGCGACGCTCGGCGTACTGCTTAAACACGAGGACGATCGTGTCCGCGTCGAAGGCAAGGTTGCCGGGCTGGCGACGCGTCCACGATGAGCGCCGGGCACAACGCCGCCGTCGTCGAAATCGAGTGCCTGGGATGATCGCGTTGCGCGACGCGATTCTCGAACTGATCGCGGACTTGCGCGGCGCGGAGGTGCGAATCTCGGTGGCCGAATCGCTCGACGCGATGCGCGCGGTGGCCGCAATCGGAATTGAGCGGGGACCGCTGCGCGAGGCGCTGGCGGCTGCATTGATCAAGGAAGAAGCCGACCGCGCAATCTTCGACGAGACCTTCTCACGGCGCTTCGGCAGCTCGCGGCCGGATTATAGTGACTCGCACCGCAGCCGCGGCGAGCGGGCGGGCCTCCATGGCGCCTCCGGCGGCCCGAGCGAGTCCCCGATGCCGGACGCACCGCGCGCTCAACCCGATGAGGAAGCGCCGGTTGGACTCGCGCCCCCGCGCAAGCCGTCGTCGCCGGAACGCGACGTGCCGGAGCGTATAACGCCGAACGAGGAGCCGGCGCCCAAGGATCGTCGAGACGGGAGTGCCTCCGACACCAGGGACGAATCGTCCCCAAATGACGACTCCGACAGTGCGGCCGACGAGGGGCAGGCGGGGTCGGCGGAGGAGTCATCGGCAGCGGGCGGCGAGGCAACTGCCGGCGAAGTGGATTCACCCGGAATCGAAGCCGGTCGCGCGGCCGCCTTGCGCACTATCGAACGCACGCCATTCGCCAATTACTCCGATATCGAATTCGTGGCGGCGCGCGACGCGCTGGCCGCATTGAAGCGCCGATTTCGCATTCGCGTGTCGCGCCGAATGCGGCTGGCCGGCAGCGGCCGCATCGACTTCCGCCGCACGATTCGCGCCTCGCTTCAGCATGGCGGCGCGCTCGGCGATCTGCGCTTTCGCTCGCGCCGCCCGCGCCATCTCGATTTGCTGATACTTGCCGACATCTCAGGGTCGGTAAAATACGCCTCCACCCTGATGCTCGAAATCGTCGCCGGCGCCGCGTCCTGCTTCCGTCGCGTGCGCAGCTTCGTCTATATCGACCGGCTGGCGGAAGCCGGGTTCGAGGAGGGGCACCTGGCGATGACGCCGCCGCTCGATTTGTACGCCCGATCGGACTTCGGGAGCGTGCTGAAGGAGCTTTGGAACCGCCACGCCGCCCTGATTTCGCGCGCCACTGTAATCGTCATCATGGGCGACGGCCGCAATAATCGCCGACCGGCGCGTGCCGATCTGTTGCGCGAACTCGCGCGACTGAGCCGCGCCGTGCTTTGGCTGATTCCTGAGCCGCAAGCCCGCTGGAATACCGGCGATAGCGCCATCCGCCAGTATGCTCGCGAATGCTCGGCACTGATCCCTTGCGAAAATCTGCGCGAACTCGAGCGCGCGCTGATCCGCGTCACCTGACCCGGGCGCTGCGCACGCCACGGTCGCAATTTGGAAGGGGCGGGTGACGAATCGAGCTAGAACGCGCTCGATTGAGGATGACGGGCCCGCTTCAAGCGAAGATTGCCGCCATAAGCACGGTGAAAAAGGGCTCTTCCCCGTTTGCATCGCAGAATGCAATATGGCAACAATCGGGCGCTCCGAAGGCTATCTGCGCAGTATCTCCTAAATCTGTTTGAAACGTGGCGATGCTGCTAAGTAGTGGTTGCTATAGCTTAAAATTGCAGGGTTAACCGTGACTGATCGAAAAATTGTATCACCGACGATTTTCGCACTCGCCAGCCTGTTGTTTGCGTTGGTGATGTTGGGCTTTGCGCCGCAAGCGCGAGCGCAGACGGTGGCCGGTACGGTCACGGCAATCAGCGGCACCGCGACCATCACTCGCAGTGGCGCGACCCTTCCCGCAGCCTTCGGCACCAAGGTCGACGTGGGCGATCGTATCGTCACCGACGCCGCCAGCAGCGTGACGATCACACTGACCGACAACAGCCAGATTGAATTGACCGATTCGAGTAATTTGACCATCGACGAAAATACGCTGAACGCGAGCGGCAGCCGCTCCAGCACCAAGCTGTCATTGCTCAACGGTTTGGTCCGATCGTTGGTGCAAACGACGCCGGGCACGCCGCCGAACTACGAAGTACATACGCCGAACGCGGTCGCCTCGGCCCGCGGCACCTTCTACGACACCGATCATGAAACGGGCGTCCACGACAAAAACTATCCGAACTGCACTGAGTTCACTCATGTTTCGGTGTACCAGGGCACGGTTCAGGTTTATAACCCGACCAACCCGAGCGCGCCTCCGGCAACGGTAAATCAAGGACAAAAGGTGACGGTGCCTTGCGGCGGGGCTCCGTTCTTTGGCGTCGCCCCGGCAGCCGCCGGACTCACCGGAGCGGAGTGGGCCGCGATTGGCGTCCTCGGCTTCGTGGGAGCAGGTGCAGGCGCGACAATCGGACTAGGAGCATCCGGCGCATTCGATAGCAACAATTCGCCCCCGCCTGTGCCTCCGGTTCCGCCGCTTAGCCCGAACGAATAGGGCGAGCGCGATCAGCTAGCCACCGCGGGCCGTGGAGTTCGCGGCGGAGACGGCAACAGGGGCTCGCACGACGGCTGAAAACTACGTGCGAAACCGGCGACCATTCATCAATGGTGCAATGGGTCGAAGCGGGCGGGACGTCGACTCCCGCCCGCGTTCCACCTAATCGAATCCGCCCGGACTTCTAGTCACCTGACATCTCACCTCAACGCATCGAGTGGCTGACTTCCGGGGTCCAGTCGCGCTAGGCTCTATGCGCTGCCATGGCAAAAGCTCGGCGTAAACATTTCTGGAAGAGGGAACTGCTGACAGTCGCGATCGGGCTGGCGGTGGTCGCGACGATTACGTACTTCGATTTCAATGGCCGCCTCGAAGCGGTCGAATTGAGCACCTCCGATCACTTCGTTTATGGACCCGGCCGGTATCCGAATCCAACCGGCGCAGTAGTCATCGCGCGGATTGACGACAAGAGTGTCGCAGAGCTGGGGCGCTGGCCGTGGGGCCGCGACGTCGAGGCGCGGATGGTACGGGCGCTCACCGATTACCAGGTGCGGGTGGTCGGTTTCGACGTGATGCTGACGGAACGCGACTCCGCCGACGTCCAGCGCGAGCAGATTCTGCAAGAGCTAAAGCAGGAAGGCCATGGCAGTGACGACGCGCTCCAGAAGACACTGGAGCAGAGCAACGACGCGAAACTGGCCGACGCTATTCGAGCGCAAGGATCGACCTATCTAGGCTATTCCTTCAGCGCGCTGGGCCTCGGCAAGTTGGCGGTCGAGGACTTGACCGGTTTCCGCAAGGTCTTTCTGGAGCCGCGCCCACTCTTCTACAGCATCGTGTCGAAAGCTGCCGGGGCCAACGACATCACGATGAAGGCGGCGGCCTACCTGCCGCCGATTCCGATACTCAACAGCGCGGCGCGCGGCACCGCCTATGTCAATATCGATCTCGACAAGGATGGCGAGGCGCGCTCGTACCCAACCGTCATCCGCTTCAACCAGCGCTATTGCGTGCCGCTATTCCTGGCCGCCGTCGATGCCTATGCCGGCTATACACCGCTCGGTCTGCGGTTCGGCACGGACGGCGTGCAGAGTGTCAGGCTGGCGGGCAATCAGATTCCGGTCGATGAACTCGGCCGGATGATCGTGCATTTTCGCGGGCCCACCGGGACCATCCCGTGGTATTCGATCTCCGACATCATCAACCATCGCGTGCCCGCGGCAGCGCTCAAGGATCGAATCGTGATGGTCGGATTGACCGCGCACGCGCTGGGCGATCGTTTCGTCACTCCGGTCGGCGCCGATTTTCCCGGGGTTGAAATCCAGGCGAGCGCGGCGGACACGGTGCTGCAGGGCGACTTCCTGGTCCACGACCAGCCATTGTGGAAAGAGGAACAATGGGCGGGCGTGATCATCGGCATTACGATCAGTTTCGTAGCCGCCTATATGACCGCGATTTATGGCGCGTTCGTCGCGGTGATGCTCGCTGCGGGTTACATCCTTTACTCGATCCACCTGCTGAACTCCGACGGCGAAATTCTGGGCGTGGTGTTCCCGTTGCTGACGCTCGCGCTGACCTACATCTTCGTGATGAGCTGGCGCTATTTCGTGGAGGGCGCAGATAAGCGCTATTTGCGCCACGCCTTCGAGCACTATCTGAACCCTGACGTTATCGCGGCGGTGGTGGACGATCCGACCGGGCTGAAACTCGGCGGTGAGCGGCGCAAATTGACCATCCTGTTTTCGGATATCGTCAACTTCACTTCGCGCGCCGAACGCACCGATCCGGAGCCGCTGGTCGCGCTGCTCAATACTTACATGACCGCCATGACCAACCTGATCCTCAAGAGCGGTGGGGTGGTGGATAAGCTCATGGGCGACGGCATCATGGCGTTCTGGGGCGCGCCGATGACGATCGAAAATCCGGCCCGCGAGGCGTTGAAGTGCGCCCTGGGGATGATGACCGAGCTGGAAGCGCTGGCGAAACGCGACGAGCGCTTCGCGGACGTGAAAATCGGTATCGGCGTATGCACGGGAGAGGCGGTCGTCGGCAATTTCGGCGGCGAGCAACGGTTCGATTATTCGGTCATTGGCGATACGGTGAATCTCGCTTCGCGATTGGAGGGCCTCACGCGGCCGTTCAAGGTTGGGATCCTGGCTAATCGGCCAACGCTCGAAGAGGCTGGCGCGGGTTTCATCACGCGGGAAATCGGGATGGTCCGGGTCAAGGGCAAGAATCAGTTGGTGCCGGTGGTGGAAGTGGTGGCGCTGGAGGGCAACGGCGTTGATCCGGAGTACTACCAACGCTATGCGAGCGCGATCGAAATGCTGCACAAGGGCCGTTCGCCCGAGAGCGAGTTGCGCGAACTACTCAAGGATCATCCCAACGATCAGGTCATCGCGATGTGCCTGGAGCGGCTGCACACGGCCGACGGCAACCCGCCGAACGAAATGATCTTCGAGTTCGATACCAAGTAGGGCCGAGCAGGGCGGCGCGATGCGGCGGCGCTCAGTGCGGCGCCGACAGGTTGAACACCGCGCGAAAGGCACTCAGGAAGCGGTTGACGCGGATATGCGCACCGTCGTCGCGAGAGCGCTCGTTGAGGCGCTCGGTGCGCTCGGTCAGGCGAATGGCGATCACCTCGCCCATCTGCGAGGCGGTCTCCGGATGATTCTTGAACAGTTCGCCGAAGGCGTCGCGGTTGAGCTCCAGCAGTTCGACGTCGGTGCGGGCGCGGATGGTGGCATTGCGCTTTTCGCCGCTCATCAGCGCCATTTCGCCGAAGAAAGCCGGCGGCTGCAAGTCGGTGATGTGAACCTGCGTGCCGTTTTGCGCAGCCGCGACCTCGACGGTTCCAGCACGCATGATAAACAGAGAGTCGCCGTCGTCGCCCTCGCGCACGATCGACTCCCCCGCGCCGAACTTCTGCACGATGACGCCCGGCACCAGCATTCGCAACTCTTCGTCGCGCAGGCCGCGCAGGAAATAGACCTGCCGCAGCCCCTCCATAATCTGGCGTTCGAAGCCTGCGTCGAGCACTTCCAGACCGGGCGCGTGCGGCGTCCTGAGCACCATTTGCGGGAAGGGGATTTCGATTTCCTTGCGCCGCAGCACGTACCAGAGCCCGGTCGAGACGATGTCGTGCAGCCGTTCGTATTCGGCGTAGTCGCTCATCCAGTAACGCACGCGGTAATGCATCGCGGAGTCCCCGAATTCCCAGGTAAAGACCTCGGGCGGGGGATACTGCATGACGCCGGGTATGTTGTGCAGCGCTTCGAGAATGACTTCGCGGACGTAATTGGGCGGGGCGGCATAACTGAGTCCGATCCGGATCTCGCCCGCGACCGCGCCGATGGAGTAGTTCACCAGCGCGTCCTTCGCCAACATCGCATTGGGAATCTCGAGTCGCTCGTTGTTGCGCGTAATCAACGCGGTCGAACGCCATCCGATACCCTGGACGCGACCGACGAAAGTATTCAGTTGGACCCAGTCCCCGGGAGCAAACGCGCGGCCCATTTGCAGCGTCAACCCGCTGAAGATATTGCCGAGACTCTCCTGCAGCGCGAGGCCGACGACTACCGCCACTACTGCGGTACTGGCGAGCAGCGGCGTCAGGTCAACGGTGAAGTCCTGGCGCAACACTACCAGCAGGACGATGCCCCACAGCGTGAGCATCAGGATGTCTTTGAAGATGGTCGAAAAATGCGCGCGCGTGCGATGTGCAGCGGCGTCTGCAGTCGCCAGCATCAGGTGGATAAAGCCCCAGATCGCCAGCACGATACCGAGGCCGCCGGACCATTGCGCCCAGCCCATGCTCCACGCGGCGGCGGGCGTCGCGATCAGGTCGAAGGCGAAGCCGATCGCGCACATGATGACGCCGGTCACGCGCACCGAGGGCCAGCGCTGACGCATCACAAACGCGAGCAACGCGAGCGCGGCGATGATGATCGCGTCGATGATGACGCGCTCATCGGGGCCGAGCGATCGCAGGCCCAGCATCGTTTGCATTGGCGTCAGTTGCATCATTTTCGTGGGCGGCCGATTACGAGAAGGCGGCGGCGTCTCTCCCAATCCTCATGATGAGGACCGGCACAACGCTTCCGTCCTGTGGCAATCGGATGCGTCTCGATCGCCGAAATTCTACTGTGTTGGCAGGGCTCGCGGTAGCTGTGCAGCGAGTGATTGTCAAGCGGCGGCGATTCGGCGCAGGTCATCGGCGAGCAGGTCAACCGCGCTGCGCCGCTGGCTCAGCCGCGCCGCCTCGGCCTCGTCAAGTTCCGCCAGGTAGCATCCGCGTTGCGGGACGATCAGCACGGCGCGATACGGAAAGCCGCGCTGAACTTGAGGGTAGCAGCGGTCCGCGATGAAGCCCTCGAAGGCGGCCTCGACCACGCGTTCTCGTCGTGCGCCGTCCTCGGTAAATATGAGTGCCGCCGCTGCGCGCAGACGCGCCGTGCGCCGCGCGGGCTCGACTCCGTCCATCCGCCGGATGATTTCCTGCGCCAAGGCGCGATCGTCGGCGTCCGCCCCCAACCATCGATGAGAATGAACGCCTGGAGCACCGCCCAAGGCATCTACCTCCAGACCACCATCGTCGGCGAGAGTCGCGATCCCTGCGCGATCGAAATAAAACTCCGCCTTGAGGCGCGCGTTGGCCGCAAAGCTGTCGGCGTCTTCGGGCGCTTCGGCATCGATACCGACGTCGCGCAGCGATAACACCTCGAGGCGGAACTCTTGCAGCAGCAGACGATACTCGGCGAGCTTCGCGGAGTTGGTGGTCGCGATCAGCAGCCGATTCATCACTCGTGCCTGGGCTGGTAGGTGAACTTTAGCCGCGAGCGATCGCGCGCGTCCTCGAGCGCCAACTCGATTAGCCGATCGATGAGCCGCGGCAGCGCGACACCGCTGGCCTCCCACAACTTCGGATACATGCTGATAGCGGTGAAGCCGGGAATCGTATTGACCTCGTTGATGAAGAGCTCGCTCAAATCCCCGCGGGCCAGGAAATCGACACGCGCCATGCCGCGCAGCGACAGCGCCTTGAACGCGGCCGTGGAAAGTTCGCGAATCCGCTCGGCGGCGGTCGGCGGAAGATCCGCCGGGATGCGCACTTCCGAGCCGGCGGGATCGACGTATTTGGATTCGTAACTGTAGAACTCATGGCCCTTGATCAAGATCTCGCCAACGATCGAGGCCTCGGGCCGATCGTTGCCAAGGACCGCGCATTCGAACTCGCGGCCGGCGCAGGATTCCTCGATCAGGATTTTGCGGTCGTATTGGAAGGCGTCATCGATCGCTGCGGCGAGCGCGCGTGCATTCTTGACCTTGCTGATACCGATCGACGAGCCCAGCGCGTTGGGCTTGACGAACACCGGATAACCGAGTTCGCCGGCGATGCGCCGCGCCCCTTTCGGATCTTCATCAGCCTCGGTCCGCGTCAACGCGAAATGGCGCACGACGGGAATCCCCGACGCCCGCAAAATGCGCTTCTGCGCGTCTTTGTCCATCCCGAGGGCCGATCCGAGCACGCCGGCGCCGACGTACGGAATCCCCGCCAGATCGAGCAGTCCCTGCACAGTGCCGTCTTCACCGTAGGTGCCGTGCAGCACCGGAAATACGACGTCGAGCGGGCCCGGCATCGCGGGCGGGTGTCCGGCTGCCGGAGTGGCGCCCCCGTTGCGCGACGGCGATCGGACCAGCGCACGCCCTTGCGGCTCGGGCAGAAGACTGACCGGCGTACCGCCGCGTCCGAGTGCGTGCAGTTTCGGCGCCGCCAGTTGCAGCATCGCGATAGCGTC
>DASXFX010000087.1:0-15868 GCA_036489375.1 Binataceae bacterium (SeqCode) | reverse complement strand
CATCACGTACGTCATCAGCGAGGCGGTCGGCATGTACTGGATGCAGTTGACGCCCTTCGGTGCGCGATCGAGCGAATCCATGTACTGCGGGATGGTCTCCCAATCCCAATGCATACCCTCTTTCATCGCGCTGTAGGGAATCGCCTCGGTGCGCGTCATCGTCAACATCGAGCGCTCGCGGAATTCGGGCTTGCAGGGGGCGAAGCCGAAGCCGCAATTGCCCAGCACCAGCGAGGTTACGCCGTGCCATCCCGAGATGGTGCAGTAGGGATCCCAGCGGATCTGGGCGTCATAATGGGTGTGAAGATCGACGAATCCGGGCGCGACGATCAACCCGTCGGCGTCAATGGTTTTCTTGGCGAAGCCCGGCGCGCGACCGCCAATCTGGGCGACCTTGCCATCGCGAATCCAGATGTCGCCGCAGTAGCGTGGCGCGCGGGTTCCGTCAACGACGGTGCCGCCCTTGATGTGGATGTCATAACCGGCCATTTAAAGTTCCCTCCTAGGTGGTAAGGACCGCATCAAACAGCCTCAGCGAAGTACGCAGCCGCGCGCCGCGATGCTTAAAGTTTACTACACCAGTGAAACCGCAAAACACAATTTAAATCGAGCGATTGACCTGGCCGTACTGATCGGCTTTTCTGGACGGCTACGCCATAATAGGCTAAACCCGTGATGGCTTTCAGGAGAGGATAAGCACCCATGCCGTGGACGATTACCCGCCTTTGCATCGATTGTATTGATACTGGCTGCGTCAGCGTTTGCCCAGTCGATTGCATCTATGAATATGTCGGTGAAGACCGTGAGAGTTTTCCCAATCAGCTCTACATCAATCCCGACGAATGCATCGATTGCGGCGCTTGCGAGCCCGAATGCCCATGGCAGGCAATTTTCGAGGAGCCGGCGGTCCCCGACGTCTTCCAGGACGACGTTGCGTTGAACCACCAGACCGTCGATTTGGCTGACCAGTTCAAGGTCAAGACCTTCGTTCAGACCGAACATCCGACTCCCGAGCAAATCGCCGCCAACAAAACCAAGTGGGGCTGGACCGACGGCTGACGCCGGACGTCAACTTTGCTCCAAATGTCTGCAGCGCGCTCCTCATGCATAATGGGGAGCGCGGTCTCTTTCCTCCAGGGTCAATTTCACAGCGCAGAAGGGAACCGACCGGATGACGCGATTGTTCAGTCTCGCGATCTCTAGTGCAGTCCAAGGCGAAGCGGTCGCGTCGGTCGAGCTCAGCAAAGCGAGCAGGCGAGCCAGCGGCCTGCTTTCGGGCAGGGTGACCTCCGAGCTGCGCATTCGACGCATTTTGCGACACCCGTTCGTCAGCGTTCTTGCCGCAGCCATGCTGATATCGCTCGGCATCGCACAGCGCGCCGACGCCGCGCCCAAGCCGGGCCTGTGGAAGGTCGTGACTCACATCAGCCGCAACGGCGCCACGTCTCCGCCCGACACCCACACCAGTTGCGTTACTGCCGACCAGATGAAGGATCCCGGCAAGACGATTATGCCCCAGCAGTCATCAGCGAATGAGAAATGCAATCGCACGCATTACGAGTGGACTGGCAGTAAGCTCAGTTGGCAAATCCAATGTACCGGACCCCTGGCGATGAAGGGTGGGGGCAATATCCTTTTCGATACCCCCGAGCATTACGTCGGCAAGATCACATCCGTCGGCGCGATCAACGGCCAAGGCTTCACCTCGACTATCCTGCTCGAGGGTCAACGCGTGGGCGACTGCCCCAAGTAATCAAACACCCGACTTACGGCTCGCGGGCTAGGGTATCGTGCGATGCTCTCGATGTGGTGACGTGTCTATGGCGCCAGCGTAATCGTTCCAAGCGACGCCGGCACGCCCTCGAAGGTGACGCCTTCGCCCGCGACCGTGCCGGCAACATTGGTCAACGTCTCAGTTGAAGTGTAGGTTCTCGCCAGGCTCGCGAGGGTGGCGCTCATCGTACACGTGGCGACGCCATCTATCGGGATCGCGATCGGCTGACGGAAATTGAAGGTTGTCGTCGTGCCCCGCACGGTATTCGCCGCTTGCCCTCCGCAACTCATGCTCAAGGTTTTGAAAACGCCCGGATGCGTCATCGTAACTTTTATCGAGTCGATGGAAACGGTGCCGCCGGACGTATTGGTGAGGGTCAGTGCGCCGGCGTCGGCGATGACGGTCTTCGGCGGGGCGGTCACATTAGCTGTCGCGGGTGACGCGGTACCGCCAACGAGAAAGGAGTTTAACATCGCGGCCATGTCGGGCGATCCCCAACCGGTGGCCATATCGTAGCCGGTTCCAGCGGTGAACCCGGCGACGAAATTGAAGGTGTTGTTACCGCCGACCACGTCGATCAGCCCGGATTCGGAACCAATCGCGCCAAGCTGATAGAGACGCGGATTTATCGGGCCGAGCCGGCCCTTAGTGCCAAGGACCTTGGCGATGAGGCGCGAGTACCCGGCCCAGGTGGGCGAGCCGATGCTGGTGCCCGCGACCAGTCCGAGCTGATTTTCTCCATTTACAAAAGCGACGATGTAAAAGCCGGGTGCGGAGCCGCTCGCGCCGAGCGCGACGTCGGGAACCAGGCGCATGGTTCCGGCCGGCACTCCAGCGCCGGTTTGCCACGACGGGCGCGGGAAGACCGCGCTCGTTCCGCCGCCCGTCGCTCCCTGGAACTGATCGTTTTCGTCCCACGCGGAATCGAGGCCGTTGAGCACGCCGCTGATATTCCGGCCGGCGGAATTGTACTGCGGGTTGAATTGCGTACCGCCGACACTGGTCACGTCAGGATCGGCGGACATCTCGCTGACATGCGGCGAGCGGCCCACTACGCACTGATCCCCTTCAAGGACCAGTCCCGCCGCGCCTTCGTCACCCGAACTGACGAAGACGGTCTGCCGTTGCAGCGCAGCCTGGGTGAAGATCTGTCCCAAAGTCTCAGTGTAAAAGCTCGCCGGCTGGCCGCAATAGCCATAACTGATGCTGATCACGCCGCACGCATTGTCCGTCACCGCTCGTGTAATCGCGTCCTGCAAATCGTTCGCACCCGACCCGGCGTAAAGCCTTATCGGTGTCGCCGGAGCGATTGCATGCGCATACTCCACGTCCAGCGCAGCCTCGAGCTCGGCATCGTTGTATCCGGGTTTGATGCGGCTCGCGGTTATTTGTCTCAAGCTCACCGGGGGCAAGCCAAATTCAGCATCAAAGGCGTTCACCGAGCTGAGATGGAGATTGGAAACTTCCGCCACTGCGATACAGTCTGGCGCGCGCGTCCCCGTGTTCCCGTTGGCAATAAGAGGAGTCTCGTCGTAATAGTTCCTCAAATCCGTCGGCGAAAATCCGAGACCTTGCGAGGCATTGAAATCCGGCGATGCGCTGCCCTTAACGTCCGACAGAGGCTCGAAGTCGCCGCGTTGAATTAGTGCTGGCTTCACCGCGAAGGTGTTACTCAAGCCTTCGATATTCGCGACCAGCGGCGCCAGCGCCGCCGGTATCGCCGGTTCGATCGTGTTGGCGAAGTCGCTTCCGTTGCCGGCAATCGTAACGTCGAATGCGCGCGAGACCACGGCCGCGTTCGCTTGCGCCAGGACGAGATGACGGTCGAGGTCAATTCCGGTCACCACGAAGCCCGCCGCAGAGAGCCATTGCGCGACCGCATCGGCATCCGCCTGGATCGGGCCAAAGCGTGTGTTGAATTGCGCTGCAGTAAGTCCTCTATGGTAACTCGCCGACGACGGATCCCGCTGATCGCGCTTTAGTTGTTCAAGTTCGCCGGTGTTGCGGAGGTTGAGGCGAACCGCGATCTCCATCGGCATCAAGGGCGACACCGTCCCGGCGTTCACTATTTGCGCCGCGGCGGGGGATACGCTGCGCGCTAATCGAACCACCGATTGCGCCTGCACGAAACTCGGCGTCAACGGCACTAGCGTCAGTACCGCGGCCCACAATCCTAGTTTTTCGGTGATTGAGACTAAATCACCTCGAACGCGCCCGATGGCCCTGCGCAAATCAATATCCCGCGACGCCCGCAGCTCTCATAGCGCAATCTATTATTCGTAATGATGAGCTATATCGCAACACGACAATCTAATTAGATTGAACTGTCGGATTCAATCGCGAATAGCGGCATGCGGCATGCCGCCCTCTTCGGAACGCCGCGATCTCCGTGAGCGGAAGCGCTTATCTAAGGAGCCGGCGGTCGCAATTATACGATGCGTTTTTGGCCGTGTTTGAAGCCGCCTTGCTCGCCGACGGGTGGCGCTTTGTCCTGATCGCGTTCCCGACCGCGTCCACGGCCACGGTTTTCGCTGCCACGCTCGTTAGGATTCCGCCGCTCGTCGATCGGCGCGATTTCGACCGCACGCATAAATCCGTCGCCGGTCGATCGCGTTGCAATCATCGGATCGTCCTTAAGCGCCAAGTGCACGATTCGCCGATCGCGCGGCGGCATCGGCTCGAGCGTCACCGCTACGTGCTCGCGCTTGGCCTGTTCGCCTTTCGATAACGCCATCCGCTGCAACAAGCGCCGGCGGCGCGCGCGGTAGGATTCGGTGTCGATTGAAATCGGAGCGGCGTCCTTGATCTTGCGCGCGAGCAGCCGATTCACCATGTACTCGATCGCGTCGAGCGTCTGCCCATGGCGCCCGATCAAAATGCCGGATCCATCACCCTTGATATTGAGCTCCAAGGTCTCCGGATCGTCCGACTCGGCCGGCTCGATCGTCGCCTTTTCCCCCATCAATTCGAGCAGCCGCTCGAGGAAAACCGTCGCTTCGCGCGCCTGTTCCTGCAAATCCACGATCTTGCGCGGGTCGTTACCGGTGTCGTCCACGCTCGCGAACGGATCGCGATCGTCGTCGCGTTCTCCCGCGCGCCGCTCCCCGCCTTGATCGTGGGATTGCGCCGCCCGCGGCGCCGAATTCTGCTGCTGGCGCCGGCCACCGCGTCCACGACCGCCCCGTGATCCGCCGTCGCGATTACTGCCCGGTGGCGGCTGCTGTTCGCCGGGCCCGCTCTCGCGAACAGCATCGCCATCGCTCCCGCGCGCCTCTTGACGGGGGGGATTGCTACGTCCCGGCCCGGGGCCGGTTCGTGCGGGATTGCGTTCCGGCTCACGCCGCTCTTCGCGCGGCGCGCCGCCGCCACTCGCCGCTCCCGAATGCTCGCGGTCGTCGTCCGCGCGACCCTCTTCGCGCCGTGGCGGACCGTCGCGCCTTGGCTCGCGCGGATTGTCGCCTTGCGCGTCACGCGCGATCTCGCGGCGTTCCGGTTGCATCCGTTCGCGCGGCGGTTCCGGGCGCGCCTCGGGCCGCCGCATCTCCGGCGGCGTCGTTCGCAGTGGCGGCGCCGGCGGCGGTGACATAACCCCGCTGTGCGCACCCTCGCGCGCTCGCTTGGTCACACGCACGCGAGCCTGTCGCGCGCCCAGTCCGAGCACGCCGCTGCGCGGGGTGCTCAGGACCTCGATGGTGACGTCGTCTTGTTCGGCGCCCAGTTGAGCCAGCGCCTGGCTGATCGCCTGGTCGATGGTCGCGGCGGTAGTTTCGATAGAATCGCTTGAGCTCATGTCGCTGCGGGTACGGGCAATTGTTGGAACTCGCGGTTGAGTATGACCTGCTGGACCACGCCGAGCAGGTTCGAAGAAAAATAATACAGCGTCAGCCCGGCCGGCATATTGACGAAGATCAGGCTGAACACCACGGGCATATACATCATCATCTTCTGCTGATTCGGATCCGGTTGCCGCGGCGCCAGCCATTGCTGAAAAAAGGCCGTGATCGTCATCAGGATTACCAGCACCGGAATTCCCTGGCATTGGGTGAACGGTATCAACGGAAACCACGAGAGGTGCAGGCAGTCCGGCGCCGACAAATCCCTGATCCAGCCGACGAAGGGCGCGTGCCTCAATTCGATCGCGTTAAGCAACGCCTCGTACAGCCCGAAGAAAACCGGCAATTGCACCACCATCGGCAGACAGCCGCCGAGCGGATTGACGTGATTGCGCTTATACAGGTCAACCATCTCGCGGTTGAGCCGTTCCGAATCTTCCTTATGCTTCTCGCGGATGCGTTCGATCTGCGGCTGCAGCCGTTGCATCCTCATCATCGATCGCTGCCCCTTGATTGACATCGGCAGGGTCAGCAGCCTCACCACGATAGTTAGCAGGATGATAGCAAGACCGTAATTAGGCGCAATCCGATAGAACAGCTTGAGCAGCTTCAAAAATGGCAGCGCGATAATGCTGGTCCAGCCAAAGTTGATGGTCTTGTTGAGCGCCGGATTCACTGCGTCCAGGACGTCCAGTTCCTTCGGTCCCATATAGACCTGGCTGGCGACCTTGGTCGCACCGGCGAAGGCGATACGCGCATCCGCTTCGTCACTGGCATAGTCCATCGAGAGCGTGCCCGCCACCGGTTGCTGCGGCATCAGGGCCGACAAAAAGTACCTGTCGCCAAACCCGGCATATGTGATCGTCCCGGTGACCGGCGCGACGCCTTTCTCGATCGCCTTCTGCGTCTCGTTCATGACCTTGCCCTGAACGTCGGCCTGCAATTCCGGAATATCGCGAAACCCCTCGTTGGCCTTCAGCGGACGGCTCAACTGCAGGCCGATTCCCTCGATTTTGACGCCGACGGGAGCGGCTGCCGTTCCAGTCACGTCGAAGACATAGCCGGTGGGTTTGAAGGTGAAAGTCTTGGTCAGCGCCACCCCATCCGCGGTGGTCCCGGTCATCGTTACGATGGCGCCGCTCGCGGTCGCCTCGATTTGCGCCGGCGCGTCGCTGCTATAGATTACGTCGCCGTCGTCCGAGGTCCCGGCGGGCCGTTCGATTACCAGTCCCAGCGGCAGTCGGTCGCCGCCGGCGATCACCTGGTACGGCGGACTGTTGGGCTTCCCGCTCTGCCGATAATCCTTGAGCGTGAGACTCGCGAGCCGACCCCCGCGCGCAGTCAACTGCGCCTTAAACAATTGAGTTGTGATCGCAATTGTCCGCGCAGGCGATGCGCTGCTCGTTCCCGGAGCCCCGGGCACGACATTCGTGACCGTGCTACCGGCCGTCGAGGCCGCGGTGTTCGCCGCCGCCGGTTCTTGCGATGGAGTCGTCAAAGGGGTCGGCGCAATCTTGCGATGAGCCAGTTCGGGGTGGCGCCATTGCAAAAGCTGGTTGTAGAAAATGACGATCGCCAGCGAGATTACCAGAAATGTCAGAAGACGGGAGTTTTCCAAGAAATTCCTTAGCTCAGGCGCGCGCTGCGCGGTCTTGCGGTACGGGATCGTGGCCCCACCCGCCGGCTGGTCTGCAACGTGCCAATCGCCGCAGCGCGAGGCGCCCGCCAGCGACGATTCCATGCTGGCAAATCGCCTCGCGAGCGTATGCGGAACAGGTTGGCTCGAAGCGGCAGGCCGGTCCAATCCAGGCGGTGAGCAGCGGTGAAAGCACCGCGCGATAAAGATCTAAAATGATGATTGCGGCGGTCTGCGGGATCAGAGTCGCGCGACTTTTCGCCGTGCCGCCGATTCGGGCCATCAGCGTGCCTGCCGCGCAAGTCGCGCCGCCAGGTTCGATGCCGCTTGAACGAGCTCGCCTGCGACCGCCGCATGCTTGAGGGTCCCCGCGCCGCCGCGCGCGATCACTATCAATGCGATCCCCGGGGGAAACATCGGTCTGAGCGTGAGCCGATAGCATTCGCGGACCCGCCGACGCGTTCGATTCCGCACCACCGCCGACCCGATTCGGCGGGACACAGTCGTCCCCAGACGCGAGCGCGAAGTACCATCGACCTCAGCGAGTCTGCCTGCGTACATCACGAAATGAGCGGTTTGGTAGCGCGCGCCAGTCTTTTGCAGGCGCAGGTATTCGGCACGCCGATGAAGTCGATCGGCGGGACCGAACGACCACTCGCTGCGAGCGCGCGCCGTCGGTTCACGGTCTAGCCGGGTTGCTTGGGCGGAATCGAGACCGTCAGCCGCGCGCGCCCCCGCGTGCGCCGGCGTTTCAGTATCTTGCGGCCGCCCGGTGAAGCCATGCGGGCGAGGAATCCGTGCGTGCGTAGGCGTCGGCGATTGTGGGGTTGATAAGTCCTTTTCATCGGTCGCGGTCAACTTATTTAAGCTCGCGGGCTCAGGCGGTGCCTGTCGCGCGGTTGATTTCGTCGCTACGGCGCGCCACCGCGGCACACCATGAACAGCCTATCGAACCATACCCACCCGCTCACCGCAAGTCCGTAAATGGCTTTACCATCGAGATTGACCATCATCCAAGACGTGGCAAATCGTCGCCATCCGATGTAATTAGACCCTCGCAAACCGAGGGAGTCATCATTATGGGCAATCGACTGCGCCAGGTCAGCAAGCGCGACGCGTCACCTGAAGTCCTGAAAATCTACCGTGAGCTCTTCGGCGATCGCGATCCCGTAGCAGAACCCGGCACCGCCACCGGCACTCCGGGCGACTACTGGACTACTTATGCACTCGTGCCCGAAATACTAACGATGTCGCGCGACTCGCTGATGGGAATGCTCCAGCCCGGCCGTGCGCTCGACGCCCGCTATCGCGAACTCGCCATTCTGCGCGCCGGAATCGTCGGGGACTCCAGGTTCGAGTATTCACAGCACATGAAAGTCGCGCGCCTCATCGGAATCTCCGAGGACCAACTCAGCGCAATCAAGGGATGGGCTACCAGCGACAAGTTTGACGACGCCGAACGCGCCGTGATGGCGGCGGCGGATGAACTCGTCGGCCGCAATTTGATCGAAGACGCCACTTTCGCTCAATTGAAGCGGCATTTCCGCGACGAACAAATCATGGAACTGGTTTACGTCATCGCGCTTTGGCGGATGCACGGGCTGATCGTCCGCGCGCTCCATCTTGAATACGACCACGACACGACCGCGCGTATGTCCGAGATCCCGGCGCCACCGCCCAAGTCCTGACCACGGGCAGGCACTCTGCCGGCCGCCGCAAAATTTCGATGGCGCCCCGGTTCGCGAGCGCTCCCGCCGTCGTCAAATCGTTCTGGGATCTTCCGGCAGTTCGACGCCCGCTTCGGTCGCCGACTCGATCGCCGCCGCGCGAAAAATCCCGTGGCTCATCGTCGATCGCGATTCCGCCGCGCGCGCCGCATAAATCCTGGCCCGCTCCGCATGCGCCGCGACGTTTCCGGGTGCCGCCAACACCGCCCAGTCGATCAGGTGCGACGCCATCGCGAGGTCGCCCGCCGCGAATTTCGCCGCGGCCTGCTCGATCAGCTTATCGACCCCGCCCGCCAGCTCGGCAATCTGCATCGCCTGACTGGCCACTGGCGCGGGCTTAAGCTGCGATGGCACTCCGTCGTACCATCCCGCTTCGAGCCGCCAGATATTGCGCACGATGAACTCTGGCTCGTCGTACACCGCCTGCAAGTAGGGCTTCTCGCTGAACTTGGCCGGCGGTGCGACGCTCAGCACAATCTCGTCCAGGCGCGCTCCACTATTCATCAGCGCGACCGTCTGATCGTACAAACTCTGCAGATATTCGGCCGTGTCGCTGAGCACCTGCCGCACCCGCAATGCGCCGAAGACGGGTACGCCGTGTCCCGGCAACAGCACCTCGGCCCCGACCTTGATCATCGCGCGCAAGGCCTCCGCCCATTCGCGCGCATAACGCGTCGCCTTCTGCGGATTCCCCGCGTTGGGCGCCGCCCAGATGATAAAATCGCCGGTGCACAACACCTTGCGCTGCGGGATGTAAACCCAGCACGCGTCGTCGGTCTCGCCCCGCCCGTGATGGCATTCGAATTTGATAGTGCCGGCGGAAACCGTAAAGCGGTCCTCGAAATAGGTGTCCGGATAGACATATTCCGTCGGCCAACTGGCTGGCGTGCCGAACTGGCGCGAATTGATTATTCCGTTGTATCCCGCCGTCCGCTTGTAGCGATCGAAGCGCGCCAGGATTGCGCGATGGCCCACGACGCGCGCCCGCGCCACCTTGTTCTTCTGTCCTTCCGCGATAAATGCGGCCATTCCCAGCGCGTGATCGACGTGCCCGTGGGTGTAGATTGCCGTATTGATTCGCTCCGGTCCGAAGCGCCGCACCATCGCGACAGTCTCCGCCTGGTTGAAAAACGCGCCGGTATCCACCAGTACGATGCCTTCTTCGGTCTTCACCGCGGTGAAATTCGCAAACCAGCGATAAAACATCACACCCGCCGCGACTTCCTCATACTCGCCGGTCGGAATCAGCGGATGTTGTTGCGCGACGGTAATCTCGCCATTCCAGAACTTTTCTGCCTGATCCTTGATAACGCCCATGTAACTCCGCGGCCTTCGACAACCCGACGACTTCGGTTCTCGGCTTCCCGCCGCATTCTCGCTTTCTGCTTAGTTTGGCGCCCCTTCTCTCTTCAACGAATGAAATGGGGCTTAGACCGCACCTTAGCACGAACCGCAATAACCGACGGTTTCAGGACTCGACGATTTCGGACCGTCCGCATTGTCGCTCGACCGCTCATCTTCCCCTCGGCGGAGCCTTGGTTGCTATACCCCTCCCGAAAAAGTATGATTTTTCTGGACTTTTGCTCGCGGAGATTTCATTTAATTGTTCACCGGTATCATCGAGGACCTCGGCACTGTAGCCGTTATCAAGCGCTCGCCCGCCGGCGCCGTGCTCACGATTCGCACCGCGGTGCCGGTGGCGCGCATCACGCTCGGCGAGTCCATCGCCATCAACGGCGCCTGCATGACCGTTACCGGCAAAGGCCGCGGCACCTTCGCGATGGATATATCCGCCGAGTCCCTGCGTCGCACGACTCTCGGTGAATTGAAACCCGGCGATCGCGTTAACCTCGAACGATGCCTCACACTCGACAAACTCATCGGCGGCCACCTCGTTTCCGGCCACGTTGATGGTGTCGGGCGCCTCGTATCGATCAAACCCGAGGGCGATTCGCGCCTTTACACTTTCGAGGTCCCCGCGGCACAGGCGCGCTACCTGGTCGAAAAAGGCTCGGTCGCAATTGATGGCATCAGCCTGACCGTCTTCAATATCCATGGCCGCCGCTTCTCCGTCGCCTTGATACCGCACACCCTCAAGGTCACCTCGCTCGGCTTCAAGCGCCCCGGCGACACGATCAACGTCGAGAGCGACATGCTGGTCAAATACGTCGAGCGCATTCTGGGTGCGGTTCCCGGCGTCAACTCCGCCAGCGGCCGCAAGCGCGCGACGGTCAAAGCTCGCGCCGCCATCGGCGCCCTCACTACGATGGGAGACGCGCCATGAGCCTGATGCAGATTCCGCGCAAGATCGAATACGCCCTGCGCGCCATGATTCATCTCGCTGATAATCCCGACGGTGTCGCCCGTGGTACCGAAATCGCTACCCAGGAGCACATCCCCAAGTACTATCTCGAGAAGGTCATTCGCGACCTGATGCGCGGGGGGTTGGTGCGCGCGCGCCGCGGTCCCGGTGGCGGCTATCATCTCGCGCGTCCGCCCGAGACCATCTCGTTTCGCGACGTTATCGAGGCGGTCGAAGGCCCTATCGCCCTCAATCTCTGCGTCGAGGGTGGTACGCAATGCAGCCTGCAGCCGACCTGCCGCATGTTCCGCGTGTGGGAAGAGGGTCAGCGCAGCTTACTCGACATCTTTTCGCACACCACGATTCTCGAAATCGCTTCGTCGAAGCCGTCTCCGAGCTTCTTCAATCGCATGCAATCGCGCGAGGCCGCCGCGGCGCTCGATGCCGCCCCGGTCAAAAGCTGACCCCTCCCGGTCAGCCTGTAAAGCCGATCGAGCCCTCAAGAGTCGAGCGCAGCGATCCCGAAAGTCCGCACCGTGCGCATTACAGTTGAATACTCTTGGCCGAGATGAATATCTCGTTACTCCCACCAGCTTTTCGTTCCGATCGCGTATAAAATCGCGCCGCACTCTTCTAATCTCACAGCCATGCCGGGAATGAATTGAACGAAGAAACTCCGATGCCGCCGAAACTCGTGCGCCCCGCTGCGCCGAACTTCACCGAAAAAACCTTCTATCTAGAAGAGTTTTACGGCAAGAGCATTCTCCTTGCCCTGGTCCCTCCGAGCGGTGAACGCCTCTCGGAACTCGACTCTCTCGTCCGCACGTTGCGTGAATTGCGCCGCAACCAGACCCGCTGCATCGTCATTTGCTCGGTCTATGCCCTTCCGCCCCTGGTCAAGCGGCTCGGCCGGATGCTGCGTCACGAACCCTCGCTCTTCAATCCCGCGACCGGTTTGCGCACGCGCCCTTATCCGCCCGATTCCGCCGTCGCCATTATCTGGAAGGGCCTGCGCGACGGCTCGATCGTCGTCGCAGCCACCGAAACCGAGGATCCTGCCGACCTCGTGGTCTTCGCCCAGGAGCTCGCGAGCCGCCTGCGCGTGTTCAAGCTCGTGATGCTCGATCGGGCGGGTGGCCTCGCCGACGCCGACGACGAGATCGACTCCTTTGTCGATTTGCGTCACATCCGCCGCGTGCTCGTGCGTGAACGGGTGCCCCTGCGCCGCGGGATTATCCGCGCGGCCCATCGCGCTCTGGAGGACGGCGTCGCCTCGGTCAATCTGACCTCTCCACGCCAGGTCTATGAGGAATTGTTCAGCTTCGTCGGCACCGGCACCCTCTTCACCGAGCAGCGCTATGCCAACGTCCAGCAGATCTCGATCGACGATTTCGAGGAGGTCGAAACCCTCATCCGCCGCGGTCAGGACGAAGGTTTCCTGCTCCCGCGCTCCGAGCCCGAGATCGCGGGCCTGCTGCCCTCATGCTTCGGCTACCGCGTCGGCGACGAGCACCTCGCCGGCGTCTGCGCCCTGTTGACCGAGCCCTATCGCCGCGAGCGCGCCGGCGAGATCACCGCGCTCTATACGCTGACCCGCTTTCTCGGCGAGGGCGTTGCCTCCGAACTGGTCAAGGAAGTGATAACCGAGGCCCAGGCCCGTCGCCTGACCTATGTCTTCGCCTGCACTTCGGAGGATCGCGCCGCGCGCTTCTTCGGACGCCTCAAGATCGGCAAGCTCAAGTTCCGCCGCGTCGGCCCTAACTCGGTCGCTGCGCCCAAATGGCGTGGCTACGAAAAGTCCCGCATCGCGCGCCTGAGCATCTTCCGCTGCGATCTGAAGTAGCTCCTGAATGGCGCTCTGAAACCTGATCTGGCTTAACCGGCTGGGAAAAGCTCGACGTTTCGCGCTCGTCGCCAATTCTCCCTCCCTCTGCTGCCGCATCGCGTAACGCCCACGCATTCGCTACGATCTTCCCGCCTGATGACTCCGTCACCCAACGCATCCGCGATGCGCCCGCGCACTCTCCTCGCGATCGTGCTCGTGGTCGTGCTCGCTGCCGCGACCACCCTGCATCGCCTCGGCGCTGCCGATATTTGCGGCTCCAACGAGGCGGTCGAGGCCGTCTTCCTCCAGCAGATGGTCGAGCACGACGCCTTGCTCTTCCCGCTCGAAAACGGCCGCTCCCCGATGTACAAACCGCCGCTTTTCCATTGGACCGCGGTAGCGATCGATCGCCTGTCGGGCATAAAGACCGTCACCGCCTTCAACTTGCGCCTGCCTTCCGCCCTCTATGCGATCGCGGGCGTCATCCTCACTATTGCCTTCGCCTGCAGCTTCCTCGGTGTCGCCGACGCGATCCTCGCCGGGCTCATTCTCACCGCGTCGTATCAGTATCTCGAAAATGCGCGCATCGGCCGCGTTGACATGACCCTATGCTTTTTCGAGACCCTCGCGCTCTTCGCTTTCATGTGGTGGTTCGCTCCACGCGCAAGCATGCCTTCGTCAGCCACGGTCCCGGCCCCCGGCGATCCTCAATCCGCCGCTGAACTCCGCGGGCCCGATGCGCTCCGCTACCTCCTCGCGATCTCTCTCGGCCTCGCCGTCCTCGCCAAAGGCCCGGTCGGTGCACTCCTTCCCGGTCTCGCGATCCTCGTATTTCTGATCTTCGCCCGCCGCCTGCGTGACCTGTGGAAGCTCGCGACTCCCGGCACCGTCATCGTCACCGTCGCGATCGCCTCTAGCTGGTACCTCGCATGTCTCTTCGGGCGTCGCTATGGCTTCCTCAATCGCCAGATCGGCAGCGAGAATTTCGGCCGCTTCTTCGGGTCCCTCGGCTCGATGGCGCCGTGGTACTATCTTAAGCCCGTCCTCCTGAACTCCGCGCCGATTAGCCTGCTGGTCCCCTTCGCAGTCGCCGCCGCCCTCCGCACCTGGTGGCGCTCGATCGACCCCGTGAAGCCCCTCGCCGCGTCGCCAATACCGGACGCTCCCGCTCACTCGGGAACTGACTCCGCCATCGACATCGAGCCCCCGGCCGCGTCCGGCGGCATCCGCCCCTCGCAGAATCCGCTCTCGATCTGGATGTCGCTCCGGATGATGTTCTTGCCGCCGATGGATCGATCCGCCGACGATCGTCCTCAATCCGCCCCCGCCACCTGGCGCGCGATCCTGGCCGTCCGCCTCTTTGCAATCTTCTGGGTCGTGACTGTCCTCTTCTTCAGCGTCGCCGCCTACAAGCGACGCGCCTACCTGCTGCCGTTATGGCCCGCCTCGGCCGTGGTCCTCGCGTGGTGGTTGACCGCGCTCGCGCGCTCGCGTTGGGGCAGGATTCTGCGCAGCGCCGTCGTCGCCACGGCGCTCATCCTTATCTTCGTTAATTTCTTCTATTTGCCGCGGCGCGAAGTCCGCGAATGTGCCGGCGATTCGATGCGCGAGGCTGCCGCTCAAATCAATCGCGTCGTCGGCCCCGGCGAGCCGCTCTATCTCTTTCAGTTCGAGGACGAGCCGGCGCCGCTGCTCTTCTATCTGAATCGCACTGCGCCGCGCATCTGGGGCAAGCTCGGCGACGCGCCGCCCGGCTATGTGATTATCACCGCCGCGGCATGGGCTCATCTCAAGGATCAGGCGCTCGATCTCGAGCCGGTGCTCGAGTCGTCTTCCGGCCGCCCGCGCCTCGTTCTCCTGCGCCGCGGCAAAGCCCTCGCCTCGCGCTAATTCCCGTTAGTCGTAATCCTCGTTCAGTGATCGCAGGAACGCCGCGAGTGCCTTTAGATCGGTCTCGTCGATATTGACTTTGGTCAGTTCCGGAGACGCGTTTCGGAGCTCCCCGTTGCGCGCGATCGCCGGCGTCGTGATGTAGAAGTTGATTACATCCTCAATCGTGTTCTTCGATCCGTTGTGCAGATAGGGCGCCGACTGCCCGAGGTCTCGCAAGGTCGGTGTTTTGAAGTATGAGGTCGCCAGCGGCAGTACCGCGCTGGCGGTGCAGGCCGGGCCGCTGAGATTGAATTGACCGCAGAGAATCTGCAGCAGCGTCGCTTGCGGATTCGGCATGTCAGGATTGCCGACGATGTTCCATACGCCCAGATCGGTGAACCCAGGATTGGCCTGCGCCGCGGGTGAGCGGAATCGCGAGGTCGCATCGGGATGACTCGGCGACGGCGGCAGGTACTGGTCGAAGTTGCCGTTGCGCGTCGCGAGATCGGGTATCGCGAGCGCGGCGAACGAGCCCGGCCCGAAAATGGCGTCGTATTCGACCTGCGATGCGCCGTTGTTATGAAACTGGAAGTCGCTGAAGTTCGGCGGTGTATGGCAGGCGACGCAATTCCCGGAATGCGCCGAATTCGGGTCGCTGGGTTGGGCGAAGAACGCCTTGAGCCCCTGCAACTCGGTCGCGCCAAATACAAACCTTTGCTTCTGCAACTGGAATTCCGGCTTGCCGTTAGCCGCGCTCGGTGGGGCGTCGGCCGGAGTCACGAAGATCGGATTGCCGATCCCGTCAATCAGTCCGATCAGACGCTGCGCGTACGCGAGATTCGATTCCCCCACGTCGGGAGTGCGCGGCAGGTTGTTCTTTTGCAAAAAGACGTCGTAAG
>DASXFX010000138.1:0-19971 GCA_036489375.1 Binataceae bacterium (SeqCode) | reverse complement strand
TTCCAGGCGATTCAGTTCATGCTCGCCGACATGGCCGTGAGTATCGAGGCGATGCGCCTGCTGACGCACAAGGCGGCCTGGATGGTCGATCGCGGCGAAGTTCCCAACGCGATTTCCAGTTACGCGAAGCTCTTCGGTTCCGACGCTTGCATGAAGATCACGACCGACGCCGTGCAGATCTTCGGTGGTTACGGCTACATGAAGGACTATCCGGTCGAGAAGCTGATGCGCGATGCGAAGCTGCTGCAGATCTACGAGGGCACCTCGCAGATTCAGCGCGTTGTAATCGCGCGCGACCTGCTGAAGAGCTGAGCACAATCTCCAACCTGGCGAGCGAGGATTTTCGCCGCAGAGAGAGGCGCAATTGGGTTCGTTTTGCGAAAAACGGGTTTTCGGGGCGGGGCGGGTTTTGAAAGGTTGGAGTGACGTTAGTGGCGAGCTGGGATGCCGCCGAGTCATTGTGATTTATCCATAGCCTTCAGCATCAACTGACGATGCTACAAACAGTATAGCGGAAATCGCGGCTAATCCCAAAAAAATTTCGCGCTCCCGCCTCAAGGTGCCGGGTTGTCGGCGTTGGGGCGGTAGATGCGGCGGGCGATGTAGTTGATCAGCGCGCGCGGCATCACGCGGGTAGATTGCGCGGTCAGGAAGTTGATCACTCCCGCGATATGCACGCTGCGGCCGCTCGCCGCCGCCGCGATTCCCTGTGCTACCACGGTCTCCGCTTCCAGATACGCGAAGCTCGGCAAGCGGCCATGCTCGTTGTTCGCGACTGCCTGAAATTCCGTGCGCACCGGCCCCGGACAGAGCGCGGACACCTTAACCCCGGTGCCTGCCAACTCACCCGAGATCGCCTCGGTGAAGTTCAAGACGAAGGCCTTGGTCGCGGCGTACGTCGCCATGAAGGGCACAGCCTGGAATGCCGCGGTCGAGGCGACATTGATGATGGTGCCGCTGTTGCGCGCGACCATCGCGGGCACAAATAGCCGGGTCATCGCGACCAGGCCGCTGACGTTGAGGTCGATTTCTTCGAGTTCGCGCTCGAGCGCCAAACGATCGAAGCGTCCCGACGTGCCGAAACCCGCGTTGTTGACCAGGTAATCGATCTGCAGATGCAACTCGTTGACCTTCGCAAAGATCTCGCCGGGAGCGCTGCGCCGGGCCAGGTCGGACTCGATAACTTCGACCCTTGCGGCGCCCAGCTTGCGCGCTTTGCCGGCAACCTCGGCGAGCCGGTCGGCGCGCCGCGCGGTCAGCACCAGGTCGTACCTCTGTTGCGCGAGCGCATAGGCAAACTGCTCGCCCAGGCCGCTCGAGGCCCCCGTGATTAAAGCTGTTGGCACGCCGTTCTTTCCCCCTTTCGCCGGGTCCAACCGGGATCGATGCTAACGACGCGCACGGTTCAGGCGCGCAGCAGGCCCAATTCGCGGCGGAAGTGATCCATCGTGATCTTGAGGCCGGCGTTGAGCGCGATCTTCGGTTTCCACTTGAGCCGTTCGCGCGCCAGGCTGATGTCGGGGCGGCGGCGCACCGGGTCGTCCGGCCGCGCCGGATGGAAGGTGAGCTTGGAGGAGCCGCCGGCGAACTCGATCGCGAGCGAGGCCAACTCGAGGATCGTGAACTCGTCGGGATTGCCGATGTTGACCGGCCCGGTGAAATCCTGGCCGCTGTCCATCATGCGCACGATGGCGTCGATGATGTCGTCGACGTACGCGAACGACCGGGTCTGGGTGCCGTCGCCGAAAATCGGCAAGTCCTCGCCCTTGAGCGCCGCGACGCAGAAGTTGGAGACCACGCGGCCGTCGTTGATCGCCATCCGCGGGCCGTAGGTATTGAAGATGCGGACGATCTTGGTATCGACGTGATTCTGCCGATGGTAGTCCATCATCAGCGATTCGGCGACGCGCTTGCCCTCGTCGTAACACGACCGCACTCCGATCGGATTGACGTGGCCCCAGTAGCTTTCGGTCTGCGGATGCTGCTCCGGGTCGCCGTAGACTTCGCTGGTCGAGGTCAACAGGATGCGCGCGTGGACGCGCTTGGCAAGGCCCAGCATGTTGATCGTGCCCATCACGCTGGTCTTGATGGTTTTGACCGGATTGTACTGGTAATGGACCGGCGAGGCCGGACAGGCGAGATGGAAAATGCGATCGACCTCGAGCAGGATCGGCTCGACGATATCGTGGCGGACCAGCTCGAAATTGCGGCTGTCGATCAGATGGCTGACGTTGGCGCGCTTGCCGCTGAAAAAATTGTCCAGGCAGATGACTTCGTGTCCGTCCTTGAGCAGGCGTTCACAAAGATGCGATCCGAGAAATCCAGCTCCACCGGTTACCAGCGTGCGCACGCGCGTTTACCTCCGCCTCTATCGATTCTAAAGTACCGCGCGACGGTCAGGAAGCAAGGATTCTCGACGAGCCTACCGGTCGCGGGCCGCGGCCTTACCGCTGCCGTATGCTAACGATTAACGTGTAGGCGATGATAGAACGAACCGAGAGGGCTAACGAAAATGAGCACATTCGTACTGGTTCATGGAGCGTGGCACGGGGGCTGGTGCTACAAACGGGTAGCGGCGTTACTGCGCAAAGCGGGGCACGAGGTCTATACGCCGACGCTGACCGGTCTGGGCGAACGATCGCATCTGATGAGTCCTGCGGTCACGCTGGAAACGCACATTGAGGACATCGTCAACGTCGTGCGCTGGGAAGAGTTATCCGACATCGTGCTGTGCGGACATTCATACGGGGGCATGGTGATCACCGGCGTGGCCGACCGGATCCCGGACAAAATCCATGCGCTGGTCTATCTCGATGCGTTCGTCCCCAGCAATGGCGAGGCGGTCATCGACCGCATCGACCGCGAAATGCAGGCTGGTATGCGCGACGATGCCCGGCAGAACGGAGACGGCTACCTGATGTCGCCGATTCCCGCCGCGGTCTTTAATGTCAACGCACAGGATGCTGCGATGGTCGATCGGATGTGCGTGAAACATCCGCTGAAATGCTTCGAGCAGAAAATCGCCTTGACCGGAGCCTTAGCGCGAGTGCGCAAGCATAGCTATGTGCTGGCGACCGGCTGGGGCGAGCCGCCGCCGTCGCCATTCGTGCCGATCGCTGAACGATTGCGGCATGAGCCGGGCTGGAAGGTGGCCGATCTGAAATGCGGTCACGATGTAATGGTCGATATGCCCAAGGAGACCGCGGAGATCCTGATCGCGGCGGGAACTTAGAATTCGATGCGCCTGGCGTACGGCGCAGAGTAGGGGACGGGTTCCGGCCTTGAGGACCGGAACCTGCGCCGGCATTGTCGCGGAACAACGGCCTTGCGTCAGGCCAATCTTGCGGTTAGTCGAACGGCGCTTCGCGGATCTTTTTTGCCAGCCGGAAATCGCTTGGTGCGTCGCGCTTCGGCACCTCCCGGCGTGGTCCTCCGTGCTCCGAGCGCCGGGCACTCGGAGCGCCCTTCCATTGCGACAAATCGCGCTGCAACAACTGCTCGAGCTCCTGCACTTCCGGACGAAACCGCTCGCGCAGCAAATGATCGGTCTCTTTGTCGAGTCGAGGGAAAACTTCGCCGCGGCCGGAACAATAGCGAAACCACGGCGCGAGCAGGTTGATGGTGCGGTAGAGGTGTTTTCGCTCCATCGCGTCCCTGAGACGGCGCGCGCGGGCGGCCAGATGAGGGTGCAAGGGGGCGCGCTCACGAGGGTTGATATGTTCGTGAGCTATGCCATTCGGCTCCAGCGCGATCCGCGGAACGCCAATGAAATCGGTAATGTGGTCGAGGTATTGTTGGGGGTCGTCTTCGAGGTCGTCGAGAAAAGTCACCAGTACATTTTCGCGCCCCAAGTCATGGAACCAGCGCTTGAGGTGAAAGGCGTAGCGATTGGCGCCGAGCAGATTCCCCGGCCGTTCAATCCACTTACTGTGATGTTCAAGCGCCTGCAGGAACGTCTGCCGCGTGATCCATCCCTCAGATCGCAGTAGCCGATAATGAGAATAGATTCTCGCCACCGGATCGCGCAGCGAACATACAATCCTACAATTAGTCAGATCGCGGGCAATTCGAGCCGAAGCTTCGGGATCGTCGAAGTAGGTAGGAGTAATCTCGCCGAGCACCATCGACGATGGATAACCGCGAAAGTGATAGAGGTACCAGCCGAATCCAAGTGAGTAGTTATTGTTGAAAAAATCGGTCTCCTTAATCCCGCGCGGTAAGCCGGCGTGTCCCTCGAGCGCGGCGTGCAGCCACGTCGTGGCGGTCCGCACGGGTCCGATCCCGATAAAACTCGGAAGCTTTTCATCGTTTACTGCCACGAATCTCAACCAGTCCTTCCCCGTCTGCTAATCACTCACCAACTCAATTATTGCGCTTCCAGTCATAGCCCCGCACGATTTGAAACAGGACGTTTGCCATCATAGTCTCGACCACGACCAAGCATTCTACCTCATAGCGCCGAAATCCTATAAATCAGATTGCAAGATGCAAGCGGCTTTTATGGCGCCGAGAATTGAGCAGTTCCTCCGTCGCGCTGGCTACATAGACGAACGATCGCGGAATAGGTTTCAACTCATCTATTCGATTTGAGAGGAGAGAGAAAGAGCTAAACGCGAAGTGACTATTACATTCGGGCGGAGATGGAATAGTTAGCTTATATGAGTATTTCTTACCTCCACTTGCGTTTCATGTATTTATTACTCAGAAAGCAGGAGATAATTGACTATTGGGAACTCGCGATCATCGTACTAAAGATGGAGATTCGCTGGAACTAAAAGACTAACTATCTCAGTGCGCGCGACTTCCGGGCTATTTCGATAGCATTAGCAAATCTGCACAACCGGCAAAAATCTTAAAACAAGGAAACAGAGTACGATAAGCGAGACGCAGGGAATCATCCGTCACTTCACCGAAACAATGGCGGACGCTCGGTATTGCGCTATCGGGATTTCGCGGCTAGCGGCGGTTTTCGCGGGAGACGGCGCGCACGGACTCGATCACCCAGGCGACGTCTTCGTCACTCATCGCGGGAAAGATCGGGAGCGAGAAGCAGCGGCTGTAAACGTCCTCGGCGATCGGGAAATCGCCGGTGCGATAGCCGTAGCGGCTTTGATAGAAGTCCATGGTGTTGAGCGGGATGCAATGGACCGAAGTGCCGACGCCGCGCGCCCGCAACAAGTCGATGAACTGGTTGCGCTGGATCGTGAGGGCGTCGGTCCGCAAGCGCATTACATAGAGATGCCAGGCGTGCTCCACGCCCGGTTCGGTGACGGGCACTTGGAGCGCCGGATCGTCGGCAAAGGCGCTGTTGTAGGCGCGCGCGATGTTCTGGCGGCGGCGGGTCAGCTCCTCGACGCGGCGGAGTTGGGCCAGACCGATGGCGGAGTGAACGTCGGAAAGATTGTACTTGAAGCCGGTATCGTGGATTTCGTAGAACCACGACCCGCTCGAGTCGTAGCGCTTCCAGGCGTCGCGATCCATTCCGTGCAGACTGGCGACCGCGATTTTCGCCGCGAGTTCGTCGTCCTCGGTCGTGATCATGCCGCCTTCGGCACTGGTGATATTCTTGGTCGCGTAGAAGCTGAAGCAGCTCAGATCGCCGATGGTGCCGATCCTGACCATGCCGCGGCCATCCATCTGCCGCGCCGAACCGACCGCGTGCGCCGCGTCCTCGATGATCTTCAGATTGTGCCGGCGCGCGATCGCGCAGATGCGATCCATGTCGCAGGCGTGGCCGGCGAAGTGCACCGGCATTATCGCGCGCACCTTGCGATGCTTGCCGCTCGCCAGCGCCTGCTCGATTTTGGCCGGATCGATATTGAAAGTATCAGGCTCGATATCGACGAAAACGGGGCGCGCCCCCAGGTAACCCATGACCTCGGCGGTCGCGGTAAAGGTGAAGGGCGTGGTGATGACTTCATCGCCGGGGCCGATGCCCAGCGCGAACAGCGCGAGATGGAGCGCGCCGGTGCAATGCGCGACCGCGAGGGCGTTGCGAGCGCCGACATAGGCGGCGAATTCCTGCTCGAACTTCTTGGTCTTGGGTCCGGTAGTGATCCAGCCGGAGCGCAGCGTATCGATAACTTCGCGTTCCTCGGCGGGGCCGATAGCGGGACGATGGAATGGAACCTGGCGCATTATGATCGCTGGATTAAATCATACAAGGGGTGGCGCAGAAACCGGCGCCCGCTATGGATTCGTACGACCGGTTGGTTCCCAATCGCTGCCCGAATCAGTGTCGTCATCGGCAGACTTCACGATGGAAGTCGGAAGGCCGGGTCCCGATGCGCTCGTCGGCGCGGGGACGGTCGCAGTTCCGATGGTGGTCGAACGATGCACCGTCGCAGCAGTTCCCGTGACGATCGAGGTATCGCGGGAGGGCGGGCCTGGGTTCGCGCCCGCATTATCGGGTGTCGTCGCAGCGTCGTCGTCCGAGGAAGTGTCGTTGGCCGGCGCGGGCGCACTGGCGGCCGATGATCCAGCCGGGCCTGAAGGTCCGATGGTGGTCGCGGGCGCGATCGTCGTTGACGGTCCGAGCGCTGAATTCGAGGCGGCGTCGTCGTCGGTGGAGGCTTCATTGGGGGCCGCAGGCGCGCCGGGCGCCGACATTCCCGCGGAAGCTGGAGGCGCAACCCCAGTTGATGGAGCGAGGGCCGCTGACGATGGCACGGCAGTCGAAGGCCCCTCGCTCGAAGCCGAGGCCCCACTCTCCGAAGACGTATCGCTGGCGGTCAGTATCGGCAATGCGGCACTGGGAGGAGTGGGACCGAAGCCCACGTAAGTCGGGATTCCGGACTTGGCCTCGACCAGTTTCTCCAGCTTACCCATATCGACCTGGCCGGCGAGGTTCTGACTGCGGACTTCCTTCGCGGCGAGATTCCACAGTCCTGGATATTTGCCGTAGAGATCGTCGTGCACTTCGGCGTAGAGCACTCCGCCGCGCCAACCGAATTTGACCGGTTGATAGACGAATTCACCGGGCGTGCCCACCGGCGTCTTGCTGAACAGCCGTTCGATATCCTCAGGGTAGAGACGCACGCAGCCGTGACTGACGGTCATCCCGATACCCCACGGAACATTGGTCCCGTGCAGGCCATACTCGGGGATGCTCAGGTCAAGCTTAAAGAGGCCGAGCGGATTGTCGGGACCGGCCGGAACGAAACGATCGGCATAACCGTCGCGCTCGACATGCTCCTGGTAAATATCTTCGGGCATCGTCCAGGTGGGATTTTTGACCTTGGCCGTGACGCGCCACACGCCGAGCGGCGTCTTCCAGTCGAAGCGGCCAAGCCCGACCGGAAAGGTATAGACCACGCGCGCACTGCCATAGGAGGCTTCGGTAAGTTTGCCCCTTTTATGCCGGGTAACCGTGGGCGACGGATAATAGTAATAGAGTCGCATTTCGGGAACATTGAGAATGATGCCGGATCGCGACGTCTGGGGCAGGATGTGCTCGGTCGGCAGGATTACTTCGCGGCCAGCCGGCGGCAGCCACCAATCCATGTGGCCGTTGGCGTCGGAGATTTCCTTCGCACTGAGGCCGAACCAGCGGCCGACATCGAGCAGCGTGTCGCCCTTTTGAATCGTATAGGTGGTGAGCGAGCCGATTATGTCATCGCGGCCGGCCGGCAGTGGGTAGGCATAGAGCGGGCGGTTGGCGAAGTCCACGCTATGCCAATCGTGCGCAAGACTCGGCACGGCATACATCGCCGCACACAACACCAGCGCCACCACCCACCCAATGTATTTTTTTGCCATGGCTTTAACGCAGTCCGACCAACCCGCGGAACCCGATCCTTAATGAAAAGGGAGCCGCCCTCGATATGCGGCGGCCTCGCGCGCGCAAATCGAGCTTGCCCGATTTGGTAAAAATTTTAGGGCATGCGCGGCTACTCGGCAACGGGCCGCAGATTGGCGAATTTGAGCACCAGCAACTTGATCCCGCCGCGATCGAAGTTGACCCAGACCTTCGCCCCATCGCCATGGCCCTCGCGCCGGCGCACCACGCCGCGGCCGAAGGTCTGATGCATCACGCGCACACCCACCGCGAGGTCGCTGCCATGCGCGTCGTCGTCGGACACCTGGGTGTCGGTATAATCGACGTAGGGCTCGCGCGACGGCGCTCGTAGTATCGGTCTCGGATCGGCTTCGGGCGCGATGCGCCGAATGAGATTGTGATCGACCTCGCGCAGAAATCGCGAGGGTCGCGAGTCGTCGCGCTTGCCATACAGTTCGCGCGACAACGTGTTGGTCAGGTAGAGCAACCGTCGCGCACGCGTCATGCCGACATAGCAAAGGCGGCGCTCTTCCTCGATTTCGCGCGTATCGTCGCCGGAACGCATGTGCGGGAAGAGGCCTTCCTCCATGCCGGCCATGAAGACGATCGGGTATTCGAGGCCCTTGGAGGTGTGCAGCGTCATCAGCGCGACGCGGCCGCCGGCGGTGGTGACTTGATCGCTATCGTTGACCAGTGCGATCCGTTCGAGGAATTCACCGAGACCGCCGGGACCGTGATCGTTATCGAACGCGCTCGCCGCGGCGAGCAACTCGGCGACATTCTGCCGGCGGCCCGCACCATCGATCATCGCTTCGAGATGCGCCGCGAAACCGCTGCGCACGATGATGTCGTCGAGGATCGCCCGCACTCCGAGCGTGCTCGTACGCGCCATCAGATCGCGCATCCAGCCGTAAAGATTGCCGGCCGCCTTGGCGGTGCGCAGGGCGACGTTGGATTCGGTTTCCATCCGGCCCATCGCTTCGAACAGCGAGACGCCCTCGGCCGCCGCCACCGATCCCATCACTTCGACCGTCTTCGCGCCGATACCGCGCGGTGGAACTCCGATCATCCGTTCGAGCGCGACCGCGTCGGCGGGATTGAGGATCACACGCAGATAGGCGATGAGGTCCTTGATTTCGCGTTGATCGTAAAAGCGCAGGCCGCCCACGATGTAATACGGAATCCGCCGCCGCACCAGTGCTTCCTCGAGCACCCGCGACTGCGCGTTCACCCGGTAAAAGACCACGATGTCGGTTGGCCGCGTTGCTACCCGCGGCGCCGCTGCCGGATCTCCCGCGGCGGTCAGGTTGCCGATTTCGCGCGCGATAAAGTCGGCTTCGTCGCGCTCGGTCATCCCGGTGTAGTAGGTCACCGGCTCGCCGGTCTCGTTGTCGGTCCACAGATGCTTCGCCTTGCGCTCGCGATTGTTCTGAATGACGGCGTCGGCAGTGGCCAGGATGGTCTTGGTCGATCGATAATTCTGTTCGAGCTTGAAGATCTGCGCCGACGGGTAGTCGCGTTCGAAGTCGAGGATGTTGCGGATATCGGCGCCGCGCCAACGATAGATGGATTGGTCCTCGTCACCGACCACGCACAGATTTCCGCTTAACAGCGCGAGCAACCGGATCAGCAGGTACTGAACGCGATTGGTGTCCTGGTACTCGTCAACCAACAAGTAATGTGCGCGCCGCTGCCACCGCGCGAGCGCTTCCGCATCGTCACGCAGCAGCCGATAGGTTTGCAGTATCAGATCGCCGAAATCGAGCGCATTCATCGCGGCGAGCCGGTCCTGGTAAAGCTGATAGACTTGCGCCAGCGTCCGTTCGCGACCGTCAGCCGCGTTTTCCGCGACGTCCCGCGGGAACTGGCCCTCGTTCTTGGCCTGGTCGATACGCGCTCGTACCACTTCGGGCGGCGGCGAGTCCGCGAGTTGCGCCTCTTCCAGCACGCGGCGGATGGCCGCCATCGTGTCCGACTCGTCGAGGATCGTGAAGTTGCGATCGTACCTGCCGCCGAGCGTGGCGATCTCCTGGCGCAGAATCCGCGCGCACGCTGAATGGAACGTGCTCACCCACGGCATCCGCGCGCCGCCTCCGACCAGCGACGCGACCCGCTCGCGCATCTCGTTGGCGGCCTTGTTGGTGAAGGTCACTGCCAGGATGCCTTCCGGCGCGGCGTTGCGCTCCGCCATCATGTGGGCAATACGATAGGTCAGCACGCGCGTCTTGCCGGAACCGGCGCCCGCCAGAATGAGGGTCGGGCCGTCGGGTGCCAGGACCGCGTCGCGCTGCGCCGGATTGAGGTCGTCGAGATTCAATGATGGCATTTTGCTTCGGTACGAACGCGCCGGTGAAGATCACCAGCATCAATCACGATACCGGCTTCTCACGATGGCGAAAAGTATGTGAGCGATTTCCGCCGGCAAGTTTTTCTCTGGCGCGATCCCGGCGGTCATCTGAATGGCGCGCTACGATCGAATGACTCGCCACAATCGAATGACAAGACAGGATTGAATGGCAAGGTACGATCCGCACGACAAGTTCTATCGCAAGGCGCGCGCCGCCGGACTGCCCTCACGCGCCGCCTTCAAGATCGAAGAGCTGATTGCGCGCTTCAAGCTCGCACGCGCTGGCGCGCACGTCGCCGACCTGGGGTGTGCTCCCGGCGGCTGGCTCGCGATTCTGACTCGCGCTGTCGGCGCTAATGGACGAGTCGTCGGCATCGACCTCGAACAATGTCCCGCGCCCGCGCCCAACGTCGACACTATCGTCGGAGACCTTCGCGAGGCATCGGTGCGCGAGGAAGTTGCCGCGCGTCTCGATGGCGCTGCGGATCTCATCACCTGCGATCTCTCGCCGAAACTCACCGGTATCGCCGATCGCGATCAGGCGCGCTCCGCCGAGTTGCTGACGATCGCGCTCGAGTTTGCCGGCGATGTCCTAAAACCGGGCGGCGCGATGATCGCCAAAGTCTTCATGGGCGGGGAGTTCGAGCAAATCAAGCGCAGCTTTCAACGCGCGTTCGAGAAGGTCGAAGTCACCCATACCAGGGCGAGCCGCCCCGGATCATCCGAGCTCTACCTGGTCGCGCGAGGCTTTCGTGGCAGCGATGGATGAACATCGACGGCCGCGGCGCGTGGTAACGATGCGCTCGCGCGCGTAGTCTCGATTTGAAGGGCATCCGTGTTGCGCGCAATTCCATCGAGAGCGCTTCGAGGATTAGGTCTCGCGCTGGCGTGCGGCCTTTTTGTCGCTTGTCAGAAGGTCAAAGCGACGGGCGCGCTCACCCCGCCCAGCGGCGAAGTCCGCGTCGAAGTCACCGATGTCGGCTACGACAAGACCTCCGCGTCGCGTTACGTCCAACTGGAAGATCGCGCATCCAGGCGCTCGCTTCAGATTGTCATCGGCGACGACGAAGCACAGGCGATCACACTCGAACTCCGCGGCCTTAGCTCCCCGCGTCCGCTCACCAGCGAACTGCTGCGCGACGTCATTGCGCGCACCGGCAATGAAGTCGATCGCGTCGATATAACCGAGGTCCGCGACGAAGTGTACTACGCGAAAGTGATTCTCGATGGCGGCCGCTATGCGATCGATAGCCGCCCCAGCGACGCCATCGCGCTCGCGATGGGTGCCAGCGCGCCGATTTACGTCGCCACCGATTTGATGCATGCCGAGAACGCCGCTCCGAGCGCTGGCGTGGCTCCCGTCACTGCCACCAACTTCGGTGTCACCGTCGAGCAATTGACCCCCGACCTGGCAACTTACTTTGGTGTCGCGACTACCAGCGGCGTCGTGGTCGCCGACGTCGATCATGCGGCGAGCGTCGCCGGTCTGCAGCGCGGCGACATCCTGATCGAGGTTGGCGGGCGTGCGATCGCTAAGCCCGACGATTTCGCCCACACCACGCATGCCGCGGGCGCGCCGATCGGCTTCACGGTGCGGCGTGGCGCGGCGACGCGAACAATCACGATCTCTCCACGAGTTACCGCGGGCGCACCGTAGCGATCACCACGATCGCCTCAGCCTGAGCGCGCTGCACGCTCTTCGCGCGAGTCGGTCGTTTACTTTCGAATGAGCAGGCTGCGGATGAAGCGCGGATCGATCGGCTCGGCCGGATCGATCTCGGCAAGGTCCTCTTCAATCATGTTCAAACATGAATTGACGAAATCCGCACTGCGCCGGCGCAGCGGTTCGTCGAGTCCCGCGCGCATCGCCGTATCCACGTGATGCTTGAAGGCGTCGTTGAGCCGCGCCGGTCGCGCGCCGATCGTCATGATCGCGGCGCGCGCCTGCTCCAGCCGATGGGCCTCGATCGGTTCGATCACGAGTCGGCCGTCGAGCGCGTAGCGGGCCAGCGCCGTGAGCAGGATTTGACTCAGCCGAATGTCGTAACCCGCTATTTGTGCGCGAAATGCGGGTGCTGCGATATCCAGCTTGAGCAGCTTCCTGAACAGTGCCGGAACCGCGTCAACCTGCTCCAGCATCGCATAGCCGAGATGGAGGTCGCGCATCGAGCGGAAGTCCCGCATCACCACCGATCCCTCGCGATCGAGGCCGCCATAATACTGCGGCTGCCGTTGCATGAAACCCGCGATCGCCTCGCGAAACGGCGAATCGAGATAGGGAATCTCGCGCGTCCGATCGGTCGCCAGGCCCAGGTTCGCGACCACCGTCTCGGCCCGTTTGCGCAGGTCGATCGTCAGGCTCACGCCGAGCCGAAAAAGCTGTTGCAGATGAGTGTCGCGCAAGTGTTCGATGGCGATTTTCAAGTCGCCGCCCGCCAGATGCTCCAGCGCCAGGTTCATGTAGTTGTGAGTCATCTCGACCGCGACGCGCACCGCTTCGAGATCGCCGAAATCGACCGACCGCGCGACCAGCACTTGGTTGCTTACCGTCGCCATCTCACTGCGCAACTGGCGCTTGCCCTGCGCCGCGAAGCCCGCCATCAACGCCGCGTTGAAGAGCGAATTCTCGGCACCTGGCAGCGCGGGCGCTATTCCCGGCGGCAGCACGTCATTATCATCGACGCCATCGCGCGCCGGCGACGGGTATTCTGCTCTAATCTTGAGAAAATCCTGCGGGTTCAGGTAGGCGAAGACCGTCTGCGCGTCGAAATAATCGGGAAACCCCTGGTCGGCCAGCCGCAGGCTGCGAAAGCGATACGCCTGCTCCTCGAGCTCTGCTTCGACGCCCCAATAAATTTCGTCCATCAGGCTCGTGAAATAATTGTAATCGCGTTCGAAGGTCTCTTCGAGAAAATCCAGAATGTGCGCGTGAATCGCGTCGTGCCGAATGAACTCGATCAGGTAATTCTCGTCGAACTGCACGAACCGATCCGACGGTGCGTCCGGTGAATCCTGCGGATCCGCCAGCCGATGAACCCGGATGTATTGGCGCAGCAACAGCGACACCAGCTCGAGGTCGAGCTCCATCATCCCCTCGGCCATGCGCTTGCGTCCGGCTTCGGAAATCGCCTCGATCCACTCGCGCATCCGTCCGAGATTCGGCCGATCCTTGTCCCAGCAATCGAGATCGAACAGCGAGCGGATTTGCTCCGGCAGCGCGAGACTCAGCAAATCGCCCGCGTCGGCGACGCCAATTTCCTTGAGCGTGTAAAAGAGCGTCTCCGGCGCAAACGACTGCACCAGCCGTTCGGCCTCGGGCGCAGAAAGAATCAGATCGCGTTTCTGGCGCGCGGGCAGGCCGTAAAGAAACTCGAGTTTCTCCTGGAACGGCAGGTTGAGAAATTCTTCTTGCCTGGTGTCCGGCATTTGCTGCTGTTACGGCGGCCCATCTGCCTCCGCAAAATACCCCTCACTTCAGAATGCGATCAAGTTAAACTTTTTTTTCGCCGCCGCCGCGTGCCGTCGGGCTATTATACCTGATTCGTCGAGTGGCTGCGGATACTGCTGACGTTCAGTGATCGACGAGCACTCGCGAACACACCGCGAAAGCCACCGACTACCATGCTAAATTTAAATCAGTGCGATCTCGCGCGTAACCTGATCATCAATGTCGAAGGCAGCGAAATGGCCAGTCGCGATGACCATCGCGGGCAGCGATCCCGGCGGCGGCGCAGGTCTGCAAGCGGATCTCAAAACCTTCGCGGCTTTTCGCATCTATGGCTTTTCGATAATCACCGCGGTGATTGCGCAAAATAGTGTGCGCGTCAGCCGCGTGCAGCCCATCGACGCTGCGATGGTCGCCGATCAAATTGCGACGCTCATTGCCGAGCGTATTCCCGATGCGCTCAAGACCGGCGCTCTGGCGAATGCGGCAGTCGTGAATGCGGTCGCGAAAGCGATCGAGGATTTCGCGCTCCCCGCACCGGTCGTCGATCCGGTCCTGATCGCGAGCAGCGGTGCGCGTCTGCTCGACGAGGCGGGCGAGCGCGCGCTAGTCACGCAGTTGTTTCCGCTGGCCCGCGTGATCACGCCCAATATTCCCGAGGCCGCGACCCTATCCGGTATCGAGATCGACGGCCCCTCCGCGATGCGTGCTGCGGCGCGCAAATTGCGCCGCCTCGGCGCGCGCGCAATCGTAATCAAGGGCGGGCACGGTTTCTCCTCCGATCATGCCGCGGGCGTCACACGCAAAAGCGCAAGCGTAATACAATCCACCGATCTGCTCTTCGACGGCCGCAGCTTCACCGAATTCACCGCCCGCCGCATCGCTGGCGACGGCGCGCATGGCACCGGCTGCGCCTTTTCGGCTGCGATTGCCGCGCGACTCGCCTATGGCGACGACCTCGAAGCCGCCGTCCGCAAAGCCAAGGCTTTTGTCTCGCGCGCCCTGCGCGCCCGCTTCGTATTGAGCGAACGTGGCCGCTCGCTGCTCGATCATTTTGCGCGTTGACGCTGCGCGTGCTGACGTCGTTCAATACGGTATGGATCGCGGCATGCGATTGCGTGCAGAATTATTACTTGAGGGCCGCCGCGCGCGGACTGCCAGTAAGCGACGCGCTGCGATCTGAGTTGGCCGGTTACTCCGATGCAATGCGCTAACTGCAACGCTCAAAATCCCGACGACGCGAAATTTTGCCTCGAATGCGGTGCCGCGCTCGCCCGCAAGTGCTCGCGATGCGGTGCGTCCAATCCGCCGAGCGCCAAGTTCTGCGGCGAATGCGGCTCGCGTTTGCCAGTCGTTGCGAGCGTGTCCCCGCACCCCTTGTCAGGCGACGCGGGATCGCCTTCCGGCAGCGCAAGATCGTCTTCTGATGACGGCGCCGCCGTCCATAACGGAACCCCCGCGAGCGCATCTGGCGCGGACCTGCATCCGCCGCGATTCTCCGCCGCGCTCTCCGCGCCCATCAGCATGACCGTTCCGAACACCGTGAGCATCTCGGCCGGCGAACGCAAAACGCTCACCGCGCTCTTCGCCGATATCAAAGGTTCGACCGAGCTGATGGAGGATATCGATCCCGAAGAAGCGCAGGCGCTGATCGACCCCGCGCTCCGCCTGATGATCGAGGCCGTGCAGCACTTCGACGGCTACATCGTGCAATCGACCGGCGACGGCGTCTTCGCGGTCTTTGGCGCGCCCGTCGCCCATGAGGACCATCCGCAGCGCGCGCTTTATGCGGCGTTGCGCATGCAGGATCAACTGCGCGAGTACGGCGCGCGCCTGCGCGCCGAGGGTCGCCCGCCCATCGAAATCCGCGTCGGCGTGAACACCGGCGAAGTCGTCGTGCGCTCGATTCAGACTGGCGCCCGCAACGCCGAATACACTCCCATCGGCTACACCACCAATCTCGCCGCACGCTTGCAAACCATCGCGTCCACCGGCTCCATCGTCATCAGCAAGGACACCGAGCGCATCGTCGCCGGTTACTTCGTGCTGAAGCCGCTCGGTCCGGTGAAAATCCGCGGCATCAGCGATCCGGTCGAGGTCTTCGAGGTCGGTGGCCTCGGCCCCTTGCGGACGCGCTTGCAGGCCTCCGCGATGCGTGGGTTGTCGAAATTCGTCGGCCGCGCACGTGAAATCGCCAAGCTCACCGACGCCTTCGAACTCGCCCAGCGCGGCCACGGCCAGATCGTTGCCGCAGTGGCCGATGCCGGTGTCGGCAAGTCCCGCCTCTTCTATGAGTTCAAAGCGATCGCAGGCTCCGGCGCCCTCATGCTCGACGCCTATTCGGTCTCGCACGGCAAGGCCTCCGCCTATCTGCCCGTGATCGAATTGCTCAACGACTATTTCGCGATCGCCCCGGGCGACGATCGCCGCCGCCGCCGTGAAAAAGTCGGCGGCAAAATCCTGATGCTCGATCGCGCGCTGGAAGATACCCTGCCTTTTCTCATCGCGCTGCTCGGTCTCGAGGACGGCGACGCGGCAAAAGCGAACGACAGTCCGCTCGCCGGCATGGACGCGCATACGCGGCGGCGCCTCACGCTCAAGGCTATCGAGCGCGTCCTCCTGCGCGAAAGCCTCAACCAGCCGCTCATCGTCGTTTTCGAGGACCTTCATTGGGTTGACAGTGCCACCCAGGGCTTGCTCGATCTGATGGCCGAAGGCGTTGGCCGCGCGCGCCTGCTGATGCTCGTCAACTACCGTCCCGAATATCATCATCAATGGTCGGATCTGCCCAATTACACCGAGCTGAAACTCGAGCCGCTCGGACTCGCCGGCGCCGATCAGATGCTCGACGCGCTGCTCGAAGGCGTCGATGATGCCGCTCCGTCCAACAGTGCCGCGGTCCGCAATCGCGCGACTATCGCCGATCTCAAACGCTTCATCATCGATAAGACCGAGGGTAATCCGTTCTTCATGGAAGAGATGGTCCGCGCGCTCTTCGAACGTGGTGCGCTGACCCGTAATGGTCCGCTGGAACTCGCGCTGCCGCTCGACGATATCGGCATCCCACCCACCGTCAACGGAATTCTTGCCGCGCGCATCGACCGCCTTGCGCCCGATGAAAAGGAACTCCTCCAAACCCTCGCCGTCATCGGCAAGGGCTTCACCCTGCGGCTGATTACACACGTTGCGCCGCCGCAATTCGTTCCGCGCCTGCAAGCGCTACTCGCTGCTCTGCAAGCCGGCGACTTCATCTATGAGGAACCGCAGGCGGGCGAGTCGAAGTACTATTTCAACCACGCGCTGACCCAGGAAGTCGCCTACAGCTCCGTCCTGAGCGAGCGGCGCAAGCTGCTCCATGAGGATATCGCGCGCGCCATCGAGGAGATCTATGCGACCTGCCTCGACGATTACGTCGCTGCGGTGGCCTATCATTATGATCGCAGCGGCAACCTGCCCAAGGCCATCGAGTATCTGGGTCGCGCCGGCCGCCAGGCGGCGCAGCGCGCAGCTTACGGCGAGGCGGCCGATCGCTTTGCCGAGGCGCTCCGGCTCCTGCGCACCTTGCCGGCTACGCGCGACCGCGACCGCCAGGAACTCGCGATGCAAAGCGCGCTCGGCCAGTACCTCATTCCGTTCAAGGGCGTCGCCGCCGACGAAGTCCGCATCGCCCTCGAGCGCGCCCGCGATCTCGCCGTCGAACTCGGCACCGACGACGATGTCTTCTGGATCGTTTACGGCATCCAGTTTCACTACATCGTGCGGCTCGAGCTCAAAACCGCCCGCACCCTCGGCGAGCGCCAGTTGGCCATCGCCGTGCGCTCCGGCGATCCCGCCAAACGGATGGGCGCCTACGTCGCCATGGCGCAGACCGTGGTCCTGACTGGCGAGCCCGAGACCGCGCGCGAGCTCTGCGATCTCGCGCTGATGCTGCCGCGTGACCTTTCCGCTTTCCCTTCCGACCCGCCCGGCACGCACGGCGCCAACGGCCATCAGCGTCGCGATCGTCCGCTTGGCGATATCGGTGACGCGCGCGCGATGATTCTCTCCATCTCCGCCAGCGTCCTCGCCCTTCTCGGCTACATCGACCAGGCGCTGCGGCGCAGCGATGAAGCCGTCGCCGCCGCCGGTTCCTCCGGTCCCCATTCGCTCATCGTAGCGATTAACAGCGCCGCCGAATTGCGCTTTCGCCTGCGCGACTGGGATGGCGTGCTCGAGCGCGCTGCCGCGGTCGAAAACCTCGCCGAAGAGCGCGAGATGCCCCTATGGTCCGCCTACGCGCGCGCCCTGCGCGGCCAGGTCTTCATCCATCGTAATCGCATCGAGGAAGGTATCGAGCTCATCACCGCGGCCGGCCGCGTTTTCGAGACCACCCCGGCCACCGGCTGCCAATGGCGCATTCATTACGCCGACGCACTCGGCCGTCTCGGCCGCGCCGACGAAGCCCTGGCCATGGTCAGCGAGATCGAAACTCACCTCACCGAGGTCGGTTGGGCGGTGTCCGCCGCGGAACTGCAACGCCTGCGCGGCGAATTCCTGCTGCGCCGCGCCACGCCCGCCGACAAGGTTACTGCCCAGGCCTCATCCAGCGATGTGAATCTCGGCACATCGGATGACCTTGCCGCCGCCGAGTCCTCCTTTCGCAACGCCATCGACATCGCGCACCGCCAGCACGCTCGCCTCTTCGAGTTGCGCGCCGCCAACGGCCTCGCCCGCATGCTCGATTCCAACGGCCGCCGCGACGAAGCCCGGGCCCTGCTCGCCGAAATCTATGCGCAATTCACCGAAGGCTTCGACGCCCGCGATCTAAAGGATGCGCGCGCCCTCCTCGATCGCCTCGCCAATCCCCCCGCGTCGCCGTCTCCCATCCAAAATCCTGGTTAACCCGCGGTTCGATTTGCCTAACTTTCGCGAGGAAGCCCAGGCGCTCAGTGAAATATTTCACCCCGCCGTGGCTCTGATGGTTTAGCCTGTCAAAGGTTGCCTAAACATCGTATAAAGGGTCGATTTAGCCGGGTGAAATATTTCATCCATTAGCACGAGGCCTATAAATACACTCTTAGTATTAGTACCGCTTCACCCGCGCGAGGCCTCCCCGCTCCTCGATTTCCTCCCCGATCCGCCCCCGCGAGACCCCTCCGCGTCCACCTCCGCTCCACCGATCAGGGCGCTTAGCCGCCTCACTGACTCCTCAGTGACATAGCCACGATCGTGTGACAATTCTTTGGCGCTCTCGACTAACTCCTTAGTCAGCCGCACTTAGGTGTAGCCATCAATTAGCTGGAGTCATCGCATAGTAAGTAAGTGAAACACCAGGCACCTGGAGACCTGCTAGCAGTGTAGGCGTCACCACGATCGGATTCTGATACGTCCCATCGATAGTGGTACACCGATGTTGGGACACTGACGCTCCTCAATCATCGCGACCGTCATTTGTTTGTCACTCCGCAGCGCTAGTGAGCAGCCACGGCTAAGCCTGTTAGCTTGGCTTTCCGTGGCGCTACGCACGTTATGAGCATGTGGTCTTACCGTGAAGCGACTCGGCAAGCCCACGGCACAACTACTGCACTTGTAATCGTTCAGTGATGTTGCTTCGGCATTGCCGGAACGCGGACAGCTTCCGCATGAAAATAGGAAACAAAGGTTAAGAAATGTTCACCAACTCAATTAAGAAATGCGCTCATATAACTCTCGGTGCGACCGCGCTCTCATTGCTCCTCGGTGGCGGCCTCGCCTTCGCGCAAGCCACGACCAACCTCGGCGTGAGCGCAGACGTTACTAACAATTGCACGATCGCTGCGGCGCCGGCCCTTACCGTGGGCAACTACAATGTTCTTAGCGCGACCGCACTCACTCCCACCGCCACCCTCGCAGTTACTTGCACCGCTGGAGCAGTAGCAACTATCGGACTCGACGCCGGCGCCAATGGCTCACACGCCGCGGTCGGCACCACTCGTGCCATGACGGACGGTGCGTCGGATTACCTGAGCTACGAACTCTATTCAGATGCAGGCCTATCGACGGTCTGGGGCAACGTGGAAGGGACTTGGGTGGTGGAACCAGCCGCACCCAGCACGACCGCAGTGGACTACACCGTGTACGCCAACGTACCCGCGCAACAGAGCGTGCCCGCAGGCGCCTATACCGACTCCGTCGCGGTAACGGTCAGCTTCTAGTCTGAGCCACGCACAGACCGCAGCGGCATGAGCAGCAAAGCATCGCGAAACGCGCTCTTGGCATTGAGCGTCGGAGCGGCCCTGGTAGGGGTCGCTCCTGCTCATGCGGCCAATTTTTCGATAGATCCCGTCGTCGCCTGGCTCTCGCCGCACGCCCCCAGCACCTTGCTCGATATGGGCAATACGGGTGCCGCTACTCTCCGCTTCGAACTAAGCGGCTTCATCTGGA
>DASXFX010000125.1:0-54497 GCA_036489375.1 Binataceae bacterium (SeqCode) | reverse complement strand
CGCGATCGCGCAGACCGAGGAGATTTGGGTGCGCAGTGGGCGGCGAGTGAATCCCGGCCTGCGGCATCGCAAGCGCGCCGGTGACATTTTTCGCGACTCTTTACGCACGTGCCTGATAAGTCCGTCGGCGGTGATATTGCGGACACGGTTTTTTCGGGAACTGGGCGGCTTCGATGAACGGATGGCCGCGGCCGAGGATTACGATCTGTGGCTGCGCATTCTTGCGAAGAACGAGATCGGACTGATCGCGGAACCGTTGGTGATGCGGCGCGCCGGCCATCCGGGACAACTTTCCGCGACGATTCCGGCGATCGATCGATTTCGTCTGCTCGCCCTGCTTAAGCTGCTCGACGGCGATCAGCTGAACCAATCGCAGCGGTGTGCGGTGGGAATCGTGATCGAGGAGAAGTGCGCGATCTATGCTCAAGGGCTGCGGCGGCGCGGGCGCGAGGCGGACGCAATCGCGGTGATGGAAATACCCGCGCGCACGACGTTCGCGGTCGCGGAACGCGAGCGCATATCGCTGTCCGATTCGATCGCATTGATGGTGACGATTATTGCCAAAGATGCATCCGGAACCGTTCATCGGCCTGGGGCGGAAGCGAACGATAGATTTTCCAAGGTCGCGGAGAATGTAGCGTGAGCGTGATTGCGGCCGACGACGACGCGATCCGGCGATGGGCGACGGCGCGGCACCTTCCTGACGCGCATCTGGTACGATGGCTGGCGCTCGCGCAGGCCGATCGCGCGACGCTGGTGCACATGGCCGAGGCCTTGCGCTTGCGCACCGGCCAGTTGGTGACGGCGTTTGAATTGCTTGAAGAGATCGCGTTGCGCGAGCGTGTTTCAATCGAGGCAATTCTTTCCCGGACCGAGGTCCGGCGGATACTGGATGGGGCGGGGTCGGCGCCCGGCCGTGCGCACGAGCTGATCGAGATGCTGCGCGTGATACGCTTTCCGAGACTGCGGCGGATGGCTGATCTGCTGGCCGCGGAAGTCGCGGCGCTGAGACTGCCGGGTGGCATCAAGGTGGTCTTGCCGAAGGACTTGTCCTCTGATGAGGTCAAGATTGAAATCTGCGCGCGCGGCGGTGCGGATTTGCAATCCTTGATTGACGCATTGGCGCGGGTGCAGGCAGGCCTCGGGCGCATTGCGGATCTGGCCGGCGGTGCCGGCGGGTTAGAAGATGAGATTTAGCCTGGACGCGATCCATATAGAGGGTAGTGCGCGCACGAGCGTGTTGGCGCGTCGCGTGGTGGCGGCGTTGCCGCCGCAGGTTCCGATCGACTACGTCACGGATGGACGCGAGTTCACGCGCCCGGCCGCGAATGCCGGCGATTCGTTTGGAATGGGAAAACGCGAGATGACGATCCTGCGGCGGCGATCGCCTTTTCTGATGGCGTGTCCGGCAGGATCCTCGGAGTTCGCATGCTGCGGTTACCTGGTGCTGACATTGGCGTCGAATTGCCCGATGGATTGCGGCTACTGTTTTTTACAGGAATACCTGGCCGATAATCCGGGCTTTCAGATCTACGCGAACTATTCCGATGCGTTTGAGGAATTGGAGCGGTTGCGGCGCAAGTCGCCGGCGCGCGGATTTCGCGTCGGGACGGGAGAACTGGCCGATTCGCTGGCGTTCGATTCGTTGACCGGAATCAGCCGTGACCTGGTCGAATACTTTGGTGATCGCGAGGATTTGACGCTCGAGCTCAAAACCAAAACCGACGAGATTGAAAATCTTGTAGCGATCGATCCAAAGGGACGCACGCTGGTCTCGTGGACGCTTTCGCCGGACCGGGTTTTCCGGAGCACCGAGCATCGCACGGCGTCACCCGCGGAACGCATCGTAGCGGCGCGGCGAGTGCTTGAAGCGGGTTATCGGGTGGCGTTTCATCTCGACCCGATAATCGCTTACGAAGGCGCCGAACGCGATTACCTCGAATTGATCGAAAACCTCTTCGACGCGATCGCGCCGGATCGGATCGGGTTTATCAGCATGGGGGGATTGCGGATGACGCCAGGGCTGAAGGCGGCGGCGCGGCGCCGATTTCCGAATGATCCGATGCTGGTAGGTGAAGACGTGTTGGCTGAGGACGGCCGCTATCGCACGTTCATGCCGTTGCGAACGAAGCTTTATGCGGCGTTAAGCGCACGGATCAAACAGGCGGACGCGAAGCTGCAGACTTATCTCTGCATGGAAAGCCCGAGCGTGCATCGGCGTGTGTTCGGAGAAACGGCCCCACTGCCGTCGGCACTGGGCGCGCGCCTGGCGCAAAGCTAGACGATGGCGAAGCGCGGAAGCAATTCGAGGAGCGGCGCGCCACTGGCTGGTGGTACCGGCGTTGCGCGGACACGCGATGCGGCGAGCGATGGGTTATCCGTACGCAAGCGAGCGCAGAGTGTCGCGGTGCCGCCCTCATCGGTGAATGGACGAGCGCACGGGCCGTCGGCGGCGCTGCAAGCTTCACGAATATCGCGCGGCTCGTCTGCGGCCGACAATCGCGCGCGGCCGATTGGCGTGTTTGATTCCGGCATCGGCGGGCTGACCGTACTCAAGGAGCTTACCGCGCTGCTGCCGGGCGAAGACTTTATCTATCTCGGCGATACGGCGCGTCTGCCCTACGGTACGAAGTCCAACGAAGTGATCGTACGGTACTCGCGCGAGAACACCGAGTTCCTGCTGGCCAAGGGGATCAAACTGCTGGTGGTCGCGTGCAACACTTCGAGCGCGGTGGCGCTGGAGGAAATCGAGCGCCACACGATGGTGCCGGTGATCGGCGTGATCGAGCCCGGGGCACGGGCGGCGGTGAAGGCCTCGCGCACGGGCAAAATCGGCGTCATCGGGACGGAGGCAACGATCGCATCGGGAGCTTACACGCGAGCGATCCAGAGTCTGAAAGCGCGCGCGGAGATCTACACGCGGGCCTGTCCGCTGCTGGTGCCACTGGTCGAAGAAGGCTGGACCGACAACGACATCGCCGAGCGCACTGTAACGCACTATCTGGAAAGCCTGAAGGCCAGCGGGATCGATACGCTGCTGCTGGGCTGTACGCATTATCCGCTCCTGCGCGGGATGTTCGAGCGGGTGATGGGTCCGCGGGTAAAGATGGTCGATTCGGCGATCGCGACGGCGGGTGCAGTGGCCGAAAAGTTGAACGAACTCAAGTTGGCGCGGCGCGATGGCGGCGGCGCGCAGAGCTTCTTTGTGACGGAGACGCCCGAACGATTTGTGCGGGTCGGGCGGCGCTTTATCGGTCCGCGGGTGGAATCCGCGGTGCGGATAGAACGCTGAAATGCGGCGCATGGTGCGCTACAATAGATAAATTACGCCCGCGTCCGGTTAGGGGCGGGCATTTGCATTTGAGCTTACTCGTATAAAATGGCTTCATCCCTGTCTCACGTGGCGCGCAAAATCTTCGGTTCGCGAAACGATCGCGAACTGAAGCGGATGCGCCCGATAGTTGACGAAATCAATGAACTCGAACCCGAGATCGCGCAGCTCAGCGACGACGACCTGCGCGGCAAGATCGCCGAACTAAAGGAACGCATCAGCGCGATCGAGGATGCCGACGAGCGCGCCTATGCGCTCGACGAGAACCTGCCGGAGGTCTTCGCGATCGTCCGTGAGGCGTCCAAGCGGACGCTGGGTCAGCGCCATTTCGACGTTCAGCTAATCGGCGGCATGGTGCTCCATCAGGGGCGTATCGCCGAGATGAAAACCGGCGAAGGCAAGACCCTGGTGGCGACGCTGCCGGCGGTGCTCAACGCGCTCAGCGGCCGCGGCGTGCACGTCGTCACGGTCAACGATTATCTCGCGCGGCGCGACTCCGAATGGATGGGCCGTATCTACAAGTTTCTCGGCCTCACCGTCGGCGTGGTGGTGCACGGGGTCAGCGATCAGGATCGCAAGATCGCTTATCAATGCGACATCACTTACGGGCAGAATAACGAGTTCGGGTTCGATTACCTGCGCGACAACATGAAGTTCAACCTGGAGGATTACGTCCAGCGCGAACACAATTTCGCCATCGTCGATGAGGTCGATTCGATCCTGATCGACGAAGCGCGAACGCCGCTGATCATCTCGGGCGCTTCGGAGGAATCGACCGACACCTATTACGTGGTCGATCGAGTGATCCCGCGGCTCAAGCTCGAAGAGCATTACACGGTTGACGAGAAACTGCGCACGGCGGCGACCACGGAGGAGGGCGTCACCAAGGTCGAAGAACTGCTCGGGGTCGAGAACCTGTACGACCCGCGCAATATCCTGCTGCTCCATCATGTGTCGCAAGGCTTGCGCGCGCACGTCCTGTTCAAGCGCGACGTCGATTACGTGGTGAAGGACGGGCAGGTCGTAATCGTTGACGAGTTCACCGGCCGCTTGATGCCGGGGCGGCGCTGGAGCGACGGTCTGCACCAGGCGATCGAGGCGAAAGAAAACGTCAAGATCGAATCCGAGAACCAGACGCTCGCGACGATCACGTTTCAGAATTACTTCCGCATGTACAAGAAGCTCGCCGGGATGACCGGGACGGCAGACACCGAAGCGGTCGAATTCCGCGAGATCTATGGCCTGGAAGTGACGGTCATACCGACCAACAAGGAAATGGTTCGGATTGACCATCACGACGTCGTTTACAAGACCGAGCAGGAGAAATTCGACGCGGTGATCGAGGACATCCGCGACTGCTATGAGCGCGGACAACCGGTGCTGGTGGGCACGGTCTCGATCGAAAAATCCGAACGCGTCGCGAATCAGCTAAAAAAGACCAGCATCAAGTACAACGTGCTCAACGCCAAGAACCACGAGCGCGAGGCGGATATCGTCGCGCAGGCCGGGCGTTACAAGGCCGTCACGATTTCGACCAACATGGCGGGTCGCGGCACGGACATCGTGCTCGGCGGCAACGCCGAAGGCCTCGCGGCAAACGAAGTGGGCACGCGCGATCCGGAAGATCCAAATTTTCAGCAGGCACTCGCTCGTTATCGCGAGCAACTGGCAGGCGAACGCGAGCAGGTGCTGGCGGCCGGAGGGCTGCATATTCTGGGCACCGAGCGACACGAGTCGCGGCGTATCGATAACCAGCTTCGCGGGCGTTCGGGACGGCAGGGCGACTCCGGCTCGTCGCGCTTTTTTCTCTCGCTCGAAGATGACCTGCTGCGAATTTTCGGCGCCGATCGCCTCAAGGGCCTGATGGATCGCATCGGGATGGAGGACGGCGTTCCGATCGAACATCGGTGGATTTCGAAAGCGATCGAGAACGCGCAGAAGAAAGTCGAAGCGCATAACTTCGACATCCGCAAACACCTGCTCGAGTACGACGACGTGATGAATCGGCAGCGCGAGGTGGTTTACCATCGAAGGCGCGAACTGCTCTCGGGCGCGCCACTCAAGGACGAGATCCTGGAGATGTGCGAAGAGTTGATCGAGGGCATCATCAAGCCGCACGCGGAAGACGATAAAGATCCGCCGGATTGGGATTGGAAAGAAATCGAAGACGGCTTCTTCAAGCAATTCAAGTTCCGTCCGAATTTTCGCGAAGGCGGCAAGATCGAGGACCTCAACGGTCCTGACGATCTGATCGAAATCGCGATCGATGGGGTCAAGCAGCTTTACGATCGACGCGAGGCCGAATTCACCGAACCGGTGATGCGCCAGATCGAAAAGGTCGTGATGCTGCAAACGCTCGATTCGCTGTGGAAAGACCATCTGCTCGCGATGGACCATCTCAAGGAAGGCATCGGACTGCGTGGTTACGGACAGAAGAATCCGCTGGTGGAATATCAGAAAGAAGGATTCGAAATGTTCGAGGCGATGATGCGCGTGACCCGGGAAGACGTGGTCGAGAAGGTCTTCTCGGTGCAGGTGCGCCGCGAGGAGGACGTCGAACAGATTCAGCAGCAACAGCAGCGCCCCCAGAAAGTCGTGATGAGCCACGGCGACGAGCCAGTCGATCAAAGTGCGGCTACTGTTAAGCGCGAGGCCGACAAGGTCGGTCGCAACGACTCGTGTCCATGCGGATCCGGCAAGAAGTACAAGCGTTGCCACGGCAAGTGATCGCGGCCCAATGTTCGCGGAGTCGATAACGGTGGCTGTGGTCAGGTCGGTGCCGGATTCGTCATTTGCATTCGGTGCTAACGCTTGTGCGCGGGCGTCGGACCCCTGTTAGATCGGCGGCTGGAGGTGGCGATGAAGGTACGACTGGAGCCCGCGCCGGTACGCGGCTTTCGCTTTGCCGGGGTGTGCGCGGGCCTGCGCAATGAGCCGGGACGCAAGGACCTGGGGCTTATCGCGACTGACTGGCCGGTCGCGACGGCGGGCGTTTTCACCAGCAATCGAGTCAAGGCGGCGCCCGTAATCGTATCGCGCGAGCGCATCAAGCGCGGACATCTGCAGGCCGTCGCCGCCAACTCGGGATCGGCCAACTGCTTCACCGGCAAGGCCGGTCTCAAGCTCGCTTATGATTCTTCGGCGGCGGTCGCGCGTGAACTGGGATGCGCGGCGGAACTTGTCGCACCATGCTCGACCGGCGTGATCGGGCGCACCTACGACCTCTCGAAGTATCGCGCCGGCGTGCGCGACGCGGTCGCGGCGCTCGCGCCGGATCGCTTCGAGGATTTTGCACGCGCGATCATGACCACTGATACGCGCCCAAAGATGGCGTCGGCAACGGTCAAGGTCGGCGGCGTTGAAGTTAGTATCTTGGGCTGTGCGAAGGGCGCTGGAATGATCGAGCCGAAGATGGCCACGATGCTCGCTTTCGTCATGACCGATGCCGCAATTAAGCCGCCCGCGCTCAAGCGCACGCTGGCTCGCGCCTTGCCGCAGAGTTTCAACGCGATCACGGTGGACGGTGACATGTCCACTAACGACACGCTGCTCCTGATGGCGTCGGGCGCGGCTGGAAATCGTGCGCTGGCTGGGCGCGATCTCGCGCTGTTCGAGAGCGCCGTGGCCGAGGTCTCCAGCGCGCTTGCGCATGAACTCGTACGCGATGGCGAGGGCGCGACGAAGTTGGTGACGGTCGAGGTGCGCGGCGCCCGCACCCATGCCGACGCCGATCGCGTCGCGCGCCAAATTGCCAACTCGCCGTTGGTGAAGACCGCGTTCTTCGGTTGCGATCCGAATTTTGGGCGTATCCTGATGGCGGCCGGCAAAGCAGGCGTCGTGCTCGACCTCGATCGGATCGAAGTGACACTCGGGGGAATCAAGCTTGCCAGCCGCGGTGCGCTACATACCAATGCGCTCGCGGCGGCGGCGGCGCGGATGAAAGAGCCCGAGTTCGGCCTCACTATCGATCTCAAGCTGGGCAAGGCGTCGGCGCGAATAGTCACTTGCGATCTCAGTTTCGACTACGTGAAAATCAACGCCGAATACACGACTTGATGGCTAGTAAGAACATCGAATCCAAACGACGATGTCCGAATTGATCAAAGTTGCGCGAAGCTGCGAAGTTCCAGAGGGTAGCGCGAGAGTAGTTGAGGTGCGCGGCCGGAAAGTCGCGTTATTCAATTCCGGCGGCTGCTTCTACGCGATCGACAATGCCTGCCGACATCTCGGTGGGTCGCTTGGCGCCGGCGACATCTATGGCACTCGCGTGATCTGTCCGCTGCACGGATGGGAGTACGATTTTACCACCGGCGCATCGGTTGACGATCCGGAAACCCGGCTCGCCTGCTTCGTCGTCAAAGTCGATGGCGAAGATGTCCTCATCGAAGTTTAACTGCTTGCACTGCGGATTTCGGGATATAAGTCCAATAGTTGAAACGCACGCGAGCGCTCTGATAGGAACAACCTATTGAATCACTCCGTTCTCCCTGAAGAGTATTTCGACTGATGGCCTCCGGTGCGGATCTGGAATCAAGCCGCGGACGGTTGCCGGATTTCCTCGGTGTGGGGCCGCCGCGCGCAGCTACCTCGTGGCTCGATGCGGTGCTGCGCGGACACGTTGGACTGCCGCGCGAGATCAAGGAAGTCGATTTCTTCATCGAGAATTACGCGCGCGGAATCGAGTGGTACAAGAGCTATTTTCGCGATTGCGATCCCAATCTTCCGGCCGGCGAAATCTGTCCGAGTTACTATTCGCAGATTGGCCGCGAACGTATCGCATTGCATATTCCGCAGTGCCGCATCATCTGTACATTTCGCGATCCGGTCGAGCGGCGTTACTCATTCTACAAGCTCGCATTGCGCAACGCGTGGACCGCGGACGACTTCGAGACCTGGGTAGAAAAGAATCCAGCTAATACCGACAGTGGATTAAAGGCGTGGTTTGAGACCTTCGGCCGTGAGCGTGTGCTGGTGCTGATTCACGACGATCTCGAAGCGGATGCGCAGAGCTACCTCGATAGCGTTTGCGATTTCATCGGCATCGCGCGCTTCGCGATTACCGAGTCAGCCGTCGGCGAGAAGCGGATCAACACGTTCAACGCGCAGCCACGTAATCGACGGATTGCGCGCCGCGCGCGCAAGTTGCGCGACTGGCTGAAGTCACGCGAAGCTTACGGTACGATTCATCTACTCGGTCGCGCCGGCCTGTGGCGTTACTGCTTCGAGGGTGGCGAGGAATTCGCGCCGCTCAGCCCGGAAGTGGAAGCGCGCTTGCGCGAACGCTTTCGCCCGAGTGTCGAGGCGCTCGAAGATCTGATCGGACGCGATCTCTCTGCGTGGAAGAATCCGCGATCGCAGATCGCTCATGCGCAACAATCAGCGCCCCAACCGCCGACGCCTCGCGCTTCGCCCGGGCGAATGACAAACTAGGCACTATGGCCCGCGTCACAGCGATAGTTCCCGTATATAACGGAGCCGCGACGATCGCCGAGGCGATCGATAGCGCGCTGGCCCAGAGCTATCGCGACCTCGAGGTGATCGTCGTCAACGACGGTTCGACCGACGCCACCGCGGAAGTGCTGCGCCGTTACGACGGGCGCATCAGGGTGATCGATCGGAAGAACGGTGGTATCGCAGCGGCGCGCAACACCGGAGTCGCGGCGACCCAAAGCGAATATCTCGCATTCCTGGATTGCGATGACATCTGGGCGCCCGCGATGGTCGAGCGGACGGTGGCCGCGCTCGATGACAATCGGGACTGCGTGCTCGCCTATACCAATTGTGCGGTGATCGATAGCGACGGCCACGACCTGCGTTCCGCGCTGGTCGGTGCCGGTGTCGATCATGCGCCGACGCTCGACGAAATGCTCTCGCGGCTGTGGCCGATCATGCCGAGCGCGGTGATCATGCGGCGCAGCACCTTCGACGCCTGCGGCGGATTCTCCGAGGAATTCCGTTCCTATGGTTTCGAGGACGTGATCTTCTGGCTGCGAGTACGCGAACAAGGCGCGTTTCATTACCTTTCGGAGTGCCTCGTAAAGTGGCGCTTTTCGCTGTTTCCGAGCCCGCTCAAAACCAGGTGGCGCAAACCGGAGGCGTGCATAACCTTCGATCGAATACTGCGCGAGCGGTACGGCATCAGCTCGGATCGATTGCTCGCCGCTCGTGCCCGCGCCAACCGCAGCATCCTTGGCTATATCGGCTTGCGCGCTCTGCGCGATGGCAATCGAGCTTCGGCGCGTGAGGCCTTTCGCCGCGCCTTGCAGATGAAACCGACTCGCGTGAAGAGTCTCCTGCGCTACCTCAAGACCTATTTGCCGCTCGGGATGGCGCGGGCGCTTTCTGGCCGCACGCGCGGCGGTGGTTGATCGCCCGGATCCAAGGCGGGCTCGGTGCTGCCACGCCGGCGCTTAGCGACGAACCTGTAAAGAGGTGTGTCGCGCGACTCAGGCCGCTGCTACCCAGTGAGTTGGTGAAATCAGCTCCGAGTGCGTAGAAAGCTAGGCAGCAGGGAGCGCCTGGCTTTAGCCGTCTCACCTTCTAGTCCGTGACGATAACGGCCCCACTCGTCGAGATTACCGGTTCCGCCACCCATGTAGGGAGTGCTTTCAATCACGAAAGCCTGTGATTCATGTGCGAAGAAGGAATCGACCAGCTTGAGGTCGAGCCGATACGCCAGCCATCGCATGTCATCGTAGCTCATCGCCGACCAGTGGCGTTGCTTGTTGTAAGAACCGCCGATCTTATAGACGTGCCCGACGTGACGGACTTCCTTGTGCTTGCGGACGTCCTCCGTACTGAGCCACTCGAATTCAATGAACATGATCTTGTAGGGCTTCAGCACTCGACGAAATTCGCTGAGGGTGATGGCCGGCATCAGCGAGTGATCGAAGGCATTGCGGGTGTAAATCAAATCGAAGGTGTGGTCCTCGAATGGCATGTCCGACATGTCGCTGAAGTGAATGTCGTAGCCTTTTTGCTTGCCGGCTTCGAAATCAGAACGAGACTTGCAGATACCGGTGCCGAGGATGCCGTGCTCGGCCAGCAATGCGATCATCAATCCGTCGCCGGTCCCGACTTCAAGGACTCGTTCGCCCGGCTTGATCCAGCCTGAATCCAGTAGCATCCGAAGGTTCTCGCGGGTGCGCTCGTGATAAGTAGGGCCGAGGACCTGTTTATCGAGAATGCGGCTGTCGAGAGATTCCATGTGTTGTTCGATGCGATTCACTGAATTGACTTCCTTTGCTACAAGATCGTCGCCTTCATGATACAGATTGTTAGGGTACTTACGAAGAATTACTGGCCTGTGCGAGTCTGAAGCCTTACATTATTCGTAGGTATTGTGTCGCATGAATCCCGTGATGAACCTGCAAAGCGTGGTTGGCCTGTTGTGAGTGCTCCAACGGATCAGCGGTTGCCGCAATTTATCGCCGTCGGGCCACCGTGTACCGCTGCTACCTGGCTTCGCCGCGTGCTCGACGGCCACGTCGGTTTGCCGATGGGAATCAGCGAGACGCAGTTTTTTTCCTGGTACTACCGCCTGGGGCTGGATTGGTATCATGCACTCTTTCGCAACTGCCCGCCCGATTTGCCGTTGGTCGAAGTCGCGACGACGTATTTCGATTCGTCGGCGGCGCGCGTGCGGATCAAACATGACATTCCACGTTGCCGCATCATCTGTACGCTGCGCGATCCGGTGGCGCGCCTCTATTCGCAGTATCGGCAATTACGTCGCGCAGGCGTAATCAGAGCGGTCACGCTCGAAGGCGCCATCGAAAGCCAGCGCAAGTGGGACGGCCCCGGCAACATGTTCAGCATTAGCCGCTACGCCGAGAACATTCGCACGTGGCAGGAGAAATTCGGGGATGATTGTGTGTTGGTGCTGATCGACGACGATCTGGAGAAAGACCCGCAAGGCTACCTCGATCAAGTGACGCGCTTCATTGGCATACCCACTATCAATGTAGGCAGTTCTCCCTTGGCCGGTGGCTACATCGGCGAGGCCAGCGAGGCGCCGAAAAGTTACAAGCTCGCACGGCGCGCGCACGATTTTCGTGAATGGTTGCGTCAGCACAAGTCCTATTTCCTGAGCGAAAGATGCGAGCCGTTGTGGAACTACTGCTTTGGCCGCGGCGCAAGTTTTCCGCCGCCTGATTCGCGGGTGGAAGCGTCGCTCAGGGAGGAGTTTCTGCCCGAGATCGAAGCGCTGGAAACGCTGCTCAAGCGCGACCTCACGCGATGGAAGCGAGGCGGGGGCGTCGCCGCCTGAAGGATTTATCGGTATCAGCCGCGACGGCTGGCGAAGAGGACGCCCGCGCCATAGGTGACTGCGGCGGCAGCAATGCCGATCGCCATGCTCTCGAGTCCGCTGCGCCACCATGAACGCGTGGTGATAACGGTTTTCGCGGCGCCAACGCCGAAGAGCACTCCGATCGTGGCCAGTGCCGACACGACAATCCCGACCGGCGGCGCGACCAATAGATAAGGCACCACCGGCACCATCGCGCCCAACAGATAGGACACGCCGACCGTAATTCCCGATCGCCGCGGCGAATCGCCGATATCGTCGCCGAAGCCCAACTCCTCGCGCATCATCACGCTCGCCCAACGGGCCGGTTCGGCGGTGATATGGCTGACGATTTGATCGAGCAGCGGGCCGCTAAACCCCTTCTTGCGGTAGATGTTACTGACCTCGTCGCGCTCGCGATCGGGCCAGCGGGCGATTTCGTTGCGTTCCCGCACGATCTCGCTCTGATAAAACTCGAACTGAGCGCGGGCGGAGGCATACGCCGCCAGTCCCATCGCGACCGCCCCACCCAACATTTCCGAGAGTCCGGCCATGATCACAATGGTCTGCGCACCGAACGCCCCGGCAACGCCAGACGTGACCGCAAATGAGGCGACCAAGCCGTCGTTGAGACCCAATATCACGTCGCGAACGCTCGGTCCGCCGACGGCGTGAATCTGCTCGGTGTGATGATCGTATTCGCGCTTGAGAACGGTAAGCGCCATTGAAGCCACCTGAGGTGGAACGGTCAGGTTAATCGCGAGCTTCCGCCCACCTGCGGAAGGCTTTCCGAAGCGATGACCGCGCCATTATTTCCCGACGCTACGTCGACGTTCACTCGTTGATGCGGTCGCGCGCGCCGCTGGGCTCGATCGCGAAGAGCAAAAAAGCAGTTCAACGAGTGCCGCACCAGCGCCGAATCCGGATGACCGCCGAGATAAGTATAGAGGAAACGAAGTCTTTGCGTGCGCGGTAGAAAGCGTCCGATAGTACGATCGAGATGCACCAGGTTGAGCATCCGCCGCCGCTCAGAGACGATCCGAGCGCGGCGAAAATCTTCGAGGTCCACAAAGCGTATTTTCCAGTCGCCGCCGTCGCCGCCCGCGAGCATCAGGTTGGTTTCCTGAAGGTCGTGAGTGTAGATCCCGGCATCGTGAAGGCGGCGGATTTCCCGAGCGACGGCGCCCAAGGTTTGACAGCGGCGGAGAAAAAAGCGGCGTCCGCCGGCAAGCACGACCTGGCTCATGATGCGTGCGTCATCGAGCGCCTCGCTAATCACGTAGCTTGCGCGAATGGCACCGAACGCGCGTCCTTCGGCGACTCCCAGTGGTTCCGGACGCGCGAAGCCTGCGGCCTTCAACATGGCTGCCCCGCGCAAAACCCGCCGCGCGCGTGAACCGCGCAGCCGCAGAATCCAGCCCTTCAGCCACGAACCTTCGTCGACCCGCTTGACGAACACGCGGGTACCGTCGATGAGGGCGAATCCGGCAACGGTGCGCGTGGTGCGCTTGTGAGACTGAAAATCGGGTCCGTTGATCAGTTGGCTGGCATGTTCGACGGCCGCGGCCCAAATTGGCGCGCGCGCCGCGAGGACTTGCATGCGCATGGTCCCTCGATCCTATTCGATTCAACGCGATTAAGCATGCACGCGGCTGCTTTCCGTCAAATCGAGGGGCCGGTCAGCCTCGCCCGAGGGTCACCGTCCCAACGCGTGGCGGATGGTGTGCAGGATATAAACGAAGTCGCGCGGCGAAACGACCTCGCCCATCGCGGCAACGTTCGCGAGCATCTCCATCTCGTCGGTGGTGATGTTGTAGGTTCGACGGATGCGCTCGTCCTTACGAAACTCCTCCCACGCTGACTTGCCGCTGCCTTCGTCATTGGTGCGCAGTAATTCGACCGCCCGCGGATTGGCGAGGAAGAACAGGTCGCGCCGGTCGAGACCGAGAACCTCTGCGAGGCGGCTCAGGACCTTATCGGAAGGATGCCGTTTGCTCGATTCCAGGTGGCCCACATAGGGCGTTGAAGTTTTAATGCGGCGCGCGACTTCCTGCTGAGTCAAATCCAGTTGGCGGCGCCGGTCACGGATTACCTGACCAAACGTTCGATCTTTTCGCTTTGCCATCGCAAGTTCAACCCGGTAACGAGAGCTTCAAGTACGCCGTTCGCGCTTCACCTCAAGGTGTTACACGTAAGCTTTGCTCCTGATCGCCCTCGGACCGGTCCCAATTAGTGTTTGGAGGTTGTCCATGGACAGAAAATCCACGGAAGCTGCGACGTTCTCCCCCAGAAACTCCCGTCCCCGACATCTGCTCGAATAAGCCGGTAAAAGATACTAAATGAAATTAAATCGTATCTTCCCGCTTCTGACCGTCTCTAGCTACTACTATAAGTAGTCTGATCCCACTCGTTAAACAAGCGTCTGTTTGAAATCGACAAACTTCGTCTAAAATCGAGGTGACGCGCGATGATGAAAACCTGCTGAATTGTGCGGGTCGCGGCGCTGTCAGCGCCGTGGCTGGTTTGGGAGCGAAAGGATGGCGAATGGCCTTCAAGTGGGTCCGTTCGCTCAAGATAGCTGTCGTTTGGGCCAGCTTCGGGGCTGTGGCGGCGCGCCTCGTCGCTACAAAAAGCATCATTGCATAATGCGCGAGTAATTGCTTGCAAGGAGCATGATCGTCATATCGCGAAGTCAATTGCCGTAGGGATTACGGCCGTTATTCATGTAAAGCGAGAAGTCGGAAACTCCGTCGAGTGCGCGCGGAGGACTCTTGAAGTCGCGCACCGCGCCCGCTTGTAGTCCTTCCAGGCTGAGGGAATCCTGACCGATCGAACGTCCGTTGTGGTCGTAATAATGTACTTCGAGGTCAACTGCGCGCGGGCGATCGGCGGTGTTGCGGACCTGACCGCTGACGAAGACCCGGCCGCCGTCGTGCTCCAGGTGGCTGCGCACAACTTTGACCGGCTGGAAGGAAAACAGGGAATAGAAAACAAAACCGACGAAGGCGATCGCCCCCGCGAGCATTATCCAGGCGCCTTTGCGCATCTAAATCATACTTCCGAGGTCAGTTTGGGGCTGCGGAACGTGTCCGCGGACCGCTTTGATTACGCGCGGAACGTGTCCGCATCACACTTCCAAGGTCACTTGGGGCCCGCAGAACGTGTTTGCGGACCGATTAATACGAGCGGAACGTGTCCGTATCACACTTCCAAGGTCAAATTGGTCTCGCGCAGCAGGTCCGCATCACACTTCCGAGGTCAATTTGGGCTGCGGAACGGGTCCGCAGCATGCTTCCAAGGTCACTTGGGGCCCGCAGAATGTGTTTGCGGACCGATTAATACGAGCGGAACGCCTCCGCGGGCAGCTTTTAATAGGATCGAGGCAACTTGAGTACGTGTTCACTGATCGAATTGAGCACCATTTCCTGCGAAACTGGCGCGATTTTGAGCAAGCGGACCTCGCGGAAATAACGTTCGACGTCGTACTCCTGCATGTAGCCGTAGCCGCCGAGAGTCTGGACGGCGCGATCGCACGCCTCGAAGCCGGCGTCGGCGGCGCGCAGTTTGGCGATGTTGGATTCGGCGCCGCAGGGCTTGTGATGGTCGAAGAGCCACGCCGCCTTCATCATCATCAACTCGGCGACTTCGAGCTTGGAGTAGGCGTCAGCGAGGGGATGCGCGATGGCCTGGTTCTGGCCGATCGGGCGGCCAAAAACGATGCGATCCTTGGCGTAACGGACCGCCTTGTCGATCGCCGCCCGGCCCATTCCGATGCCCTCCGACGCGATCAGGATGCGCTCGGGGTTGAGGCCGTCGAGCAGGGTGTGAAAGCCCTTGCCCTCTTCGCCGATGATATCCGCCGCCGAGACCTTCAGATTGTCGATGAAGAGCATGTTGGTATCGACGCCGTGGCGGCCGAGCTTGTGGAGCTCGCGCACCTCGACCGCGTCGCGATCGAGATCGGCGAAGAACAACGTCATGCCGTCGGTCTTGCGAGTGACCTGTTCGATGGGCGTGGTGCGCGTCAGCAGGAGCATCTTCTTCGCGACCTGGGCCTTGGTGATGAAGACTTTGCGGCCGCTGATGATGAAGTTGTCGCCCTCGCGGCGGGCGAAGGTCTTGATATGCGTGATATCGTTGCCGGCGTCCGGCTCGGTCACTGCGAAAGACATGTGCATCTCGCCGCTGATGACCCGCGGGAGCCAGCGTCGCTTCATCTCCTCGCTGCCGTGGCGGATGAGCGGGGTCAGGCCAAAGATGCCGAGATGGATGGAGCTGGCCGCATTCATCGCGCCGGCGTAGGCGACTTCGCGCATTACGAGTGCGGCTTCGGTGATGCCGAGGCCACTGCCGCCGTATTCTTCGGGGATTGCGATACCGAGGTAGCCGGCGTCGGCGACGGCTTTGTAAAACTCGTGGGGAAATTCCTTTCGCGAATCCTTGCCGCGCCAGTACTCGTCGGGAAATCGCTCGCACATCGAGCGCACGCCAGCGACAATTTCCTTTTGTGCATCTGACAGTTCAAAATCCATTGGCATCTCTCCCGCGCTGCGCGATTGAGCCGGCGAGGCCGGCTTGCAGGTCTCCAGAGTTCAGGTGACATCGCAGATTATCCCGAGACCAGGTCTTGTTCCAAGCGTCAGAGGGAAGCTTTACGCGAAGGCATAAGGCGGGAGCGGCGATGCAGTTACGCGCGGTCGGGCATTTATTTTGCTGATAGTCGATTTGTTACGGGAATGGACGGGTCGACTCGATACGCAGCGATGGGGCAAAAATGATTGCCGCATGACGTTTTTGCAGGTCGATCGCCATACGGCGCGTAGTTGCGCCGAGTTCGCGACTGCCCGTAATTTAAGCAGCCGATGCTGTTCCAATAGGCGTGGCGTTGCGATATTTCGTGAGAAATGAGATGGCTGTCACTGCATTCCGCAAGGCCGCACAAGCGCTCACCTGGTCACGACGCTGCTCAGATCGGTGGCATCACAAGCTGACCGTGCCGCAGGCACAAAACGAATCTAACGGTTGACCGCCCCGTAGGCGGCCAGGAGGATGACGAGTCCGATGACTCCCAAACAAGTTCTGCAGATGATCAAGGACAAGGGCGTGGTGATGGTCGATATCAAGTTTATCGACCTCCTCGGAACTTGGCAGCACTTCTCCGCGCCGACTTCCGAATTCAAGGATGAAGCGCCTTTCGAGGAAGGTCTGGGCTTCGACGGGTCGTCGATTCGCGGGTGGCAGGCGATCGACAACAGCGACATGCTGGTGATCCCCGATCCGGACACGGCGGTGCTCGATCCGTTTACCAAGGATCCGACGCTGTCTCTGATCTGCACGATTCAGGATCCGATCACGCGGGCCGACTATTCGCGCGATCCGCGCAACGTAGCGCGCAAGGCAGAGGCTTACCTCAAGTCGAGCGGACTTGGCGACGTGGCATATTTCGGTCCCGAGCCGGAGTTTTTCATTTTCGACTCGGTGCGTTTTGATACGACGCAGAATTCCAGTTACCACCACATTGAATCGAACGAGGGCAACTGGAACAGCGGCCGTGAGACCGCGATCAAAGGCGGCCATAACCTGGGTTACAAGGTAAAGAACAAGGAAGGCTACTTCCCGGTACCGCCGACCGACAGTTTGCAGGACATCCGCACCGAGATGGTGCTCGAGATGGAGCGCGTCGGGATCCGGGTCGAGAAGCAGCATCACGAGGTCGCGACGGCGGGCCAGGCCGAGATCGACATGCGGTTTCAGTCGCTGGTGAAGATGGCCGACTGGCTGACCTGGTACAAGTACATTGTGAAGAACGTGGCGGTGCGCCACGGCATGACGGCGACCTTCATGCCCAAGCCGATCTTCGGCGACAACGGCACCGGGATGCATACGCATCAGAGCATCTGGAAGGGCGACACGCCGTTGTTCGCGGGCAACGGGTATGCGGGAATGTCGGAACTGGCGATGCACTACATCGCCGGCATTCTGCATCACGCGCCCTCGATCGCAGCCTTCACGAACCCCGGAACGAACTCGTATCGGCGCCTGGTCCCGGGCTTTGAGGCCCCGATCAACCTGGCATACTCGAGCCGGAATCGATCGGCCTCGGTGCGAATCCCGATGTACTCGCCGTCGCCGAAGGCCAAGCGGATTGAAGTCCGCTTCCCCGATCCGACCTGCAATCCGTATCTCGCGTTCTCGGCGATGTTGCTGGCCGGTATCGACGGTATCCAGCGCCGGCTCGACCCGGGTCAGCCGCTCGACAAGGACATCTACGCGCTCTCGCCGGCCGAACTGGCGGAAGTGCCGAGCATGCCGGCGTCGCTCGAAGAGTCGCTCGGAAACCTGAAGCGCGACCACGAGTACCTGCTCAAGGGCGATGTATTCACGGAGGACCTGATCGAGACCTGGATCGATTACAAGATGGCGAAGGAAGTCAGCGCGATCCGTCTGCGGCCTCATCCGTATGAATTCGCGCTGTATTACGACGCCTGATCGGCAGCGACTCGCAAAAACTGATTCGTGATTTAATCGGCGGCGGGAGAGATTCCGCCGCCGGTTTCTTTTCTCTTCTTCGCATTTGGCCAAACATTTTGCGAAAAAGGCAAAAAATCGATTCGCTCTCCTGGCGTCGGGCCGAAGTCGTTGATTCTGACTAAATCGCTTGGCGATGGCGCAAGTGATTGAAAACTCTTGATTTCGAGGATTTTGAGCCTTTGTAGGAAGCACACTGTGACGCACAAAGTGCTTTATGGCGCAGTATTTGCGTGCTATTTTTGCGAAACGGGCAGCGTACGGATCGATAACAAGCCGACGCCAGCCCGGGAGGGTCCACATATGAAAATCCGCAAGCACGCGGTGTCGGTTGTCGCGATCCTGACGTTAGCAGGAACCGCGGCGCTCCCGGCCCAAGCCTTTCAGGGCTCCGGCTACCAGGTTCAGCCAATCAACGCCGAGTACGTTCCGACGCAGGAAGAGGTCAAGACCGAACTGACCGACCTGCGAACACGGCTCGATTTCGCACAGAAGTCATCTTTCTATAGTGCGGAAGCGTCAAGCGATTACCTGGACGCCGAGCGTTACTACAAGTTCGGCCGTTACGATGAAGCGTTGGAAGACGCCCGCGATGCGGAAAAGGCGCTTCCGACGATTCCGAACTGGGTAACGCCAGCGACCGCCTCGCGATAGTTTTCGCGTTTCGCGAGAGACGCCAATCCCCGGCGTCCTCGCTTCTCAGGGGGCGGCAACATCCCCATTGCCTGCCTCGCCGTAGAGACCTGTCCGCCGCAAGGCGCGAGAGCGCTCAGAGTGCGGTCGCGCACAATCGAAGTTAGTCGCGTCAAATGATATTCTGATCGGGCCGCAACGAGACCATGGGGCCTTGCGCGCCGGTTCGTTCTCGCTTTGCCGCGACCCATTCGATGCCAGGATATCGCCATCTTCTGAGCGCGATCGCGTTCATCACATGCTTTGCGACGTCGATTGCGGCGGCGCCGACGCCGACGGTGGCGCCATCGGCAGTTTCTTCGCCGACGGTTTCTCCAACCAAATCGTCACCTGCTGCGGCGCCCTCGCCGAGTGCGGCGCCTTCGTCGAGTGCGGCGGCTTCAGCATCGCCGATCGTGACGGCCCAGCCATCGCCCGCGGCAGCGGTGTCGCCTGCTGCTCCGGTGTCGGGGCGGGTATCGGTAATTTCCTACTTGAGCCAGGTGATCGCGTGGTATCGGATCGTGGCACTCGAAGAACAAACGGCGAGCGATCCGGCCGACATACTTTATATCTCCGATAGCCGGCAGATGGCGCAGACCGTACTTCACCTGGCGTTCGATTACGGGCGCGCGCAGGCGGCCTTGAACAAGGCGACGGCCGCGGAACATCCGGAGGCGGTGGATGCGAGCGAAACGGCGAGCAAAGAGTTGCTTGCGCGAAGGAGTGCGGCGCAGGGAACGGTAAACGCGTTGACGGCGAAGATCGCCGAACTCAAGGCGCACTTGCGCGGGGCGGCGGCGAAGGCTCGCGATCCGATCAATCGCGAATTAGCCGCGGCGCAGGGGCAACTGGACCTGGCGCAATCGCACGTGGATTCGCTCGACGCGTTGATCGAATACGAAAACGGCAGCGCCGCCGGAGACACTTCGCGCAACAGCCTCGCCGCGCAGATCGATGAGCTGGAGAGCTCGTTGCCGCACGAGGGTCAGGGCAAGTCCTCGGGGGCGCAGATACTGGATGGATCGGCCACCAACACGGGCCCGCCGCCCAACGCCGGGTTTCTTACGCGCGGCGAATTCCTGATTACTCTGCAGGGCCGGCAGCAGTCGCTCGATGCGGCGATCAAGCTGACCGCGGACATCGTAAAGGTTGCGACCACGCAGCGCGATCACCTGTTGCAGAGCCTGAGCGAGATCGACGCGCAAAGCGTGCAAGAGGCGCACGAGGTGACGTCGAGCAATATCGCGACCGTGCGCGAGACCCAGGATGCCTTCAGGCAACTGGCGGCGCGCCGCAAAATGGTCACGGACGCGATGCAGCCGCTGTCCAAGCAGATCGTCACGCTGAATCTGTACAGCACCAACCTGGAGCGTTGGCGATCGGCGAACTCACGCCGCTTCAGAACCGAAGTCCGCAACCTGGTGCTGCGCGCGGCCTTTCTCGCGGCGCTGATCGGGATCGTGTCGCTGGCCGCGGTCGCGTGGCGCAAGCTGACCTTCCACTATGTCCCCGACCTCCATCGCCGCTACCAATTGATGCAGCTGCGGCGGTTCGCGATCGGGATCGTGATCGTGCTGATTCTGCTATTCGGACTAGGCGGGGACCTGCGCGTGCTGGCGACGGTGATGGGTTTCGCCGCAGCCGGCATCGCGCTCGCGCTGCAGAACGTGATCCTGTCGTTCGCGGGCTATTTCTATATTGGCGGACGCTTCGGCATACGCGTGGGCGATCGGATACAGATCGCCGGAATAGCGGGTGACGTGCTCGAGATCGGGCTCTTCAAGCTGACCCTGATGGAACTCAACAACGACACTAACGGGCGACAGCCGACCGGTCGCATCGTGGTCTTCCCTAATTCGATCGTGTTCCAGCCCAACGGCAATTTTTTCAACCAGCTGCCGGGTTCGAACTATACGTGGAACGAACTGCGTCTGACGCTCGCGCCGGACTGCGATTACCGGCTGGCGGAGCAACGGCTGATGGAAGTGGTGGGCGCGGTGTTCGGGCGCTTTCGCGATTCGATTCAGCGCGACTATCACAACGTCGAGAGCAATCTGAACGTGCGGTTCGAGAGTCCGCGGCCGCAGAGCCGGCTGCAATTCAGTGACGCGGGGATCGAGGTGGTGGTGCGTTATCCGGTGCCGCTGTTGGCGACCGCGCAGGCAGCCGACGAGATCGCGCGGCGGCTGATCGACGCGATCAATCGCGAACCGGGACTGCGTCTGGTGCCGCAGAGCAACCCGGCATTGCAGCGGGTGGTTGAGTCGTCGGACGGTGCCGCGACCACTAACGCGGCAGCTCCGGGCGCGCCGCCGCCAGCCTCGATCGGGGACGCCAACGCGGGTATCACGCCGGCCGCATCAGCAGTAGCGGGAGCGGTGGGAATGGCCGCGGCGGATGCGGTCGTCGAAGCGGCGAGTCCGCCCGCATCGCCGTCGCCCGAACCGCCTAAACGTTAGCGCTCCGCGGCGCTGGCAAGCAGCGGTCCGACCGGCTATTTTGCTTTGAATTCGGCCACGTTCGAAGTCAGCAGAGACGTCGTCGGCCAGCGGCGAAGCGCGAGATGGCAAAAATGCAAAACATAAAATTTGGATTGTTCCTACCTACCGGCGATTTCCCACAAGCGCTCGCGGCCGCCAAGTGGGCGGATGAGAACGGCTTGTACTCGGTGTCGATCAACGACCATTTCTTTTCGCCATTTGGATCGGGACAAGTACCGCAACTCGAATGCTATTCGACGCTGAGCGCGATCGCGGCGGTTACCAGCAAAGTGCGTTTGGCGCCGGCGGTGACTGCGATGTCATTTCGGTCGCCGGCGATGCTGGCGAAGATTACTTCGACGCTCGACCAGATCAGCCATGGGCGGTTAATCCTGGGGCTGGGATCCGGATGGCAACGATCCGAATACGAGGCGCACGGCTATCCCTATCCGTCGAACGTAGAACGCCTCGAACAGCTGGCCGACGGGATCAAGCTAATCAAGGCGATGTGGACTGAGGAGGAGCCGACTTATCGCGGCCGTTATTTCTCGATCGAGAAGGCTTATAATCATCCGCGCCCGGTGCAAAAGCCGCATCCACCGATCATGGTTGGGGGATCGGGCAAGAAGCTCCTGCAAATTGCCGGCGCGGAGGCGCAGATCGCTAATCTGATTCCGCCGATCATCAATGGGAAGGACTTTGTGCAGGATCCGGCGGCGGCGGTGAAATTCGACAAGGCTGACGTCAAACGTCGCATCGCGATGCTGCAGGGGTTCGCGAAAGATGCCGGGCGCGCTCGCGATGCGGTGGAAATCAGTGGCATAGTTTTGCTATCTATCGCGCGCGACAAGAGTGCGGCCGATGCGGCAATCAAAACTACGGCGAGCGGAATGGGATTCGTCAACGAGGAAGCTGCGCGCAATTCGCCGGTGCTGTTGATGGGAACGCCAGACGAAGTCAGACGCGAGCTGCGGTCGCGCATCGAAGACTTCGGGATGACCTACTACATCGTATTTCCGACGTCGGAGGAATCACGCGATCTCCTCGTGAAAGAGATCATGCCGGAGTTTGTCTCGCGCTAGCGGGGAGTCGAATTCGCGCAGAGAATGTTCGACGCATGCGTGAATGTCGAACGCTCTTGGTCAATTTGTTATATATCTTGCCAATCAGATAGATGTCTTATGTGATAAGGCTGATGCTGAAGGTGGCCTCGTTCTTCAGCAAATCACTGGACAATGGCAAGGTTGTTCGGATGGCGACGCTGACCATATGGTTGGCTGTCCTCGTGCGCTACGCGATATTACTGCCGACACTTCCCGCGCGCGCTACGCAATATGACTTTTCGCTTTACTATACCTCGGCATTTGCTCTAAGGGTCGGAATCGATCCCTACTACTCCAACCTCGCGCCGCTCGGGCGGTTACTTGGCTGCAAGCTGCCCGATCCGTTCGTGACTAACTACACCCCGTCGTTCCTGGTAACCTTTGAACCTCTAACCAGATTATCGATTGATTCCGCCTACTGGGTCTGGTTTGTCGCGAGCATGGGAGCGTTGATTGCGGCCTTGACGATCTTGTTCGCGGAGTACGAGATCAGCGGCGCTGCGATGATGGTTACGCTCGGTCTGTTTATGCTCTTTCCAGGCGTCACGGCTCATTTCGAGTTTGCGCAGAGCCAGTTTGTGCTGTTGTTGGGATTGGTTGTGATGCTCTACGGGCTTCGTCATCGGCGGGACAGACTAGCTGGACTGGCATTGGGCCTGGCAGTCATGTTCAAGCTCTTTCCGATCGTGATGGCCGGATACCTGCTCAGTCGGCGACGATGGCGCGCGCTGGCTTGGACTTTCGGCACAATCACGATCGGAGCGGCGCTGCTGGTCCCATTTTTCAGTCTGCGCGACCTGCTGCAATTCTTCAGGAACAACGGACAAGATCCGTACATACTCAGTTATTACAATATTGCTCCAGCGGCATTTCTCAGTCGCGTTTATTGGCACCTTTTCACCGTTCACAGCAGCGACTTGCTGCGGCATACGATCGTCCATGGGTTTGATTTAGCTATCCTGCTGATGGCATTTTTTGCTTCTGCGCGCGACGCAAGTTCCGAGGATCTCGGAATGTCGCTCTGGATACTCGCGATGTTGCTGGTGTCTCCCCTGGTATGGATACATTATCTCCCCCTATTGATTATCCCGATGGTGCAGGTGGTGTCACTGGGGCGCGACGGTCGTCACTTACCTGGGGCTGCAATAGCGATGCTGCTCGGCTGCGTACTGATCTACTTCTCCGATCCAATCTCCGGTTTTCTGCCGCATCACGGCGTTGGCGAGCTGCTGTCCGAGTATGGAGCTACCGCATTACTGCTTTTGTTCTTCTCGGAATACTTACTCACCCGGAAGGCCTTCAATGCGCGTTCTGCGTAGCGACAAAATCTAATCCAAATGTTTGAACGCTGGGGGCTGCGTCAAAGGATTCGCGGCGGTTTGCGGTTGCGCTTTCGTAGTTTACTAGCAGTTTTCCGTGGCCATTTACGTCAGTGGCGATGAGGATCACAGTATTGCTTGGGCAAGGGTGCTCACAGACGCATATACGCAACCGACGAAAATCGATTCGGTTACCGATGCAAGATCGCCGATCACGCTAGAAGACATGCATTTCGATCCGCATTTCTCTCAGGTTACTGCAATTTCGGGAATGTTGTTGTTCAGAATCTCGAATGGCCGTTTGGCGAGCGTCCTCGTTTTTCGCCCCGTTCGAGCCGCCGCTCCGGCCCAAAGATCTTCCGTTCGATATTTTGTGATTTCACCTTCGCGATATTCGTCGAAAGGACGGGGCCGCTCGCGGACTACGCTAAGTCTTGGACCCTAACCCCCGCGACAAGTGCGTAAGGTCGCCGTCAAAGGGTTTCGCCGCAGGCTACGGTACGCACAACCATTGCCCATTCAATCCATCCACCCACGATCCGGTCTTAGCACCCGAGTGCGTACAAGCAACCGGTGGGTTCGCCGGCGGATCGCAGTCTGTGCAGTAAAAGCGCCCGCCATTCACGGGGGTCGCCGGAATCTTCGCGAACGTCATCCCGGTACTTATGTGCATCAGTCCGGACACGTCAGCGGTGGTATTACGGAGTGGGGCGACGTATGCCGCGGTTGCAGCGCCGACGTCGTCATAGGAAGTTCCGGCCACACCTAGCGCGAGCGAAGTGCTGGTGTTGTTCTTGAGCACGTCCCAGGTTGCACATCCGAGGATCGGACTCCAGGTGATGTGAATGCGATTCGCACTACTCAGCGCTGCGTTGCCGTTCGCCACTGAGTTCGACGAGGCCGATACGTTGGTGACGCCACCGTTGTTATCGTGGCAAACGACAAAGTAAGGACCATAGGCGGTACTGCCGGTAGCGCCGACGACTGAGATAGTTGCGGCGGCTGGATCCGCAATTGGATTCACAACTACATGATTAAGGCCCGAATCGAACGCCGGCACCTGTTGAAGCTCCAACGATTGAAGCAAAGAGTTCTGTCCGACCCCGACGAGAAGCACATTGGGATTCCCGGCCTGATTGGAGAGAGGCACACCGCTCGGGTTGAGGGTGTCGATCAGTTGCGTGGGCGTCGTCGGACTGCCGTTGGTGTATTTGACAATTTCCGATGCGGGCTGATCTTCACCGAAGCTGGTAAAAATCATCCCGAGGACGAGGCTGCCGACTCCGCCATTGTCTTGCAGGATGTATGGAGCGCCGTTGCGAGTGTCGATATTGCCGGTATCGAAAACGTTCGGACCCGCGGGCTGGTTGAGCAGGAAGGTCGCGACCCACTGCGGTTCCGCACCCGCCTCCTGATCGACGAACGGGTAAGTGTAATGAGCCTGCGAACCGTTCTGGATCCATCCGTAGCGCAGGTTGCCGCGGTCGATGCAGTGCGGATGAAAATCCTCATAATCACCACCACCGCCGCCTTGATTGACCTCGCATGCTACGTCTGTGCCGTCGACCTGGTTATCGAACATGATGCCGTCGTTGAACGCGGCGCCGATGTTGAGTCCGAGGTGTCCACCGAAACCATGCCAGCCCTCGAGCCGGCTCAGATAGTCATTGTTGAAGAGATCGGCCTGCGCGTAAAAGGCAGTGCTGCAGGAGAGGTTGATGTAGCGGCTGTTATTTCCCCAAATCGCGAAAATACCATCGGGGCTTCCTGCACCGTTGGCCGTTGAACATAGCTCCAGATCGTGGATGTAGTCGCCGCTCGCAGGCACCGAAGGTTGGTTCTCGCCGAGCACGGCAGAATACACGTTGCCGCCTCCTCCAAGACCGGTATAGCCAACTTGCGTGCCGTCCAGGCTGCTATCGAAATTGTTCAAATAGTAAGTATTGCCGTCGACCGCGAACTTGCTATTCGGCGCAGTGTAAGCCGAAGTATGAACGCTCCCGAGTTCAAACTGGATCGAATCGAGAAAGCCGGTAAAGGCGTTGTTGTTATTACTGCTGCCGTCGGGCCAAAACTGATGTGGCCCGCCATCAGGCAGCATGATTTCTTCCAAGGGGCTTTGCACCACTGGATTTGACGACGTCTGGGAACCGCAGAGTGTTGCCGTACCACCAGGCGTCGCTTGCCAGAGGTAGTAGGCGGTCTTGCTCCAGCCCAGTTCAATCTCATATACGTTGCCGAGCGTCTGCGCCGGACATGACGAAAGTGAGACCAGTCCGCCCGTCGTATTAACCGTGGCCGACACCGTTCCGGTTCCGTAAACAAGTGCGAACGCACCGTTGCCCGAGCCGGGATAAGCCGGTACCGAACTGATTATCTGCCCGCCGTTTGCGGTAGCCTTCATAAAAAACGCAAGAGTCCAACTGCTGGAAGCAACTTTCGACGCAAGATTCTGAGTACCCGGTCCATTCATCCAGCGGGCAACATCGATGGAATCCGCGATTGCTCCAGGCGCCGAAACCAGTGAGTTACCAACCGGGGCTCCGGTGGGAACCAACGCGGTTCCATAAGCCAGGTTGTTAGCGCCCCAGCCATCCTGGATGACTGCCTCGCCGACATAGTTCTGGCAGAGTTTCGTGTTGAGGTCGCCTCTGAACTCAAGCCCCGGGCATACGAGACGAATCGGCTTGGCGTGCATGTAGCAGACCGGCGGCGCCGGGAGATAAACCGCTCTCATAGCGCCACCCGGGGGAAAGGCGGCAGGGGGCGTTGCACCGCAAGCGTCGTAGATTGCCTGTTGAATCGCGTTGGTGTCATCGGTGTTGCCGTCGCCGAGCGCATTGTAAGGCGGTGCAGTCACCGTGAGTACACGGTTGACACTCGCGTTCAGAGACGCAAGCCGCGCACCCAATTGATTTGTAATGAGCGGAGTTGCCTGGACGCTCGTTGTCGGAATGAATGCGGTCTGCGCGCCGGTCGTGGCGTTTACCGACTGACCACAATCATTGGTGTTAAGTGGCCCGGCCACTGGCGCGAGACTGATTCCTGCTGCCGCCTGCAGATAGCCCGATATCACCAGCCGGCCATTGCCGCCATTTGCGACGTACACTTGCCCCGCGCTGATCCGGGGAACATCGGCGCAATTCCACGAACCGGAAACGAGTACGTACTCGTTGTTCTGTGCAGTGGTCAAGCTCGGAATTGTAAGGGTTGTCGTCGCGCCGGCGTTGCCGCCACTACTCACATCGATGTGCGCACAATCGGTATTGGAAAGTTGCACCACTGCGCCGGTACCGTGAATGTTGCCGTTGGTCCAGGCGACCGAATAGCTACCCGGCTCGCTGCCTGTTGCCGTCTTGCACGCAACCACCTGGGTCCATATGCTGCCACCGCCATTGGCGGAATCGGTGCGGATCGCACTGAATCCACCAGGCAGCGTGATGCCTGGGGTTGAGCCGTCAACGGCAAATGTCAGCATCAGGGCGCGTCCGGCCGCGATACTCGCTGGCGCCGTGATCGAAAGTGGTGAACTACTGGGTCCCGCCAGGCTCGACGAGACGACAGCGATGGTCGCGTTGTTGGTAGTGAGTTGCGCGCCGCTCTGTGCGAATGCGAGCGCCTGCCCAGCAATAGTGCCCGCTGCCATACCGGCGAGCGGGTTCGAATTCAGATTCAATCCATTCAGAGTCGCACCACTCTGGCCGAAACTCAGCGCGTCCCCGCTCGTCGTGCCGCTGCCTAGATTCTGCAATCGGTTCGCGCCCATGTTGTAACTGGCGTTCGCCGCTGTGAGATCATTCAGGTGGCTCTGACCCTGTGACAAGGCATCGCCAGTGGTTGAGTTAGCCGCGAGGCTTTTAATCCGATGAGTTCCGGCCGAAACATCGGCCGCCAATGGGAAAGCACTTCCTGGCGGAGCGCCACTGGTGCACGACCAATGCCCTTGCATACCGAGCGCGAGCGCTCCCTGGCCCGCGCCTTCGCATGGGCTGGTTGGTTGGCAGTCTGAGCACCAGTATTCCTGTCCATCTTGCTCTGTCGGCAATTGTAGGAAGGGTAGCGTGACAATTCGTGGAGCGATCGGAGTGACGCCCGACAGATGGTTGTTGATATCGTTGCGAAACTGTAGTCCCGCGCCAATCCCGACATAGTTGGGAATCGCACGATATTGCGCGTGCGCCGCAGCGGCGGTAGCAGCGATCATCATGAGCGCTACCAGGATCTCAATCGTGCGAGTGTGCCGGGCCCTACTGACGATGCATTTAGTTGAAGAATACAGTCTCATACTACTTTAACCCTGTGTGCCAGGAAGCGCCGACGTATGGCCGATCACGAGGAGCAAGAAGGTTGGCAGGTACGACGGATTCATCTGGTCTAATTTTAAAAACCGATTGCGAGCCATGAAAAGCCGTTGCTCCTTTCGTTCAGGGTGGATAGTCCGTTACCTTCAGTAACATCGAGGACGAAGATGCCGCCGACCGAATTCCAGCTAACCGGCGATGCGACAGTGTTGCGTCCGCTGGTCTGGAAATAGACATTGGCTGAAAGCGGTGGACCCAGAATGATATTGGGAAACCTTATCGGCCAGGTTACCGCGTATTCAGTATCTTGCGACAAGCTCAATTGCGGCAATGGGTAGTAGCCCCATTGAATGATAGTAATAATCGGCCCGCGCGACACGTCGTTGATGGGAATTTGGATGTAGCCATTCGCCTGTAACGAACCGGTAAAACCGGCCATAAACGCCTGCAAAACGCCAATACTCGCTATATTAACGTCCTGTCGCTGCTTGACCAACGCAGTGCGATTGGCCAGTTGTTGATGCGGTTGATTACTGATACCGATACCGCCAAAGCTCGCTCCTATAGCAGCTCCCTCGACGGCGTCCGCCTGTTGGATTTCGTAGATTTCATTCGCGCTGAATTCCGGACTATCGATTAGTGTCGCCATTTCAATCACCACTATGCTGAAGGGTCGCCGCTTCCATCGGAGGCTCAAATCTCCTCTTCACCCTTAGAACGTAAGAGTCCAGGTGCCGGAGTAATTGCCACTACCCGTATAAGCGAACGCTGGCACGGAAACGTGTGCAATCATTGGACCGGGGGCAGTATGCAGACTAATGAGAGTCCAAAGGGCGGAGCCATCATTGGTTGTTGAACCCAGGGTCGTTGACCATGTGGGGGTTGTCGATCCGCTCAACCCGGCGGTTGTGCAGCGCTGAAGATTGTCATTGGCGTCGGCGATGATCGTTCCGGCTGTGACGGTAACGCTCGCAATCCATGACGGATTAGCCGTCCCAATCGCTGCTGGCATCGTAACAGCGGCCGAGTTGGCGAAAAGTCCGAGCTCCTGTATCGTCATGCCAGTTGCGCCATAGTCACTAATCTGAAGTGAGTAATTGAACTGCACGCTGCCAGCGGACGGGAAGCTGTAGCCGCCGATGGAGTTGTAATACGCCGGTGCTGCGGTGAGTCCGATGTCCGCCCCGCCCGGAGCCGACGCACCCGAACCGAAGCCCATCGCACTCACTGACTGACCGGTGGTGACGCCCGCGATCAGGTTCGCCAAAAGGGGCAACCCGGTGTTAACAAAGAGATTGCGCCGCTCCCAGATGAGGTGATCGTGCCGATATAGTCTGACTATTCCCGTAGGTCGCATGTTTACTTCTCCGAGATCCGCAAGCTTTGGAAAGTTAATATTTTGCCGCAATCGCGACGCCGTTGACCGTCACGCCTGAATCCGCGACCGCCGGTTCATTAAGACCGTAGGTGATTCCGCTATGGAGAAAGTGTCTATCGTATAGCGGAACGATAAGTTTGATATCGTCCTCGGGCCATCCGGGTGCGGCGATTACGTCATGTGGTACGGGCGCTGAATCGGTACGCGAGAAAATCGATACGACGACGTCCAGGGGCATAGGCCCTTCGTCAACGATCGGCACGCCGACAAACCAGAGCGAATCAAGCCAGGCGCGCACTGGTTTGAAAAAGTTGATCGCGGCGGCTATCCGCGCGGTGTCGATTAGCGCCACCGACTGTCCGATCGCTAAGTTCAGCTGAACGCGGAAGACCGCCCACCCCTCGTTCGTGGGATAGCTTGTTCCACCCCAGGTTGCTTGGCCTTCGAGCAGAGTTACACTGGGCCAGCCAAGCGGTTTGAGTGCGGCCTTTATCGCATAGGGAGTTCCGCGCGTCCGATGAAGCGGGATGGCGACTTTGAGCAGCGCGCGCAAAGAGTCGAAGTCCGAGGAACCAGAAACGCCGCCAGTCGAACTCAAGGTATCTACATTACTCAACGGGTCGACCGCAGTTAGCGCATCTATTGATTCGGAAACCTGTGCACCAAGCTGCCATTGTGGTGCGACCAGATCGAATTGCCACGCCAAGAACAGCAAGGCGCTATCAGGCACCGAATCGAGCCGGTAAACAAGGATAGGAACTAAATCGAGCGCATCCATCCGCTCGATTATCTGCAACAACGCCCGGCCGCGCTCGTCGTTAATCGAAGGTTGAATTATCAGTTGCGCCATGTTCTGGTCAGTTCTTGATTTATTGAAGCTGTCGAAGTTCGGTTTGGGACGTATTCAAGAGACGAAGGTCTTTATCCGAAGTGCGTTGATCGCTGAGACTCGCGACTAAGGTCTCGCGTCTCACCCGCTGACGGGGGTCGGCGCTAGCTGCTGAGCGCTGCTGTCGCTTGGCTCAAGGTGATTGCGATACAGTTCGCCCACTGCCCCGCTTCCAATTGTGAATAACCGGGCTCCGTCAACACGACCTGGTACACGCCGGGTACCGAAAGCGCTTCAATTATTTGGCTAGGCACGATGTCGCGTTGAATTCGCGCAGCAAGTGCCGTCGCGTAATCCTGGGCGGCAATGTTTACCGCCGTCATCGTGCTTGCAGGGTCGGCGTCGGCATACAAGGTTACAGTTCCCGCGATTTGGTAGTCCACCTCTGCAACTGCGAGCGTATTGACTGTGTCAGTTAGCGGTCGCACGTTGTCGGCATTCAGGTCCGCTGCCACCTTAGCGAGTAGCTCCACCGTCGCGATCGCGGCCGGGTTCGGTGAGGCCGCCGGCTGTGCGGTTATCGGTCCGGTGAGTACGTACACATTCACCTGGCCGGGGGCTGGCGACACGATCTGCGCATCCGCGATCGATGGATCCGCACTCAGTGTAAAGTAGCGATAGGAGCCCTCTGGTCCTGCGACGCTGAAGCGATTCGGTGCTGCCTGGATCCGCGTGCGCAAATGTTCGTCGGTTTCGGGTGATGCGCCTCCGGCGCTAATCGTAGTATTAGTGACCCCTCCGACTAGCACGCTAGGATTCAGTTGCACATTGATTTGTCCCGGGAGATAGCCATTGGCGACCGAACCGGGCGTCGTCGCAGTAGCTAGTGTATTCCCAGTCGTCGAACCTTCCGCAATAGTCAGGTCTGTAACGGTCACGAAGACAAATTGTCCGTCGCTGCTGCCGACCGCGGTGCCTGCCACGACCGTATACGAAACGCTAAGGGTGTTCGCGAGCGTGAATTGAAGCGTTGTACTTGCAGCCTGTGCTGGTAACCTCGAGACACTCAACAACTGGCCAAGATAGTCGAGCATCGGAAATGCAGCATAAGCGAGTAAATTCTGCTCGCCCGCATACTGAATCGCATTGCGCACCAATGATTCCCGATACGCATAGAGATTAATCAGCAGACGTTCCACTTGCGCTGGTTGCAAAGTTCTCCCCGCTGCCGCCTGAAAGGCCGTAACCATATCGGCGAGGATCAAATTCGGATCGAGCCCGTCGGCATCGCTTACGAACACCGGCGGTGGAAGGGAAGGAAGTTCAGCTGCCATTAGAGCGTGTCCTCGGAATTCTTGGAGTCGCTTGGGGCGTGCACTCGACCGACCTCACCTTTCTCAGGCCGCTGGAAATGTCACGATGGTAGATTGAGCCTGCGCAAATCTCGACGCTTGGGATCCCCGCGTGGTTAGTGTGAGCTTCCAGGTCACGGCGATACTTAGCTGAGCTCCGGTCTGTGTGTCGGTTCCCAATACCGGCGTTACGCTCACCGAAACGACTGTTACGCGAGGTTCCCAACGCAGGATTGCCTCTGTGACTTCGCGTACGATAGCGGGGATCGCAGTATTGATTGGCGAATCGATGTAACGCCAAACGTCGGCTCCAAAAGTCGGTCGCAATGGGTCGCTGCCCTTCGGCGTGGTCAGAATGATCTGAATGCATTGATTCACGTCGGCCACGCCTTGAACAACACTTCCGATTCCCGATCCGAGCACCCCTTGTCGGTCAAGCGCCAATGACCAGTCAGCCGATGTAATGTCGGCAAGCGTCATCGCAGCCGCATTCATAGCCCAGCCACCACAGGTTCATCATGTCGATGGCGAACAGTGGCGACTCTACCAGCGCCAGTGGTTCGGCTTCTCCAATAAGTAAGCGCAGCAGCGACCGCATCGCATACTCGACGGCAAGGGATTAGGTACTTCATGCCGCATTTACCTTCGCGCTGCCGGTGACGATCTGTCCGGTGCCCGCGGGACACGTAGTAGAGTCGCCGACGCGAGCGATCGCCGGGCCGCCTCCCGCCAACTGGATCTCTCCCGCCGCTGCAAGCGAAACATTTCCCGAACCATCGATCGCGATATTTCCCGATTCGTCGATCGTGATCGAAGCTCCGTTCGCCATAATCCGGACTGTGCCACCACTCGGAATGCTCATTTGAAGGGCGTGCGCCGCCCGATCGTACTCAAAGGTGGCGCCATCCTTGACCGTCAAATGTAATTTGTCGGCATTGGCGATCGGTACCGTGTCGGCATTTGAATAGATCGCCCCGAGTACGGCGCCATCCTCATCATACTCATCCATTGTACAAACGACTTGTTCGCCTACGTCCGGAATCCAGTAGCACTTGTCGTTCTGCGTCTTTGAGAACACTACTGGTAGCCACCAACTCTGCATCTGGTCGCGATCCGGAAACGTAACACGTACACGGGCTTTACTCGTATCCTGCTCTTTCACGATTCCTACTCGGTACATCTGATGACCTACAACTCCAGTAGCCGGCTAATCGCCGATCCGACGCATTTCTAGTTCGGTCGTGTAACCTGTTGCCCGCTCCAGGCGATGGCGCGCGTTCCCAATCAGGTATTTCCCGTCATTGAACCCGAAGCCAGAAATAGCCACATTATTTCCCGCCGCGTAGACTGTTGCCCCAACTGCCGTCAATGTTGCGGTCGTACGAACCATATTCCGACTATGGAGGGCACTGGTCGCCTTCAGATTCGCTTGTTGCCCGTTTTCGCAGCGTACTACGAGCTTCAGAGTGTCACCGGTGGGCGTGTCCGCTGGCGAGTTTATCGTTTGAGTCACAAGCTGTTTGGTTTCGGGAAATTGATACGACACCTCCGCGGCTTTGTATGTCTTGTGCGTCTTCAGGCGACAATCGAAGCGCAGCAGGTCGTCGCGTAGAATCGTCGCGACGGGAGCGGCCTCCTCCAACGATTTTCGCGAGTAGAAGACGAGTTGCTTGCCCCGAATCGTGAAGTCGTAGTTGTGCGCCCAAGCCAGTCGTCGCAAAAACGCAAGGTCTGTCTCTTGTCGTTGTGTTATCCGTGCAAAGGTCAAACTTGTCGAGCCGTCTGCACCAAGCACGATGAGGCCGTATTTCGATGCGACTGTTGACGCGATCTGTTCCAACGTTTGACTCTCGTAGCCTGCGCTGTTCGGAGTGCGCATCGCCGGTGTTATATACGTTGAGAGGCAGCGCATTCGAAGAATATCGGGTGGCCCGCTCAAGGACAGGTCGTCAATCTGAAAATCGCCGCAAGGCAACAACGGATCTCCCATGTATCCGATCATCAGATTGACCTGGTCTCCCTCTGTCGGCGCCCACGGTCCCTGCCAACGCTTTTCGTGATCCTCCAACTCTATTTCCAGCGCTCCCGAAGACCCATCCAGGCGATCGAAATAAGTAATCGCAAGCACCATCTGTGAGATGTCGGTGGTGATGTTTACTCCCTGATAAGTGAGTATCCATTGCGGCGTTCGAACCGGAACTGCGATTACCCCGGCCATCTATCGTGCGTCCTTGCGTCCTTTTGAGGTGGCCGTTTGAACGACCGACAAAAGTTGTCGATTGGAGGTATTCGAAGGCGGTCGAATACGATCCGAGCACTTTCTGATGGTTGTATGTCCGCAGCTCGAACAGATCTGATACAGATGATCGTTCGGTGCACTGACAGAACGAAGTGGCAGGTGAGAGCAACGCGTGCCCGCACAGTACAGGGATGGCGATATACGCCTACGGCTGCATTTCGTGCAGCGGCGGCGAATAGGTAGAAGACACCTTATCCATCTGAGCCATCGATTCATTGTCCGAGCTTCCATGGTGGCAAGTTAGTGGTCAGCGTTTGGCTCACCTGCAGAATCGGAACGGCAATAGTGAGACCGGACTCGAATGCGGGTTCGATCGGAACGCTTGGATTAGCCATGATTATCGGTGAATAAAGGGTCGCGTCGCCGTAGTATCTCCAGGCGAGCAAATCCCAACGTTCACCAGCGATGGTCGTATGACCGATAAATTGCGATTGAAGCATAATGTGGTTGTGCGATAACTCGAAGGCGGCTATGAATATATGTGCCTTTGGTGCGATCTGGGCGTGAGTTGCTTCAAGGTGCTGCTCTGACGATCGCGCTTGGCGTCACATCGCCGAAGGTCAGTTCGGGCGTTGGTAATCCCACATCACCTGGAATATTAAGCAGAGGCGACACTCCGGGAGACGCCAGTGATGGAGGCACATATGCAGTCGTCGGCGCGCTCGGCACATCTCCTATACCGGTAGGTTCTGCATATGCAATCGAACTGGTGCTCGTTCCCGGTAATGCAGTGACGATCCCGATCAGCGGAAAGTCAACCAGACTCGCAGCAGGCGTTATTTCGGAATCCGACGCCCATTCCTTCAGCACCGCCCTTACTGTGATTGAAATCAAGCTGCCATCCGCCGCCATCACCTGTGACGAGGTGCGAAGTGAGGTAACGACGAAGTAGCCTCGATGGGAACCGTTACCAAATATCAATGGACGCGCGTTATGATCGTTGGCAGCCGCAATCAAGGCTTCCACTTGTGACGACGGGTTGGTGAATGACGCATGAAAGTGGAAGTCCAGTTCGATTGTTTCGAGACCGTCTGCGATCCACTGTAGCTTCGGACGATCCTCGACGACGCGATGTTCGGCGTAATCCCAGGAAAGTGTTGATTGGAACCCCTCTGGAGAACCCAAAAGGTCGAATACAATTTCACCAAATACTCCGAACATCCGTGTTATCTCAGTTGCTTGCGAGGGTGTTGACTGATGTCGTGGCCAGGGCTCTGGCTGGGTTGGTGGGCCTAGAAAGGGGTGCGCTTTCGGGCTTCCATTTCCCGGTTGATAATATGGACCAGTTCGTGACTATGTCGCCTGATGGCCTGCATTACAGCGTCTCCGGTATTGCCAACTCCAGCGTCTCCTTGAACAACTACGGTCGGCGAAAAATTCAAAGTAATCGAAGGTTTAAGTTCGCTCGAACCGGCCTGTGACCGTACGGCGGCACTAGGTAGATCCGGGGCGTGAGCTGGAGTCAGAGGTCGGAATGCCGACCAGCGCTCTTCCAGTCTCAAGATTTCGGCGGCGCGAGAATTGGTTTGCGGCAGTGCGAGGGCCAGTAGGTGTGGGCTGCCGTATCGGTCTAATCGGCCAGATAGAAAGTCAACCGCGCCGAGGCTCTTGGCGATACCATCTCCATCCGAGCGTCCGTTGCGATTGAGCGCATCCGCGAGTCCGAAGTTACGATTTCCCATCGCTCCGATAGCAGAAGTGCGATGCGCGCCAAGGAGGCTGCTATCGTTCCCGGCCGCGGCGAGGAGGGGAGACACTCGTTCTTTTACTGCGTCATTGAGCGAACGGAGCCTGGCTCCCAAGGTGTTTACTATCTGGGTCGGCGGCCACTTAGGGCGACGACGCCCCTCAGCCGAGGATCCAAAAGAACGCGCCTTCGATTCCAAAGATGCAACCAACGATACTAGGTACGTCGCTTGCGATTCCGCCGCTGGTAAAGTCTTCCGAGATTCCAGCGCCATAATTCCAAGCCGTCTTTCGTTCGGTTCGGGAACCACATCGGCCTTCTTTGTATGAGGAGAAATGAAATCGTTAAGCCCAGGGGTGGGAAGGAGGTGCTTTCCGCCTTCAGTCGGTAAAAATGCCTTAGGGGTGAGCAACGCTATCTGCGACATCGACGTGATCGCGACAGAGATATCATTCAGTCGGTGTGCGAACCTGGAGACATCGTCTGCGTCAGAATAATCCTCGCGGTAAGTGGTCTCGCGGAGTACTCCCGATTGCCGTCGGCTCATAGTAAAAGTGTTGTGCCCGAACATACGCGCGACCGAATTGTCAGCACCTCCATCGCTTGGTGGCGGTACCGAGGAGTGCGCCCGTTCGAGTGCCTCCGATGTTCTCAGGGTACGAATCTTCGCAGTCGCTGCGCCCATCTTCTGCATTGAAGAAACGATCGCAGCTATTCGACTTCGCGCAGATAGTCGAGTAGGTGGCTTCGCCGCTACTTCTCGGCTTGCTGCACGATGACGCGTTGGTGTGGTATACATGAGACTTCTTATTGCCGGTTGCGGCCTTCGACGGTAGCCGCCCATCGAGGCTTCGCTAGCGCCACTCGCAGCATTCGCCCCATTACTTCACAGCCGTTAAGCTCATCGACCGCCGTTTCAGCATCCTCGATTGTGATCATTTCCACGAAGCCAAAGCCTCGCGATATTCCCGTCCACCGGTCTTTGACTACTTCAGCGGCTTCCACTCCCCCGACTCGTGCGAAGGTCTCTCGCAACAGCAAATCAGTCATCTCGAAGCTTAGATTTCCCGCGTAAACGCGCCTGCTCATATTTCGCTCCACGCCATGCTGATCTCGACCGTGTCCCTACGCGTTCTTCGCTCTCGCGAGCGCCAGGTATTCGGTCGTCGCCGCCGCCCAATATCCAAGTTCCTCGAAATCCATCACCTTCAGCTCTGCGATGGAGAATCCGAAGGCGATGAGTCCGATGATTGCCGCGGCCGCGATAGGTCCGTTGAGTTCTCTCGCGGTGCCGCGGTGTTCTGAAAATTTGTGCGGCTGTCGCCCACCCCCATAATCTCTGCCTCCAGTGCCAGCACGTCGTTAAGGTCCATTTCGAGAACGTCTTCGTACACCAGCGGGTTTCCGTCCACGCGTGCTAATTCGGCGATCAACGCAAACGATACTGACATTGGCTCCGGGTTTCCCGCAGAGGCGCGATGGGCCCGCATCAGGTCGTGGCCCTTGCCTTTGCGCACCTCCCCTTTTCTCCCGGAAGGTAGCATGATCGTCTTTCGTTCCTCAGTCATCGATACTCACTCCAATACTCAGTTATGCTCGTAAACAGAAAAGCGTGTATTACTTCAACCTCCAAGGTTAGCTCGAAACTGAGCGAGCTGATCAACTCCATTCACCACGTATATGTTTGCCAGCACGTCGTACAGATGAATCTGGTTGCCCGCGATGTACAACTCCGTGTGATAGGCGGTGATCGTCGAAGTGGTGTCCACATTCTCATGTTGTTTGAACGTGAAGGCACCCGCGTCCTTGAACACGCCGGTCATCAAGTACACCACGGGGAGTTGGGCACTCCGACCTTGACTCGTATATTGATCGAGACTTCCACGCACCTGAAATGAATGCGATACGAATGGACTCCCCGCCGCTACCAGGACTTCGGGGTACAGCGACGCCCATTTTATTTTGGCTTCGAGTTTCTCAACGCCAGCCCAGAATTCTGCGGTGCCGGCCATTCCGAGGGCCTTGTGATCTGCCATCCGATGGTGCGGCTGCGCAACCTGGATCTCCTCCGCTCGACCCAGGAGGCCGATCCCGTCCATATATATGTTCGCATTGGTTATTCGATTTACTGAGATATCCATTGATGTATCCTTTGCCGGTTGGACGGTCCGCGGACGGAATCCTGAAAGGTCGGCCGATAGTCAGTTACTCTATGCAGTGAGTGCCGTGCTCGTCAGCGGACTCGACGTGCCGAGTTGCGTCAACAGCGTACTGTCGATGTAAACGTTGAAACTCAGACGTTCAGCGGGCGGCGGCGGCATGACATCGATATCAAATACCAGTTGCCCTGCGGCAACTTGGTTGGGAGGGTTCTCCGCGGGATTATAGCTCGCGGATCCGGCCACCAGCGCCCCACGCTGGATCAGCGTTCGAATAAACGCATTCACGCTTGCCAGGATCGCTGTGATTAGCGCATTGCTGATTGGCTGATCGATGAACTGAAGCATTGACAGTTCGACCGATTCCTCAATTACATCCATCGTTCGGCGAACGTTGATGAAGTTGTCGGGCGTGCTCACAGTCGGATACCCGGCGGAACGGTTGCCCCAAACACGGAGGCCGGTACCGAACGCGTTAAACACCGTCACGATGCCGGCGGAGTTGAGGTTGTTAACATCCGATGCCGGATCCAGCAGCGACGCGTACAGCGTTACGTCAGGCCCGAGGATTCCGTTTATCTGAGTGTTTGAGGGCGACCACCAATAGCCTTGGTTAAGGTCTCTTAGCGCGATAGCACCGGCCACCCAGGCCGAATAGGGCCCCACTGCCGTTTGATTCGCAACCAGTTGTACCGCGCTGGTACCGTTCAACGTCACCCCCGTCGGGACTAACCCAACGTCATAGAAGGTCTCTTGCGGATAACACAGAATCGCGCGTGTCGAGCTCGTGTCGAACGCATTGCCGGGTACTCCGCGGTTTGCGATTGCGGTTGCCGCTGGAGTATTTGGCGGCGAATCGATAAGTGCCATCCCCCGCAGTGTGGCAGCCGTAGCCTGCAATGCCGTGGCGACGTCGCCATTTTGCGAGTATCCGGGTGCAAGCAGTAGTTTTGGGAAGAAGCCCATCGAGCCGTACGTCGTTAGAAACGCTTGCAACCCCGAGTATCCGGAACCGCTGACCGCGCCGATTACGTCGGAGTCCTGAACTTTGGTCGGGTCGGCGTAACTGTATGAGGCGATCACCGTTGAGCCCGCCGCTATAGCACTGCCGGCAATGAGCGTGACGATCCCGTTGACCGCATCGGTTGCGTAGTCGTGAACCTCGCTGTACTCCGTTCCCGAATAGTAACTATAGTTCGCTAAGACTGCCGCGGTGGCGCCAATGGCTCCTCCCGACAGTCGCGTTATCAAGCCTGTACGAGCGTCTGCCAGGTAATCGGTTCCCTGAATGTAGGTAGTGCCGGTGGGATTACTCGTTAGCACTATCGACGAACCCTGTATGCTGCCGTGCGCCAGTTGGATCGTTGCCGGGGTGCCGCCGAAGCTATGCGATTCCGCTGTGACTGCTACCGTCGTTGTTGGAATTAACGACAGGTTCGTAATTCCCATGTGGCCAAGATTGATTGCGCCGGCCGCACTGAACGTTTGCGATGCGACAATATCGCTCGCGTGCTTGCTGAGGTTGAAGACGTTGACCACGATCGCCTGGCCCGCGCCTTGTCCGAGGATCGCATTCAGTGCGTACGGGATCGTATATCCCTGTACCGCGGGACCAAATTGCACCGCGTCCTGCGGCGAGTTGACCAATGTCGGTGTGTTGATTCCTGCCGCGGTCGTACCCGGAGATACTGCCCAATAGGGGGCTGTTCCCACCAGTCCGATTACCGACGATTTCACCACGGTGATCGGCGCCGGGCCCGTGACGAGCTCTATTACCTCTACTCCGTGCAGGAAGGATGCTGGCATTTGTACTTCACCTCTGCGGGCGGTCCGCGAGCTTTTGAGCGATCTCTCGACTATCGATCTATCGTTCCGAAATCTCTGTTGTCTCTGTGCGGCTGTTGTTTGTGAGTATCTGGCTGGGCTCTAGCTCGATCGATTGGCGATATGCGCGACTGGCCGCGCCAGTAGTGTTCTCATATGCCTTCGAAGCCATTACTCAATTGGTTGGTGCGGTCGGAATGTCGCCTCCGCTCGCGATCGCTGTCACCACCTCTCCGTATGTATATGCGACGTTGACCAGTGCGCTCAGGGCAATCGCACCACCGGAGCTTCGCACGACTATTCCGTTGACTCCATCTAGTAAGTAGTCAGTCCCGCTGGAGTATGCGGTGCCACTAGCCGGATTCGTAATTGCTAGCGCCGAGATATTACCGTGCGATAGCCTGATTTGGTCGCTCGGATCGAATTGGTATGAAGCAGGAGCAACGGTAGTTGAAGTGACGCCGCCTTGCTCCTGGGCGATACCGAGCGTGAACAGCGGGTAGTTGTCCGGTGCCAGGGCTTCCACCGCCGCTGTCCGCAACGCGAAGCTAATCGCGTAAATCCAGACCCCGCCCTGCTTGTCGCGCTTGATGAATCGCTCGCGGAGTGGGTACGTCTTCCCGCATCCGGGTACTCGAAACCCGGTGAGCGCACCGCGCACGGCTTCGATCATCGCATACGCTCCCGGATCCGTGCCGCTCGCCGGACCTCCGACACTCCATCCCAGGTCCCGCATCATCAATGTCACTTCAAACTTGAGCGTACGTTCCTGCACGACCGCCGCGGTATCGATCACCTCGCCGTACTCCGCACCCTCATACCGCACCAGTGCCGAACCGATTCGATGCGTCATGCGATACGCTTCCGGCTTGTCTGGAAAATGCACTATCTCGATTTCGCTTATCTGTGCGACTAACTGATTGACCAGTGCCGTCTCGATCGTACCGATGTCGAGGGGCGTGGGTGGCGAGAAACCTTGCCCAACCCACGGACTATCAAGTGTTGCTCCCATTAGCCTATTCTTGTGCGCTCTACCCGGTCTTCACACCGCGGTTCTATTAGCGGGATTCCACCGCGAGTTCTTCGATATAGACCGTGTACGTGCGCCCTACCTTGAAATGCTCTGAGGCGAGGGCGTCGAGCTTCAGCTCGCCTGCCGGTGGTTCTGAGAAATACTCGCGGGCCTCCGCCGAGTCATCGACCACCGGGACTAACCGCGCACTGTGTACCAACCGTCCGGGATGCCAGTTGTCTTTCTTCTGAGCCTGTATACAAATGAACTTTACGCGCATGACCGCTACCTCTATAAGTTAAGTAGTTACTCGCCTGGTTAATAATTCTTGAGGGATCCCCGACTAAAAATCCGCTGTGGCACTTCGCCGCCCGCCTGCCCGCCCGCTTCGGTCACGACCGAGCCCGGTGCGATCGGTGGGTCTGCATTGTCTGCTCCGAGCCCAAGGGTAACTTCCCCGCGCGCCACTCGTACCAATAATTCAACCGCGTCCTCGTAACGTTTTCGAGCGTCCGCCAGGTCGTGCAGTGGCCGTAAGGATTGCAGTCGGTACATTGCAATGTCGCACGCCAGCCGGTTCAGAACGATCGGCGGATCGTTGAGCGGCAGGACAAAGCGGCTCTCGATATAACCGTCAATTTCCGCTGATGCGTCGTCGAGCGCCTGACCCAGAGTCGTCAGGTTCACCGTCGTCTGCGTCGGATCTTCATTACTCAGTTGCACCAGGTCGCGATTCGGATATCTGGCTATCATGTCGTTCGGCGATGCGTATGGCACGTCTGGTCCACCTGTTTCGATGATTCAATGCTTGCGGGTGCTTCCGGCTGAATGCGCCGTCAACAGTTATGCCCTGAAGTCTCCCGTATGACGCGGCCAGCGTTGGCTCCTCAGGACAAATACTCACTCACGATCAGCGTGGCGGTACTTTTCCAGATATTTCCCGTCGTTACGCTTGAGCTTCCGCCGATACCCACCATAAAGTCCGAATGTAACAATTGCGCGCCGACTTCCTCGAGCGCCGGCGGCACCAGTAGGTAGATGTCGTTCGGACTAGTCAGTGCGCCAAACGGTAATCCTGCGTCGGTCTTGATCGACCGCATCGCCGCCCGCGCCGCCCCATAGTTCGAGGGCACGCTCAGGTCCGTATTGCTGGCATACGCTAGTTGCCACAGGCCCACCCCCGTATTGGCACGCCCGTCCACCCCAAAGCGAAACTCGCGCCGGGTAAATACGGCCTCGTCCGCGAGCGTGTTCATGCGCGTCATCGCGTATTCACGCCGCAGCTGGAAAATGAACGGCCGCACCGCTCGCGACGCATCCAGTAGGTACCAATACGGTCCCGATCCCGAGCTGTTTACATTCGAAGCCACCGTGTCCCGCGCGTCATTCGCCGCCCCCAGTGGCCCCACCGGATGAGTCGCGGAGAAGAAAGGCTGTCCGTCGAAACCTAGTACGCTGGATGGCGTCGTCACCGCGTTCTTGATCATCGAGAACAATAGTGAGTCCGGATGAACCTTCGTATCCCAGCCGAGCTGTTCGATCACCGGCTCGTACACACCATAGTTGTCGTCTTCGATGTCGTTGCGGCTGATGCTGATAGTGTCTTCGAAATCCTTGTTCGTGATCGTATAGCTATGCGCTTCGAGCGCCTGGATTACTCGCTCGCCCAACCACTCACGAAACTTAGTGGTTCGACCCAGCCAGGGATATGTGGTTTGACGAGACGCCGATCGCACAACGGTCGCAATCTTCTCGTAGTAGGATGGCGGCTTGTCGAAGCCGCGCTGGAAAATTACGTCGAATCCGGTGAACAGTGCGGTCAGATTGGCAGTAGTTATTTCCATTGGTCCCTGCTTTGAGTTGGTGATTTCGCTTTCACGCGGCTGTATCTTCGATTGAACGCTTGCGCGAATAGTTATGTGGGCGTTAGCCTGTCTGCGAGCGGCGACTACTGTAGAGCGACTAGCCTAAGCTGCGGCACCCGACTGGTGCCAGAAATCGACCCACACTTGTCCGCTCGGATCGAGCCCCGTGATTCGACCGGCTACGCTTCGCGTCGGCGCGCCCCAGCTGTAATCGACGAAGACCGTCGCGGCGGCTGCGATCGCCCCACCGGCCACCAGGATCGCCAGGCCGGCTTGATAGTCCACTACGTAGTCCGTGCCTTCGACGTAAACCGTTCCGCCGCCAGACGTACTGTGTATTTTCACCTTCGCCACCGCTTCGTGGCCCAGGCTTACGATCTGTGCCGATGTCGATACCGGAAATGTCGCGGATTGCGCTACCACCGCCGTCGCTCCGCTGCCGTCGCTGGCCGAGACTGAATTGTCGTCCACGGCGAAGGCCATTTGCCCCACTTGTGCGGCTGCGATCGATGCGTCGTTGACCGCGTACATGAATACGCCGCGGCGGGCCACAATCGAGATCGCTGCAGCGGCGCCCGGGTTGTTTACCGCGTCCTGTCCTGGAATCCCGCCATATACCATCTCGGCTCGCCCGATCAGTTTCAGGTTCGCGACGCTCGAGGCTGGCGTCGCATTGCCGTTGGCATTTAGCGCGACGATACTGCCGAGGTACACAGTCGTATTCGCTTCCACTGGATACACCATCGATCGGCCTCCATCAGCGAGTTCCGGGGTATTGCGCGAATTAGTTAATGCGGCCATTTTGTCACCCTTGCGTGTTCTGCCGGTAGCATCCGGACGCGTTCGAGTAAGTAGCTATCAATTTGCGCGATATCTCGACTGACTATGTTTAACGTGGCATCGATACTTCGCTGCGTGCATTGCGTCGCTGCAAATAGTCATTCGGTTTCAGTCCGAGCCGCGCACACACCGCCAGTTCCGTACGCGTCAGCATCGCCCCCGCGCTTCGACTCGCGAGGCCCTCGTGATGCCGGCCGCCGATACCGTTCCGCGCAGCGGCAGGTTCGCCGTCGAAGCCGGTAGTCACTCCCGCCACCATCGCCGGTTGGCGCGTAATGAATTCCTCGAAGCCGCTCAGGTTCGCCTGGCAGTATGCGATCGCCCACTCGCGCTGCGCCGGCACCAGCTTGCCAGCCTTCATCGCCGCATCCACCCGATAGCTTGCTCGCTCGCGAGAGCTAGTCGCGCGCAACTGGTTGAGCTCCGTCAGTATGTTTTCGAATTGCTCAATCGGTACGTACCGCGCCGGATCGCCGATGCTTCCGACAACCGCCGACTGCAACTCGAAGGCCGCCGGCGTGTCTTCTTCTACCGTATTGCCGCGGCGCCGCTCCGCGATCACCCTGCTGACTTCCGCCGCGATTTCTTCGGGCTTCGACTCGCTGTCGAGTCCCAGTATCTGGCGCAGTTGTGATTCCAGGCCGTCCGCCGACTCGCGCTGTTGCGAGCGATCTTGCGCGGCCCCCGTATGCTGATGCACTGACACTTTCGGGAATACGGACTCGCCGCGGGCGGCGCGCGCTGAGATCGCAGTCAAATACAAATTAGGATTGTTAGTTAGCGCCGCGCGCAGCAGCCGCTGCACCTCGCCGTCTTGTGAGTATTCGAAAACCGGCGATATATAACGATACTCACGCGTCACCACCGCGGATCTGCCATGACTGGTCCATTCGACTCTTCCCCACAGCGCGCCATCCCGAACCTCGATCGCCCGGATCCATCCTGCCGCCGGTGCCGGACGTCCCGATGGCGCCGCAAAATCAGTCGCGTGGTCATAGTCAATCGGCAAGCCTGCGTCCATCTTGAGTCCGCTGGTCGCAGTGACTACTGCCGCTGGATTGGATAACCGAAATGGCCCACGTCCATCGCGGCCCGCAAAATCTCCCGCCGGCAACAACTCGATCCATTCCGGCGCCGAACTGTATTCGCCGATAATGGTTCCGCTGACGCCGAGTTCATTAGCGATCGCTTCCACGGTTTTGTGTGCGTTGTTGCTAGTGTTCATCGGAGGCGAGTGTCACACGTCCAGTAGTCAGAAATAAGGGTGAAATATTTCACTTTGTGCAGGCACGGCTACGGAAAGTAGAAAATAGTGAATAGTAACTTCGATGAGACGCATGCGGGTTGACGCAAACTTAATCGTCGGCGCGTACCGTCGTGCCAAGCGGAGTCAGAAGCGCTGCGTCGGGAGCGGTTGCTGGCAAATCGAGGCGATCGAGCACTGTCTTTTGGCTCACCCGCAAGCCACGATCGATTAGCTGTGAGAGGATACCGACGAATTCCTGAGCGTCCTGGTCGCTCGGCAGGATCAAATCGATTTGTGGATAGCGCCGTTGCGGCCCGGCGTTCAGATCGACGAGCGGTTTGACCAGATCGCGGGTGAGGGTCTCGCTAAGACGGCGGGCGTCGGAGGCGAGGATGTCGCGGCGGACGGCGTCGTGTACCTGGGCGGCGGCGCGCGAGCCGGATCCGCGCGGCAGTTCGGTGGTGAGCGTTTGTCCGAGGACCGCCTTGCTGACTTGGCGATCGAGATATTCGCAAAAGCGTTCGTAGAGTTCGGCACTGCCGGTCTGCCGCGCTTCGGTGAATTCGATGATCATCGAGTCCGGGATGATCGCGGCGGCGTCGGTGCCGATGTTCGCGACGGCGCCGAGCAGGGCTTGCTTGTCGGCCTCGGTCGCGCCGGCGCCGTACTTGCCGAGCCGCAACGGTTGACCGAATACTTCGGCGAAGGTTATCCAGTCCTTCAGTACGTAGTTCTTGAACAAGTACGACCAGCCGGCGGCGCGTGCGAGGCCGCCGCGGATCGGCAGGCCGGATTTTGCTTTTGAGCAATGGACAATGAATTTGAACGGTTCGAGCGGTGCGGTCATCGGCTGCATGAAGGTCTCAGCAGAGGCCCGCGCGGCTCCATTCCATCCGGCCGCTCCATTCTGTCCGTTGCCGCGAGCGCCGAGATAGCCTGCGCCCGCCCGCTCGAAGTGACTACCACCGTCACCGAGCGCAGTGGACGGGTACTGACTATCGTCGCCGAGCGTTCGTACTAGTAACTGCTCGCCGCTTACCCAGTCGAACGCGAACCATCGCGGATCGCGCCAGATGAGACGCGCCGGCACCCACTCGCGACCCGAGGTGTCCCAGATAATCTCAGTCGCGGAAAAGCCCTTGCCGATGGCGTCGAGCACGTCGAACAGAGTACCCGCTAAATCGAGCGTCCCGCCGAGGAGCAGATCGCGCACCATATCTGCGACACGCACGTCGGTGGCTTCCCCGGATGCGGGCCGTACTGAAATTTGCAGGCCGGCAATAGTCTGTTTGCGCGTACCCAGCACGGCGAGGTAGTGCAGGTCCTTTTCTTCCATTTCCTCGGCCAGTTCCAGGTAGAGGAAAGGATCGCCGAATTCGGCCTGCCGCAACACTGCCGCGAGCTTTTCTGGCGTCAGCCCGACGCTCGGATGCATCACCGAGTAGATATTCCGCACCCCGGTCATCGTCGGCGCCGCCTGTTCATCGCGAAGCCGCGCGGTATCCACTAACCGGCCGTACGCATCGTAAAGTGTCATTAGCTACTCCGCACTGGCTCGCAAGGGAAAGTTGAAACCTCAGTGAGATTTCAGAGTCTCTTGGAAATCGGGGTTTCCATCGCGGAACTGTTTCAGATGACTGGTCACCACGCGCCCGCGTGAACGCCAAAGCGTCCACGGCGCGCACTGCGTGTTTCCGCCTCTGGCTCAGGGCGTTTGCGCATTCCCTCTCTGCTGACGGTCTCGAAATGTCGCGCGCGCGGCGCCGGCTGGTAGTTGATTTCGGCGACCTCTACCTGACTCGCGAAGTACGCGAGCGCGCCGGCGATCGCCGCGTCGCCATGTCGCCGCTTGCCATCCACCGTCGTGCTGCGCCGATCCGGAATTCGCACCACGCCTTGTTCCATCACCAAGGCGCGATGGTCGGCGAGAATCTCTGCGTCGCGCGGCAGTTCGATCATGCCGTCCTCGAACGCCGCCTTGTACCGCGGCATGTGATCGCGATACCACTCGCTCGAGAGCATCACTTGCTGAATGCGAGCGCCGTACCGTTGCATCGCGGTTTCGGCGAGGTACTGTCCGTTGCCACGCGCATCCATCGCGCCCGCGGCGAAATGCGGCAGGCGATCGGCGACGTAGAACAGCACTTGCTCCTGTTGCCGAAAGGGAATGTTGCGCAGCTCGATTACGAACGGAGTGCGGCGCAGCGTATTGCCCTTTAATTGGAGCGGCCAGATGACGGTCAGATCTCCCGACCGGCCAAAATCTTCGCCGACGAAGGACCGGGCTGCGTTATCGAGCGCCGCTAAATGCGGCCCGATCTGCTCGGTACAAAACTCCTGCGCAACCCGCGTGCGTTCGCTTTCCGGCCGCCGCGCAAACTCTTCCGGCAGCTCCCATCGAATGACCGGGATGCCTTCCTTCATGCGCCCTTCGATCAGCACTGAAGAGAGATAGGCGCCGCCCGACGAGCGCGGAACGCAGAGCAACTCCTCTTCGGCGTCTTCTCCATATTCGGCGAAAATCTGCGCGCGCCACTCACTCTCGCCGGCACTCGACCACTTGCGCCCGAGCTTGCTGCAGATGCGATAGTAGAGGCCGTCGGCCACCGCGTCGTCGAAGGTCACGCGATGCAATGAGTACGGTTTGCGGCCCGCGCGAATCTCATTGACCAGTTCATTGAAAGCACTATTCGCGCCGTTGTGAGTGGACATCACGCGAACGCATCCGCCCCACATCGTGAACGCCAATGCGGCCTTCAACAGCCCCTTCAAGTCGTCGTGAAAGGCGGCCTCGTCAATCACCGCGCGACCCTGTTTGCCGCGCAGGTTCGAGGGCCGCGAGGACAGCGCGACGATCTTGTGGCCCGAGCTGAAGCGGATGCGATAGGCGAGCAGTGCGCGGCGCTCGTCGTCGATGGCGATCTCCTCGATCGCCTTCGCCGCCTTGTTGAATTGAACCGCCCAGGCGGCCGCGGTCTCGACGAATTCGCGCGCCATGTCCTGGTTGTAGCCCAGGTACCAGGTATCCATGCCCTTGATCGCCGACGCTGACAGGGCACTGGCGGCGGCTTCGGTCCAGGTCAGTCCGATACGCCGCGATTTCTCTGCGATCTTGATCGGCGACTCGTCGGCCATCCAGCGGACCTGGTAGGGCAGCAGGACGTCCTTGGGATACTCACTGGCTTGATTCGGTACTGCGTCCATTAGTCATTCCCTCCACGGGTCTTGCTTACTCAGTGATCTCCAGCAAGACGTTCTTGATTTGCGCCGCACCGGCCTCCGTCAGTCCGCGCTCTTTAGCCGTTTCAACGGCCTGCTGGGCGGCAGCGACTTTGTCGATGATGCGCACGCGCATCTCTTCGATGTACTTCTTTTGCAATATGGACGCGCGCGCCAGCGCGCTCACACTACGCGCGAACGCCGGTATGTTCGCCTTGTTCGCGTCCACTCCGTTCAATTCCACCAGCACCGTGAACAGATGTTGCTGCACGAGTCGCAACAGCGCTTCATTGACTTCGAAATCGTCGTCATCCGCGGCCTCGATCACCAACCGGGCTTGCTCCGTCGCGAGTCGCACCGCGCCCAGCCGCTCTTCCAGCTTGTTGGCGTACCGCTTGACCGAGGTGGTCGCGATCATGCACCCGTTTTGGCGCAGCCATACCTTCAGATCGCGATAGCCGTCGAACTTGCGCTTCAGGATCCGATCGTCGAGTTCCGCGCGTACTTCCGGCGACAGCCCGCGTATCGTGCTGCGTTTACGCTGCCGCTTAGGTTGGATGCCCAATGGTTTGATCACGCGTTCACCAGTACTTGCGCGGACGCGCTACGCCGGCCGGCGCGTCGAGTGTGTATTCCACTACATCGACTCCCTGCGCCGTCAGTTTGGCGAACCAAACCTCAGTTCCTTCGCCCTCTATTTCCAGCAGGGCGAGATCGCGCAAGTAGGTAATCTCGCGGCGGACCGAGTTAACTGACATGGGCAGGCGAATATCGTGCAGAACACGCCACACGATACTTTCCGACACTGCGATTGGGCGACCCGCGTCGAGCACCCGCAGAATCCGCCACCGCGCTTCTTCCCGCTGCTTTTGTTCAAGATCCATCGTGCCGCCGCTCATGGCGTGATTTCCGCAACCGGTACTATCCGGCTGCCTCGCTGATACATCCGGGCGCGCAAATCTGCGATCTCTGCGCGCACTTCTGCTCTCATTGCGTCGATTTTCGCCTCCAGCGTATTGCTGAAACGAATCCAGTCCTCGCGCCGCACGTATTCCACCGGCAGCGTCGCTTTCAACTGCAGCAGTTCGCGTTCGATCAGGTGCGCGAAGTCGCTGCCGTCCCGTTTGATGTCGTTTATGCGTTTTCCGAGTTCCGATTCGTTGCGCATCAGCAGCCACCGGATTGCTCCCAGGTTCAGGCCAACCAGCGTTACAAACGAAAGCGCAAAAGTAGCTACTGCTTCCCAGTTCATAGTCAGTTAGTCCTCATCGTCATGATTGAGGCGGGGCTTCCGGTTCCGTGATCAGCTTGAGCCTGACCGCCGCCGACATCGACAACAGCACGGTTGCCAGGCCGGCCCCGTACGCGGCCGCGTCGGTGGCGGAGAAATGACCGAAATTGAAGACCGCGGCCGCCCAGAAAAACACATACGCGGCCGCTCCGATTACACCAACGATACGCGCCGCGTCGTAAGTGAGGTTATCCTTGCCCGTCAATGAGTCCTGCAACCATTTCATAGGTATCGCCGGGCAGGACGCGCGCCTGTTTCCGTCATTGGTGGGACGGCGAGAAAGCCAGTGTGCAATGCCCATTCGCCGCGCCTTGAAGGACCGCTGTACCCAGCCTCGAAGTCTTCATGAACGGCGCTATGACGAATACTCACTCGCATAGTCATTCGAATGCCCGGAACTTGCCGACGATTACGCGGATGCGGTCGGCGATTGGGCCGTCCGAAGGTGCTGTGTCGATCGGCGGAGTTCCGCCACCCGGCGGGGCGATGCCGGTAGGAGGCGGCGCCGCGGCCGGCGATGACGCACCGATCGATGGCGACATCCCGATCGATGACGCTGCGCCGGATTGCGGAGCGGCGCCGTTCGCGATACCGCTGGGCGGCGGCGCGGGCGCCGGCTCCTCGCATCCTTCGATGATCGAATTGAGCTCGCGCACCGCGCCTTTGAGCAAAACCACCGAAGCCGCATACGCTCGAATCGTATCCGCCGGCACCGAGGCCGCGCTCAAACCCGTAATCGGCAGTTTCGGATTAGCCAGTGTGGGCGGCGTGCAATAGACCGGTTCGTAAACCGGCACCTGCACTTCCATCGGCGTGGCGGGCGAGAATAATGGCGGGGAGAACGCGCAGCCGGAAAGCAGGACAAGGCTAAGCGGGAGGAAGCGCCTTACCATCGTCCCAACTCCGGTCCCTGCGCGTTTCCCCATGCGATCGCGTCGGCGCATCCGCTGGCGATCGGCGCGGTCATCATTGCGTTGGCGTGCGTGCGCTCCTGCGTCATCGCGGTCGCGGCACTATTCGCGTATCGAGTTTGGCGCGTGGCGGCGGCGCTCTGCGCGACCTTCATCTTTGCTTGCAGCGTGTCGATGGCGGCGTTTTGCCGGGCGACCGCCGCCGCCATCGAAGCGTTGTCGGCCTGCAGTACGGCGGCCGCCGCGGTGAGCGTCGTCACCTGTGTCCGCGCACTATCGCGCTGATGAACCAGTACAGCGCGATAGGCCACTGCGGCTGCAATCAGCAACACCAGGAGTATCCACTTCGCATTTTGAATCATCGTGCCGATCAGCATTGCCGCATTTCCTCGAGGGCCTTCATCGACCGGTGTCGCGGTGGCCTCTGTTCCCGTCCAGTGGAACGGCGATCCGCGCGAGAACTTCCGTCCGATGGCGCGCCGCCCCGAAATTGTCGCGGGGAAACGCGCGCCCGGCGCCGACCTGGCCGAGGCCAGGTCGCCCGGGGCGCGATATGTTCACCGCAATAGTCACTTGGTGGCCGTCGCCGCCGTCGTCGCGGCTGTGGCCGTGGCGGCGGTGGCGGCGCTGGTCTCGACCGCCGCTGCCACCGTCGCTGCGCCGTGCTCGTCAACCGCGGCCGCGTGCTTCTCGATCGCGCCGGCGAGTTTGGTCACGGCCGTCGCATGCGCTTCGATTGCCGCCGCATGCTTTCCAGTGCCGGTGGTCGTGGCAGCGGCCTTGGTCGCGGTCGCCGCGGCTTCGACCGCGGTGACGCGCGTCTCGAGGCCGTGCACCATCGACATCACGGCGCCGGTGACCTTGCTGCCGACAAGAGTGCCGACCACCAGCCCGCCCGCGCCCACGATCAGGTATCCCGCCATATTTGCCAAAATCAGAGTTTCCATAGTTTCGTCCTCCGCGTTATTGCCGGCGCGTGGCCGGCGGTTGGTAATCAGTGATGGTTGTGAGGCGCGCGCCCGAAAAGTGGAGCCGCCGCTCGCGAGGTTGATAGTGACGACGCGGCGCCGATGCGCCGCACTCATTAGTCAGATCAATAGCCAGCGACACGCGTGCGCCGATGGTGCTCGCGTGCTCGGATTCCGGCGCACCGGATTCCGCCGGTTCTCGATAGTTAGTCGTCACAGCACGCATAGTGCGAGTTTCCGGGGTGCGGCGTAAGGGTGAAATTCTTCACGCCATTAGCCAGACTGAATCAACAGAGGTCGAAATGTATAAAAAAATAACAATCGGTAAATGACAAATTGGGTGGCGCCATAGGTGTGTGCGCGGGCGCGATCGATCACCGCGATCCGAGATCGCGCTCCGATGCTTCGATGGCCGATCCACGCGCGAGCGGGGCGTCGGCTTCGATGTCACCGGGGGTACGCTGGTGCGGAATCGTGGACCTCAAAATCGCGAAGGGTTAGAGTCGGGCGACTGCGCCGCAGTGACGGCGCGAAGGAGTTCTAGGCGATGGCAAATCTGCTTGAAGGCAAGTCGGCTTTAATCACCGGATGCAGCAGCGGGATCGGGCGGGCGACCGCGTTGGCCTTTGCCGCCAACGGCGCGATCGTCACGTGTGCGGACGTCGATCAGAAGGGCGGCGAGGAGACCGTCGCGCTAATTCGCGAGGCGAAGGGCAAAGCCGACTTCGTGCAGGTGGACGTCACCGATGGCAATGCGGTGCAGGCACTAGTCGCGCGCGTGGTCAGCGCGCACGGGCGATTGGATTGCGCGTTCAACAACGCCGGCATCGAGGGCGACGTGATCGAACTGCACGACACCACCGATCGCAACTTCGACCGCGTGATGGGAGTGAACGTGAAGGGCGTGTGGTTGTGCCTCAAGTACGAGATCCGGCAGATGCGCAAGCAAGGGAGCGGGGCGATCGTGAACACCGCGTCGGTAGCAGGGCTGAAGGGATTTCCGGGCCTCGGGATTTACGTTGCTAGCAAGCATGCGGTAGTGGGCCTGACCAAATCGGCGGCGATGGAATGTGCGCAGGCTGGAATCCGCGTGAACGCGGTGTGTCCGGGGCCGGTGGACACGCCGATGATGGAACGGATCGCGAACAACGAAGGAGCGCCGGCGCGCAAGGACTTCGAAGCGATCGTGCCGATGCGGCGTTATGCGGCGCCGCGGGAGATTGCGGCGACGGTTGCGTGGCTGTGCTCGGACCAGGCGTCATACATCACCGGCGTCAGCGTGCCGGTGGATGGCGGACTCTTCGCGTAACGCGCGCGGGAGTGAGCGTCACGGCGCGTGCCTCGGCCATCACCTGGAAGACGCGGCGGCGGGTGCAGTGCAACGCCAGCGCGATCGCATCGATACTCAGGCCGCTTGCGCGCAGCTCGACGATACGGACGCGGCGCGGTGTCGGGTTGGGGATCTCGATGCGGTCGCCGCCGTAGATCTCGGCGAGCGCGGTGGCCGCAGGAAAGCCAATCGAGGCGCTCAGCGCGTCATCGGGCTCGGGGGTTTGCGGGATATAGATGCGGGTACCGCCGAAGGCCGCAACCAGGCGCGTCGCACCGTCGTTGCCAACTAGGCCGGCGAGGTGATCGAGCGTGGAAGTCCGGGGTATCGCAGGGGTACTCGCAGCGGCCGGTTTGGGGCGGCTCGAGGGCGAGGCGGGCTTGCGCGGAAAAGCTCGCGCGGGATTGATGCCGCTGCGGCAATCGTAGGCGGCTAAAACCCTGCGGGTCAGCGATCGATAGGGGTCCATCATGCGGCCTCCTGGGTGGCGGGTGAGAGGGCGGCGTGCGCGCGCACGTCGGTAGCGAGGCGATCGATCAGGAGGGCAAAGCCGAGGTCGTCGCGGAGCCGGCGTCGCACCTTGCGGCAGGCGTGCATGACGCTCGAATGATCGCGGTCGAAGGCAATCCCGATACGCGGAAACGACGGGGGCGCAGGCATATGGATGACGCTGCCGCGGTCAACTGGATACGATCGGCGAGCGGCGACCTCGCGGCTGAGATACATCGCAATCTGGCGAGCACTCGCCACGGGCTGCACGCGAGTGGGCGAAAGCATCTCGGCAACGGTCAGGTTGAAGGCGCGCGCGACCGTCCGTTGGACCTCGCGAATCGATATGGTTCGAGCAGAGTTGGCTGAAATCATCGACCTTTCTCCTTCAATCGAGGTGCGGCAGGGCGTTCCAGGCACTTAAGCGGCCCTGTCGCGACTGCGCGACCGCGCTCAAGCGGCACCGTCGCGAGCGCCAATTTTGCGGCGGTCACTTGGGTGCAGCGGTAGGAAAATGGCGCCGGCGCTGCGGCTGCGATTGGCTTGGATTCGCATTTTTTGGGGTGCGAGCGATCTACCTTCATAGATTGGCGGCGCGAATGGTCACTGGCCAAGGCTGCCGCTAGTTAGGACGTCCGAAATCTGGCCGATGGTAAGTTCCAGAGCGATAATCGCTCTGATTTTCTCTCGGATGTGGCGCGCGGCGGCCGTTGGCACATCGGGTTTCGACCGCCAATTTGGGTCGATTGGTTGAGGCGTCGATTTGACGACGGTTGGGAAACTGAGTGAAATAGTCGTCGCTCGGCCGGAAGCCAATAGTGCATCGACGGCAGTGGAGCGTATCTTGCGTAGAGATATAGAAGCGACGTTTTCCATCGAATTGAGGATTGGCAATTCAAACTCATCCATTTATTAACTTCCTTCAGCACATCAAAGCTATACTATTGACCTTAATAGATAAATAAAACTTGAATTGGGTAATTTTTAATCGATTAGAGCTAGATTTCATTGTCAAATAACTTTCGACTACGTGGGGCTATCTATGAGCTCGTTAAGCTGTTATGAGTATGCCAACGGGCTTTGAATATATCCCACAGTAGGAGAACTATGTCAACTACACTGGTAGATGAGGAATTCCGACGGCGCCTGCGCTTGATCATGCAGCAGTTCGGATCGGTCGCCGATCTCGCGCGCGCTGTAGGCGTCTCGGATAACGCGATCTACAAGTGGGTTTCCGGCCGCGGGCAGCCGAGCATGATGAGCCTGGTGAACCTGTCCAAGGCCGCAGGCGTATCGGTCGAATGGCTCGCGACCGGACGCGGTGCTCCGACCAAGGCGCGGAGCGACGTTCAGCCAACTGAGGTCCCCGACGGGGGCGCCGTCGCGCGGCCAGTGCTGCGCCTGCCGGTCGGCCGGGTGGCGATTCAGAATCAGCAAATCGTGGATTATCTGAGCTTCCGGCCGGATTGGCTGCAACGCGTGCTCAACCTGGATTTGCGCAGTACTGCCCTGATCGAAGTGATCGGAGATTCGATGTCGCCGACGGCCGACGAAGGCGACGTCGTGCTGATCGATATACGCGAGACGCGCTTTCGCCACGACGGCGTCTATGTGTTGCGCACCGGCAGCGACCTCGCGGTCAAGCGTCTGCAACGGCAGCCCGACGGCTCGATTCTGATTCGCAGTGATAATCCGGCCTATGAGTCGTATCCAGTCAGGGCCGAGGAGGTCAGCGTGCTGGGTCGGGCGCTATGGGTCGGCGGCCGCCTGTAAG
>DASXFX010000107.1:0-16280 GCA_036489375.1 Binataceae bacterium (SeqCode) | reverse complement strand
CAACGTTTCGGCGGCCTCATCCAACACCGGCTTGTCCACGTTGCGGATGTAGTACTTGTCGAAGTTGAAGTGCACTCCGCGCAGCACGATCTTCTCCGGCGGCGGAGGAGGTGGCGGCGGTGGCGGAGGTGGTGGTGGCGGAGGCGGCGGCGGTGCCGGCGGCGGAGGCGGCGGACACGCGAAATAGCCGATCAAGCCTCCAACCAAAGCGCCACCCGCGACTCCGGTCGGAACCATCCACTCGAGGGCACCGCTTTGATTTTTCTTCGACAGCCCAATGCCTGTGGTGATGCCACCGCCGGCGAGTCCGCCGATAGTTGCGCCAGTGATGACGCACTTCTCCCGCTCGCTCATTGACGAGCAGCCGGACACCATCCCGAGGATGGCTGCCCACATCAGGTACACTCCGAATTTCTTTCGCACCTTGAACCTTCCTTTTCTGCTCGCCACCACATCCCCACAAATGGCAGTGGCCTTCGTAAATCGTAAAGGCAAATACAGAACCTAAAGCCGATTTAATTTAAAACGGGAGGTGCCGTGAACTATGCTTCGCACCAGATTCGATCCTCCGCCGCCCCTTCCCATAGAGACATACGTCGTCCACGAGGCACCGCCCGCCCCACGCATTGTTGGCCAATATACTGGTTCTTTCGGACAGGTTGCAATATCCGTGCACTCTATAAACCATTAGCTCTTAATCGCCTCTTTTCGTATTGTGATCAGTCGAAAGCGCCCATATTAATTGGCTTTTAGAACTATCAGAGCGCTGCGAATGTCGATCCTCACATTGGTTGAAAAGAACGAAGTTTGGCGAATTGAACTGTCCAATCGGGAGCAGGACAGGAGATTTCAGTTGTTGCCGTCGTGTTCATCAAGCGTTACGGCGGCATTAATTGAGGCGATCAAGTCCGGGCAGAGTGCCACAGAAATTGAATCGACGGTCGGTACCGCAAACCCTCCGGCGGCAGAATCTTGCGCCGCTGTTCGGAGCCGTGACGCCGCCTGCTAGAATATCGTCTTACTATGCTTTCGTTAGCGCGCGGCAAAGAAGGTAAGTTCAAGCTCGTATCGGGCTACAAACCCGAAGGCGATCAACCCGCCGCGATCGAGGCTATCGCTCGCAATCTTTCCGATGGTGTGCCCAACCAGGTGCTGCTTGGCGTCACCGGCTCCGGCAAGACCTTTACGATGGCGAACGTAATCGCGCAGCTTAATCGCCCGGCATTGGTGATCGCGCCGAACAAAACGCTGGCGGCGCAACTCTACAACGAATTCAAGAGCCTTTTTCCCGAAAACGCAGTCCGCTACTTCGTTTCGTATTACGACTACTACCAACCGGAGGCCTACGTCCCCTCGACCGACACGTTTATCGAGAAGGACGCGAGCATCAACGACGAAATCGACAAGCTGCGCCATTCCGCAACCAAGGCTTTGCTTGAGCGCAACGATGTGCTGATCGTCGCCTCGGTCTCCTGCATATACGGCCTCGGCGAGCCGGAGGTTTACTTCGAGCAGGTTGTTTTTCTCGAAGAGCAACAACACATCGATCGCGACCGGGTTTTGCGCAAGCTGGTGGATATCCAATATCAGCGCAACGACTACGATTTTCATCGCGGGACGTTTCGCGTGCGCGGCGATACGGTCGAGATCTTTCCCGCGTACGAAGAAAATCGGGCGGTGCGGATCGAGTTCTTCGGGGACGAGGTCGAAGCGCTCTACGAGATCGATCCGCTGCGCGGAAAGATCGTGCGCAAGCTGCAGAGCGTCGCAATCTATCCGGCCTCGCATTATGTGACGACCTCCGATCGACTGGAGACGGCAGTCGTCAATATTCGCGAGGAGCTGAAAGAGCGCCTCGAACACTTTCGCAAGGAGAATCGGCTGCTCGAGGCACAGCGGCTGGAGCAGCGAACTCTATATGATCTGGAGTTACTCGCCGAGATGGGCTTCTGCCCAGGAATCGAGAACTATTCGCGTCACCTGACCGGGCGCGCGCCGGGCCAGGCGCCGCCGACCCTGCTGGAATATTTCGCGAAGAACTACATCTGTTTCGTGGATGAAAGCCACGTCACGATTCCTCAGCTTGGCGGAATGTATCGCGGCGATCGATCGCGCAAGGAGACCCTGGTCGATTTCGGCTTTCGCTTGCCTTCGGCGCTGGACAATCGACCGCTCAATTTCGAGGAATGGGAAGGGCTGGTGAACCAGCTGGTGTACGTTTCCGCTACGCCGGGCGATTATGAGCTGCGCAAATCCGGCGGCCTCGTGGTCGAACAACTAATTCGACCGACCGGCCTGATCGATCCACAAATCGAGGTGCGCAAGGCCGGCACCCAGGTCGATGACCTGCTCGACCAGATACGCCTGCGCGTTGCCGCCAATGAACGCATCCTGGTGACCTGCCTGACCAAAAAGATGGCCGAGGATTTGACCGACTACTATCACGACCTCGGCGTGCGCGTGCGCTACCTCCACTCCGATATCGAGACTATCGAGCGCGTCGAGATTATCCGCAGCTTGCGCAAGGGCGACTTCGACGTCCTGGTCGGAATCAACCTGCTGCGCGAAGGACTCGATCTCCCGGAGGTTTCGCTAGTCGCTATTCTGGACGCAGACAAGGAAGGCTTTTTGCGGTCGGCGCGGTCGCTGATTCAGACCATCGGCCGAGCGGCCCGAAATCTGAACGGCAAGGTCATCATGTACGCCGACGCCATCACGCCCTCGATGCGCACAGCGATGGGGGAGACCGACCGCAGGCGGGCCAAGCAGGTGACGTACAACGAAGAGCATGGCATCACACCGGCGACGATCATCAAGGCGATCGATGCGTCGCTGGTCGAGATGTACTCGCCGGAGTGGGCAGTCGTGCCTGAAATCGAGGAGCCGAGGAAGTCGGAAAAGGACGAACTCATCCCGGCGCACGAACTGCCAGACCGTATCAGCGAACTACGCCATGAGATGATGGAAGCGGCAGAAAAGCTCGATTACGAACGCGCCGCTTCGTTGCGCGACCAGATTAAACGGCTGGAACGCCACATGTTCGGGATGGATTCGGCCAGACCCGCACCGTCCTCGTCGCCGCCCGGTGCGGCTCATAGCCGCGAGAATGACGAAGTGCATGGCCGACTCGACCGCCGCAAGTCCAAGGGCGTCGGCGAAAAGGATTCGGCGCCGCCGATGCGCGGACGTGCGCCCGGCTTGAAGTCTGCCGGTGCGGCGAAAGCCAGGACCGGGGTGCGTCAGAGCAAACTGAAACTGGTTCCGGACGACCGTAAATAGTTCGCCGAAATCGAGTCGCTGTGGATAAACACGCAGCTTGAACCGGGCTGCGCGCGTGCCGGTTCGTTGACTGCATCGAGCCGCGACGGTAATCTCGTATTGCCTTTAAAACGCTCCTGCGAGGGCGAAAAGGTACATAAAATGAAGCATTTCAGAGTTTCCACCGGCTACGCGTGTAGGCCGGTATTTTTTCGCCCAGAAGTCCGCAGTTGTATTGCCCACAGACGCCGCCCGGCGCCCAACTTTGCCGCGGGGCCACGATGACGACGATTTCGGAAACCGCGCTCGATGCGGACGCGATCGCGCGGTGCGTAAAGCGCATCGCTCGAGAGATTGTCGAGCATCGCGATAGCGAATCGAGTCCCCTCGTGCTGGTGGGAATCGTACGACGCGGAGCCAGCCTGGCTCAGCGTCTTGCGCTGGAAGCTCAATCGGCGGGCGTCACCAATACCGCCGTTGGCACTCTCGACATTTCGTCGTATCGCGATGACGGACGGGGCGCCCCGGGCGACCCGCGGCTGCTCGGTCGCGACATTCCATTTTCGATCGACGGCGCTCACCTGATCCTGGTTGACGATGTGCTCTATACCGGCCGCACTGTGCGGGCGGCATTAACTGCGCTGGCTGATTTGGGACGCCCGGATTCGATTCAACTGGCGGTACTGATCGATCGAGGACAGCGGGAACTCCCGATACGTGCAGATTACGTCGGCAAGAATATCAGCGCGCCGCCGGATCAGCGCGTGTACGTCCGCCTAAGCGAAGTCGATGGGATCGATGCGGTCGTGATTGGCGGAGGCAAGGCGTAACTGGATGGCGCGCCTGCCGAAATACGACATCGTCTCGATCGAGGACCTGGAAATCGACGAGATCGAGCGAATCTTTAAAATTGCCGATTCCTTCCTCGATGGGATCGCTACCGGGACCCCGTGCACCACGGCCGCCGGGCTGATCATGGCAACCCTCTTTTACGAGCCCTCGACGCGCACTCGCCTCAGCTTCGAGTCCGCGATGCATAGGCTGGGCGGCGCGGTGATCAGCTCGGCCGACATGCACGCGAGTTCGGCCGCCAAGGGCGAGAGTCTCGCGGATACCGTACGGGTGGTCTCGGCCTACGCCGATCTGATCGTCGTGCGTCATCCATTCGATGGCGCCGCGCGGGTCGCGTCGGAATACGCAACCGTACCCGTAATCAACGCGGGCGACGGCAGCCGCGAACATCCAACGCAGACACTGTGCGATCTCTATATTCTGCGGCGCAAGAAGGGCAGGCTGAAGGGGCTCACGGTCGCGCTCTGCGGCGATCTTAAATTCGGCCGCACCGTGCATTCGCTGATTTACGCGCTCGCGCGTTTCGGCGCCAACATCGTCGCCGTGCCGTACGGCGGCATGGATGTGCCGGACTATGTGCTGGAGCGCGTGGCGGCCGAGCGCAATTATAACTTTTCAACTATTTCGATCGACGAGCTCAAGTCGCAGCAAGGCGGCCTCGATGCGCTGTATCTGACACCTAACGCACCTCATCAGATGGCGCTCTTTACTGGCGAAATGCCGCTCGAAGAGGTTCCGAACGTACGGCCGCCCACTGCGCTCGATGCGTTTTACGTCACACGCCTCCAACGCGAACGGATGGCCGAGAAGGACCGCTCCGATGCCGGCTATGCCCACTTCGATGCGCGCGCATTGCGCAGCAGCCGCGCACATGACGCGGTCGTAATGCATCCGCTGCCGCGCACCGACGAGCTCGCGTACGAGCTCGACTCCGATCCGCGCGCCGTATACTTCGAGCAGGCGGCAGCAGGGGTTCCGGTGCGAATGGCGTTGATCGCATGGCTGCTCGAACGGACCCATGGTGGCGTCTCGCGGCCAGTCCAATCTGAACCGCCGATCCAGTTCAAGGGCGCACCCACGCCGCGATGTTTAAATCCGACTTGCATCACGCGCAACGAGGGTGCCTACCTGCAGCCGCGCTTTCGACTAGCGCATACGACCAGCCAATCGATGTTGGTGCTGCGCTGCGATTTCTGCGAGCGCGACCTGCGGGTCGAATTCGTCGGCCACGCGAGTTCACATAGGTACTATCGCTTTGACGAAAACCTCCGCGGTTACGTCCGCCAATGGATTGAAGAGGGTTCGCTCGCAATTTTCGAGACCGTCAAACAAGCCGAGGAAGGCGGCTATGAGCCGTATCGGCGCGGGCCGCAGCGCGAGATCATGAACGCCGCTGAGATTACCGCCGCTTGCGCCGCTATCGCCGCGCAGATCGTCGCGGACGTGTCCGATCCTGCAAGGCTGGCTTTTGTCGGCGTGATTTCGCGCGGTGCAATGTTGGCCATGCGACTGCGCAACCTGATCGAGGGGCAAACCGGGGTCCGCGCACCTTGCGCCGCGCTCGACGTGTACGCCGGGGGCGCTGCCATCCAGGCAATCGACGGTCCCGACTTCGATGTCGACGGGCGCACCATCGTGTTGGTGGACGACGTGATCAATTCGGGCTGGACGGTGCAGCGCGCGATGACAACGCTATGGCAACGCGGCCGGCCAGCGGCGGTGAAACTCGCGGTGTTGATCGATCGCGGCCATCGGGCGCTACCGATTCGGCCGAACTACGTCGGCAAGAGCATCCCGACCGCCCGCGCCGATCGCGTGCAGGTGCGCCTGGGTCCGATCTCAGCGGAAACTGACTTGCGCAAATCCGCTGACCGCGTCGTGCTCTACGCGATGGTCGAATCGATCAAGGAACAGGAGCGGCCACAATGAGGCCACTCTTATTGCGCGGCGGGCGCGTGATCGATCCGGCAACCGGAATCGATGATTACTATGACGTCCTGGTGATCGACGGTGAGATCGACGCCCTCGAACCGGCGGGTGCGCTCGAGTTGCCGGACGAAGCCGAGACGCTCGATTGCGGGGGTCTCTGGGTGCTGCCCGGACTGATCGACGTCCACGTGCATTTGCGAGATCCTGGATTTCCGCAAAAGGAAACCATCGCGACCGGCTTGCGCGCCGCCGCTGCCGGAGGATTCACCACTGTGGCTGCGATGGCAAACACCTTGCCGGTCGATGACGCGCCCGAAATTGCACGCTATATGATCGAGCGCGCGCGCGAAGTCCATGCCACTCGTTTGATCCCTGTTTCGGCCGTGACTAAAGGGCTCGCGGGCCGTGAATTGGTTGATTTCGCCGCGATGACGTCGGCCGGTGCGCGCCTTTTTTCTGATGACGGCATTCCGATCGACGACGAGGCAGTCCTGGTCGAGGCTTTCCGCGCAGCCTCGCAAAGTGGCTTCGCGATTTCGCTGCACGAGGAAGATCGCGCGCTTACGGGACACGGCGCGTGCCATGCGGGCGAAGTCTCCAAGCGCCTTGGTGTGGCCGGTATTCCAGTGACAGCGGAAACGCGTCGTGTGCGCCGCGACCTCGCAATTGCCGTCGGCGCGGGTGCGCCCGTGCACATCGCCCACATCTCCACGGCCGAGAGCATCGACCTTGTACGAGCCGCTCGGCAGCGCGGCGCGAATGTCACTTGTGAGGCCACGCCGCATCACTTCATGCTCGACGACGGCGCATTCGCACGATTCGGCCCCAACGCCAAGATGGCGCCACCGCTGCGTTCGATGACCGATGTCGAAGCGATCCAGCATGGGTTGGCCGACGGAACTATCGATATGATCGCCACCGACCACGCGCCACACGACCCGGGCTCGAAGCATCTCGATCGACTCTCTGACCTGTTTGTTGGGGATCGCGATGCCGCGCGCTTATCCGTCGCAGACGCCGAAGCGCTGGCGGCCGCGAACAACGGCATCATCGGTCTCGAGACCTCGCTGGGCCTCGCGCTCGAACTGGTAAATCGAGGCATAATCGACGCGCCGCGGATGGTTACATTGATGTCGATGAATCCCGCCCGGTTGCTTCGCCTCGACGCGCAAGGCACGCTGGCGCCCGGCGCCTGTGCCGACATCACCGTGATCGATCCGGATTTCGAATGGACGGTTGATCCGGCCAAGTTCATCTCGATGAGCCGCAACACTCCGTTTACCGGGCGTAAATTGAAGGGCAGGACGATGTACACGATCGTGGCCGGCGAGATCGTACATAGCGCAAATACAAGCCACGGCCTGAACCGGGTGGCTGACTGAAACCAAAATGCAGGCATCCAAAGAAGCGATACTGGCTCTTGCCGACGGCAGGATTTTCCGCGGCCGCGGCTTCGGCGCGATCGGTGAGACCGTTGGCGAGGTTGTGTTCAACACCGCAATGACTGGCTACCAGGAAGTGCTGACCGACCCGTCCTATAAGGGGCAAATGGTCTGCATGACCTATCCCGAAATCGGCAACGTCGGCATCAACGCTGACGACCAGGAATCGGCGCGGGTCTATGTCGAGGGTTTTATCGTTCGCGAGTATGTCTCGCAGCCATCGAACTGGCGCTCCGAGATGGCGCTCGGCGAATACCTTGAAGCTGCGGGTGTGGTCGGTATCGAGGGCATCGATACGCGCGCGTTGGTGCGGCACATCCGTACGGCGGGCGCACAGGAAGCGGTGATTTCGAGCGTCAATCTAAACGCTGACGAACTCGTCGCCAAAGCGAAAGCAGCGCCGGGCTTGATCGGTCGCGATCTCGTCAAAGAGGTTACCACCGCTACCGCCTATGATTGGGAAGTTGCGGACTGGGATCTCGCAGATGGATACCGTCATCCGTCAAAAGAACAATTGCGCGACGCGCCGCTGATCGTCACGATCGATTACGGCGTCAAGCGCAACATCCTGCGGCGCCTCATCGCCAGTGGATTTCGCGTGAAAGTGATGCCGGCCTCTGCTACCGCCGCGCAGGTTCTCGCACTCAATCCCGACGGGATTTTTCTTTCCAATGGACCAGCGGATCCGGCCGGAGTGCCCTACGCGAGCGAGACAGTGCGCGACCTGCTCGGCAAGAAGCCAATTTTCGGCATCTGTTTGGGGCATCAGATTTTGGGGCTCGCGCTCGATGGGCGAACCTACAAACTCGGCTTCGGCCATCATGGAGCTAATCACCCGGTGATGGATTTGCGGACACGGCGGGTGGAAATCACTTCGCAAAATCATGGCTTCGCAGTCGATGCGAAATCGCTCGCTGGTAAGGCAGAACTCTCGCATTTGAATCTGAATGATCAGACCGTCGAGGGCCTGCACGGTCTCGGTGTGCCGTTTTTTTCCGTCCAATATCATCCGGAGGCTTCACCCGGGCCGCACGATTCGAGCTATCTCTTCAATCGTTTTCATCGGCTTGTGCGCGAATTTCCACGACACGGCAATGATGCGCTCGACCGCATCCTCGCCGAAGGCGAAGCGGACGGCCGCGCGTGATCCTCGTAACGAAAAAAATATTTAAATTGAACGAACCTGCGAAGTAACCGAAGTGCCGCTGCGCAAAGATCTTAAATCCGTACTGCTTATAGGCTCGGGACCGATCGTTATCGGACAGGCCTGCGAGTTCGATTATTCGGGCACGCAGGCGCTCAAAGCTCTGCGCGAAGAAGGGCTGCGACTGATTCTGGTGAACTCCAACCCCGCCACGATCATGACCGATCCGGAATTGGCGGACCGCACCTATATCGAGCCGATGACGGCGGCGACGATCGCCAAGATCATCGAACAGGAGCGGCCCGACGCGCTGCTGCCGACGGTCGGCGGGCAAACAGCGCTCAATCTGGCGATCGAGTTGGCGGAAAGCGGAGTTCTCGAAAAGTTCGGCGTTGAGCTGATCGGCGCTAACCTTGGCGCCATCAAGAAGGCCGAGGATCGCGATCTCTTCAAGCAAGCGATGATCAAAATCGGGCTCGAAGTGCCGGTTTCAGACGTCGCCCATTCGCTGGAGGAGGCCGATCGGATTCGGGAGAGCATCGGGCTGCCGATAATCATTCGCCCCTCGCGCACATTGGGTGGTACCGGCGGTTCGATCGCGCGGGAGCTCGACGATTTTCGCGCCAAGGTGCGTTGGGGACTCGAAATGTCGCCAAATCACCAGGTGCTGATCGAACAATCGGTGGAGGGATGGAAGGAGTTCGAGCTCGAGGTGATGCGCGACACCGCCGACAACGTCGTGATCATTTGCTCGATCGAAAATCTCGATCCGATGGGTGTGCATACTGGTGATTCGATTACGGTTGCCCCGGCGCAAACCCTGACCGACAAGGAATACCAGATCATGCGCGATGCGGCCCTGCGCATCATCCGCGAAATTGGCGTCGATACAGGCGGCTCGAATATCCAGTTTGCGATCGATCCCGCGAGCGGACGCATGGTCATCATCGAGATGAATCCGCGAGTCTCGCGCAGTTCCGCACTGGCCTCGAAGGCGACAGGCTTTCCGATTGCTAAAATTGCCGCGCGGCTCGCGGTCGGCTACCGGCTCGACGAAATCCCCAACGACATCACCCGGATGACGCCGGCCTGCTTCGAACCGACCATCGACTACGTGGTTACCAAAATTCCCCGCTTCACCTTCGAGAAGTTTCGCGGTGCGGTGGACGAGCTGGGTCCGCAGATGAAGTCGGTCGGCGAGGTGATGGCGATCGGACGCACCTTCAAGGAGTCGCTGCAGAAGGCGCTGCGCTCGCTGGAACTCGGTTCGTACGGACTCGAAAGCCGAGTGCTCGGTCTCACCCGCGAGGATGTCTTCGCAACCCTGCGGGCGCGGCTGGTAGTTCCCAACAGCCATCGCCTTCACTACCTCGCCGACGCTCTGCGTGTAGGCGTAGCGCCGGCCGAGGTCCATCGGCTGACCCGGATCGATCCGTGGTTCATCAATGCGATCGCTGAAATTGTCGCGACCGAGACCAGGATCGCCACGATGCCGCTCGAGGCCGATTCGCTGCATGAGTTCAAGGCAATGGGCTTTTCCGATCGGCGGATCGCTGAGATTCGGGGCACGACCGAGAACGAAATCGCGCGGCGCCGCAAAGACTTCGGCGTTCGTCCGGTGTACAAGGCGGTCGATACTTGCGGCGCCGAATTCCAGGCCTTCACGCCATATCTCTATTCGACCTATGAGGGCGAGGACGAGGCGGAGCCTGATCAGCGCCGCAAAATCGTTATCCTCGGCGGCGGACCGAACCGTATCGGCCAGGGTATTGAGTTCGACTACTGCTGCGTTCACGCCAGCCTTGCGCTCAAGGACGACGGCTTCGAAACCATCATGGTCAACTGCAATCCGGAGACGGTCTCGACCGATTACGACATTTCCGATCGGCTCTATTTCGAGCCGCTTACGTTCGAGGACGTGATCGCTATCGTCGAGCGCGAAAAGCCCGAGGGTGTTATCGTCCAGTTCGGCGGGCAGACGCCGCTCAAGCTGGCGGTGTCGCTCGAGCAAGCGGGCGTTCCGATTCTGGGCACGCCGCCGGACGCGATCGATCGCGCGGAAGATCGCGAGCGCTTCAATGAATTGGTCGAAAAGCTCGGCTTGCGCCAGCCCCGCGGAATTCTCGCGCGCAGCGCGGCCGAGGCGATTAGCGGCGCGACCGAGATCGGCTACCCCGTCCTGATTCGCCCCTCTTATGTTCTCGGCGGACGCGCGATGGAGATCATCGCGGACGAAACCGGCCTCAAGCGTTATCTCGAACAAGCGCTGCACGCCTCCGAACGACGTCCGCTACTGGTTGACCGTTATCTCGACGGTGCAATTGAAGTTGACGTCGATGCGATCTCCGACGGCGATCACGTCGTTATCGGCGGGGTGATGGAACACATCGAACACGCCGGCATCCATTCGGGCGACAGTGCCTGCGTGCTGCCTCCGCGCACTCTCAACGCGAGCATCCAGCAGCAATTGATCGATCAGACGCGGATGCTCACGCGTGAACTTGGCGTGGTCGGTCTAATCAATGTTCAGTTCGCCATCTACGAAGGCGAGATCTACATTCTCGAAGTAAACCCGCGCGCCTCGCGCACGATTCCCTTTGTTAGCAAGGCGATCGGCGTTCCTCTCGCCAAACTCGCTGCGCGTGTGATGGCGGGCAAGAAGCTTGCGGAACTGGGCTTTACGTCAGAGCGCATTCCGGATCACGTCGCCGTCAAGGAGTCGGTCTTCCCGTTCGTTCGCTTTCCGGGTGTAGACACGCTGCTCGGCCCGGAAATGAAATCGACCGGCGAGGTAATGGGCATCGACACTACCTTCGCGGCTGCCTTCGCCAAGGCGGAATTGGCAGCCTCAACCGATCTGCCGGCCGCCGGGCTGGTGTTTCTCAGCGTCCGCGATGCCGACAAGGAATTGCTCGAGCCAATTGCGCGGGGCCTATCCTCGATGGGCTTTGAGCTGGTCGCTACGAGCGGCACCGCTCGCCATATCAATCAACTCGGGATCGAATGCGCCGCGGTCAATAAGGTCGCGCTGGGCAGTCCGCACGTCGTTGATCTGATGCGGCAGGGCAGGGTGGCCTTGGTAATCAACACGCCGGATCAGGAAGGCACCAGCGATTCCTTTTCGATTCGGCGGACTGCGCTCGAGTTGCGGCTGCCGTTCTTCACCACAATGGCTGGCGCCGGCGCGGCGGTCGAGGCGATCCGGTCGCTCAAGTCCTCTCCGCTGGGCATCCGGGCGCTCCAGGATTACCACTCGAACTAGCCCGTCCCGCTTGCCGATACCGTGGCAACTTCCCGACATCCCGGACCTCCCGCCGCGCCGCCGATTTCCGAACCCGCCGGCATGAACGCGCAGGCGATCGCGCAAGTATCGGCGTTGCAAACCAGCATCGCCTTTTCGCGCGGTATAGGTCCTAAAAGAGCGATCGCACTGCACGAGCGCGACATCGATAGCCTGGCCGACGCACTCTTCCATTTGCCCTATCGCTACATCGACTTGCGGGAGCGCCATCATATCGCGGAGTTGCGACCGGGCATGGATGCGGTCCTCGAAGGACGCCTCGAAGGTCTGAACCTGCGTCCGCGCAAATATGGCAACTTCCGCAGTGCAAGCTCCGCAAAACTGGTTGATTTGGACAATCGGCGGATCAGGATTGTCTGGTTCAATCTCCCTTCATACACGCAATTTCCAATCGGTGAACCAGTCCTGCTGTGCGGAAAGGTGAGCGCCGGCACCAACGGTGAACTCGAGATCGTGCATCCCGAAGTTCATCGGCTCGCCAGCGACGACGTCCCCCCGATTCGTCCGGTTTACAGTCTGCCGAAGGAAGTACCGCAGCGCCTGTTTGCCACCGTTGTGACCGATGCACTCGCACAGCTTCAGCGCGGCGAGCACGGTGCGGAATTGGCTGCGATGCCGATCGAGCTATGTCGGGAAAGCGGCTCTGCAACTGTCGCCGAGGCGCTTGGTTACCTCCATCGGCCCCCTCTGGATGCTGATATCGAACGCCTCCAGAATGCCGACACGCCTGCGCATCAGGCGCTGGCATTGGATGAGATGTTCGCCTTTCAACTCGCGCTTTGCCGCGATCGTGCGCGAACGAGGCGGCGAACAGGCGCAGCGTTCGATGGTCCGCAGGCGTTGACCGCGACTTTTCTCGATTCGCTTCCGTTCGTGCCGACCGCCGCTCAACTTCGCGCGATTGACGAGATTGCGCGCGATCTTGCGGCGCCCACACAAATGAATCGGCTGCTGATAGGCGATGTCGGCAGCGGCAAGACTTTGATCGCGTTCTGGGCTGCGGTGCGCGCGGCTGAATGCGGCTATCAGACCGCGATGATGGCGCCAACCGAACTCCTCGCCGAGCAGCACCATCGCAATTTTCAGCGGCTGTGCGGGCGGCTCGGCCTCATGAGCACGCTCCTCACCGGCAAGCTCGGCGGCAACGAACGCGCGCGAAATCTGCGCGCCATCGAACGCGGCGATTTCAAGGTGATCTTTGGCACCCAGGCACTAATCCAAGAGGGTGTGCGAATGCACAACCTGGGGCTCGCCGTGATCGACGAACAACATCGCTTCGGCGTTTTCGATCGGGCGCGCCTGATTGCGCTGGGGTCGCAGGCCAACGTGATGCTGATGACCGCCACGCCGATCCCGCGTAGCCTCGCCCAGACGCTGTTTCGCAACCTCAACGTTTCAGCCCTCGACGAGATGCCGCCGGGACGGACGCCGATCGCGACGCAGATCTTCCGGGATTCGGCGATGAACGAAGTCGATGCGATTGTGCGCGCCGAAATCGACAAAGGTCATCGCGCCTACTACGTGTTGCCTTTGATCGATGATGAAGAGGACGGTGAGCGCGCTTCAGTTGTCGCGATGGCCAAGCGGCTGGAAGTATCGCTGAAGGGTTGCCGGATTGGGATCCTGCACGGCCGCATGCGTCCGACCGAAAAGGAGCGCGCGATGCGCGAGTTTCGCGACGGTGGGCTCGACGTGATTGTCTCCACGACCGTGGTCGAAGTCGGCATCGACGTCCCCGAAGCGACCGTGATGGTGATTGTTGCGGCGGAACGTTATGGACTGGCGCAATTGCATCAGTTGCGCGGTCGCGTGGGTCGCGGCGCGGCGCCTTCGCGATGTTGTCTGGTCGTGTCTGCCGGCGCAGGTGCTCCCGCGCTCGAACGCCTGGCGGTTCTTGTTCGAAGCGCCAGCGGAGCGGACGTCGCCCACGCAGACTTGCGCTTGCGCGGTCCCGGCGATCTTTTTGGCGCGCGTCAAACCGGTGCATTGCCACTTCGATTCGCGCGCTTTATCCGCGATTGGAGGATGATTGAAACGGTGGCCGAACTGGCCGATCGCTGGCTCATTTGCGACCCCGGTCTCGATACGGATAGTTCCGCCGGCGCGCGCGCGGCGCTCGCCCGAATGGTGGATTCCGGTTTCAGCCTCGGCGATATAGGCTAGAGAGATACGTAGCAAGCGAGAAGCCGGCGAACCGTTGCCACTTGTGCGGCGATGATTCAGGGCGGTTGACGATTTCCAATGCGTGCGAAGGCAAACGGCTCGAAGCCAAAAGGAAAAATCACAGTCCGCCGCGAAGTTTCCGCGGGCGGACTGATCTGGCGACGGCGCGAAGGCAAGGTTGAAGTAGTGCTGGTGAGGCCCGCAGGCAAGCAGACCTGGGTGCTGCCCAAAGGCCACCTTGAGCCGGGCGAGGGCGTAATCGAAGCGGCTGCGCGCGAAGCCACGGAAGAGAGCGGCCTTGAAGTCGTCGCCGGCGATCCGCTCGGCGAGGTTTCCTACGTTTACTCGTGGCGCGATGGACCGGCCGATTCAGCCGTCAGGATCTTCAAGCGCGTTCACTTCTACTTGATGCAATGTACCGGTGGCGATCCGTCGGCGCACGATGGGGAGATCGATGAGGTCGCGTGGCTTGGAATCAACGATGCGATCGATCGCGCCAGTCATCGGAGCGAGCGTGACCTGATCGTTAAAGCTCGCACTATTCTCTCATCCTAGCTGCGACTTTCGCTGCACGTTCCCGCGCTTGGAGCGCGACACGGGACTCTACTCTCCTAGTTAGTCTGGGCGACGGACGAGGTAGCGCAGCATCCCCTTGGGGCGGACGCACTTTGCGCCGTGAGCGCTTGCGAGTGTCCGGACGGCGCAACCGGCCTGATCACGCTTGCACTCCAGACCGCCGGTGCCAGCTTATCGAATTGCCGAGCGCCGTCACCGATTGCTATGAACACATTTGAATCCTTGACCTGCACCTTGTGCGCCATGTCCGGCGCCGAAATCTTGTTCAGTATCGAATTGTAGGTCGTGCCAAATTGCGCGGCGGTATCCTCGTTGCGAAAGGCGACGATCCACAAAATGGTAAGCGCCTGACCCTTTTGCACGACAATCATGCGGTCGCCGGTCCACCGTTCAGCCAGCGCCAATTCCGGCACACTCGCGCCCAGGTTGCGCTGAATGATCAGCTTGATCAGCATCGCGCCGTAAGTGTCGTCGTCGGCCTTGCTCCAATCCTTCAGTACGTTCTGATAGCCGTTAAGATCGATATCGACGAGTGGCGTGCGATGCTCGTAATACAGTTCGGGCTGCAATATCTGGAGAGTCGCGCGCGGCGGGTCCGCATAGATCGCATCAACCGCCGCCCACCCGCCGCGCCGATAGGCTTCGGACACGAAACGGACACCATCGGCGTACTGGAAGATCATCGGCGCGCTCAGCCCGATAGGTACACCGACCGACTGGGCGGCAAAGGCCCGCGGCAAGTCATCCATCCGTCCGACAATTGAACTAAGCGATGCGCTGTCGAGATTGCCCAGCATGTAACCGTAACCCGAGATTGTCGCGTCGCCTTCGGCCACCGCCTTGAGCGCAAGATCGCGGTCGTCGTTGTCCTTGACCTGATCGATCATCTGCTCGATGTGGAAATGCTGGTCCTGCAGCGCATGAGTGAGTTCGTGCGCCAGCAGCATCTCTCCAACCAGGTCGCGATGGGTAATCATGCCGGCGGCGCTGCTCCAGACGCTCGCATCAACTGCGCCCTCGACTAGCACCATCTCCTTCTCATGGGGATCGTAAAAGCCCGCGATCTGACTGCGCAGTAGTTTCAGCGTCTCGCTCTTGAGATCCATTCCGCGCGGATAAACCCCGGTCATCGCGCCGGTCAGACCGCCGATGCGTATCTCCTCTTCGGTGTGATCGCGGGCGATCTCCTTGCGCATCATCTCGAGCGCCTGATCGCGGGTTTTGAGTACCAGCGGCACTTGCGAGATGAAATTGAGCTGTCGAAAGCTCTGGATTCCAGTCTCGACTTCCTGGGCCTTGGTCTGATTGACGGCGCCATCGTGGACTACCGTATAGGCGCATCCGCAAAGCACGAGCGTCAGCAGCAGAGCAACCACAGTCGTCGCGGCTCCGCGAATTGTCGCGCGCTGCAATCGGTTCGAGCGGACCATCACCGAACGATTCTATCGGTAATATCCGCGCGTGGCATCGCAATCGTGCACTCGGCATCGATCCATAAAATCAGGCGGAATGAGCGCTACTCGGTGATGATCACGGCGGCATAGCCGGCCATCGCAACCTGTGCGGCACGGTTCGCAGCCTCATCGTGGTTCATGAAGGCGCCCATGCGTACGCG
>DASXFX010000003.1:0-34393 GCA_036489375.1 Binataceae bacterium (SeqCode) | reverse complement strand
ATCGTCAGGTAGCTCTTGCCCTCACGTTGATAGAGCGGTAGCAGGAATTCCAGCAGACGCTCGATCTCGTCGATAAAGCGCTGCGCTTGCGCGTGTGCCATCACATATTGACTTACGCGTGGGTCGAGCCCGGTCAGCGATCGCAATTCCGGCACGAAGAACGGATTCGGAATGAAGCGCACGTCCAGCACCAGATCGAGCCCGACCGGCTGGCCATACTTGTAACCAAACGAGACCAGCGCGATCGCCATTTGCGCGCCGCTCGCGGCCCGCAAAACCGCGGCGGTCACGACCTCACGCAACTCATGCACGGTAAGTGTAGTCGTATCAATGATGCGAGTGGCACGATCGCGCATCTCGGCAAGCGCCAGCCGCTCCCGGCGGATGCTATCGGCTACACTGCCGCCGCTCTGCGCCATCGGATGAGGCCGGCGGCTCTCGGAATAACGGCGTGAAAGGACTTCGTCGGAGGCGTCGAGGAATATTATCTCGGGGACAAAGCCGTCGCGCTGGAGCTCGTCCAGAACCTGCGGCCATTGGGGGAAGAAAATACGTTCGCGGGCGTCGATACCGAGCGCGACATTGGCGATGGCTGGCTCGCGCTCGCGCGCCAGCTTGACCACGGTCGGCGCCAACGCCACCGGCAGATTATCGACGCAGTAGAAGCCGAGATCCTCGAGCACGCGCATCGCCGAAACCCGGCCGGACCCGGATACGCCGGTAACGATGATCAGGCGCGGCTCTTGATGCGTCTGAGTTGAGCTCGAACTCATCTGACGATGCGGGTGCGCCGCTCCCAAGCTCACGCGCGAGCGGCGCGGCGCGCGGTCAGTAGCGGCCGTCCTCCTCCACGATCAGGCGATAAATCTCGTCGGCGTCCGGAGCCGCCAGCAGCCGCTCGCGAAAGGCCGTGTCCTTGAGCAGCCGCGACACGCGCGCCAACGCCTTCAAATGCAGGCTGGTCGAATCCTCGGGCGCCACGAGCACGAAGAACAAGTGGGTCAGCCCGCCGTCGAGCGAATCGAAATCCACTCCCTCGACTTTGCGGCCGAACGCGCCGACGATCTTCGTCGCGCCTCTGATTTTGCCGTGCGGTATCGCGATACCGTCTCCGATCGCAGTCGATCCGAGCCGCTCACGCTCGGCCAGCACTGCAGCCAGGGCGTTTACCTCGATATCGGTGAACTTAGCCGCGAGAGAACCTGCCAACTCGCGCAGAATGTCCGCTTTACTCGTACCTTGAAGGTCCGGCAAGACCAGATCCGGAGTCAGGATTTCGGTGATTTTCATCGGCTCATGCGCGGTGTGTACCGCTGTACGGCGCTATACCCTCGGCGGCACTGAGGACCTCGCCGGTCGACAGCGCGCGCAGTTTTTTGTCCTTCGATTTTCCCAGATGGCTCTTGACCTGACGCCCCACCTTATCCGCCAGCAAATCGATAACCGAGTAAAGGTCCCGGGTCTCTTCCTGTGCGGTCACAGTCAGCTTCCCCGACTTGACCGTAACTTCGCCATGTTGCCGGTATTTGTCCACGGTGAGAATCAAATGCACTTCGCAGGCTCGTTTCACGAACTTGGCCATGTGCGCAAATTTGCGCTCGGCGTACGCCCGAATCGCTTCGGTCGGTGCTACGTGGCGAAACGTCACCCTGACTTCAACCGGCGGGACCGGCGCCTTGCGCGTTACTGGTGATTCCTTGCGCGCTGCTGCGCGCCCGTTCTTTGCTGCGATCGATCTTGTCATACGCCTACATCCTTATCCTCGCGATGAGGTCAGTTCAGCCGCTTGCGGCGGCCCGAAGGCAGGATGCCCAGCGCTTGCCGATACTTTGCCACGGTGCGCCGGGCAATATCGATCTGGTCCGTGCGCAGGATCTCCGCAATCGCCTGGTCCGATAGCGGATCACCGTGCTTTTCCTCGGCGACCAGTGCGCGAATCTTTTCTTTCACGGTCTCCGCACTGACGTCGCCGCCGTCGGTCCCCTTCACCCCCGAGGTAAAAAAGAATTTGAGCTCATGGATGCCTTGCGGCGTATGCGCATACTTGTTGGCGGTGGCGCGGCTGATAGTCGATTCGTGCATGCCTATGTCTTCGGCCACGTCCTTCAACACCAGCGGCTTCAACTGGCCAATGCCGTGCTCAAAAAAGGCGCGCTGAAACTTTACGATCGAGTTGGCAACCTTGAAGATGGTTTGCTGCCGCTGGAAAATCGATTTCACCAGCCAGCGCGCGGATCGGAGGCGTTCCTGCAGATATTCCTTGGTCTCCGCACTGGCCGAATTGTCGTTGAGCACCCGCTGGTAGTAGTTAGCCAGGCGCAAACGCGGCACCGCGCTCTCGTTGAGCGTCACCATGAAGTCGAGGCCGACTTTCTGGATGTAGACGTCGGGAACAATATAGGACGGCTCCTGACCGCCGTAATCCCGTCCCGGTTTGGGCTCGAGCAAGGAAATGACCTTGGCCGCTTCGCCAACGATATCGAGCGTCACTCCGAGCGCCTTGGCGATTTCGTTGAAGCGATGCTTTTCCAGCAAGCCCAAATGGTTGAGCACGATGCGGGCAGCGAGCGATTCTTCCATCCCAAGGTTGGTCAACTGCGCGTACAGGCATTCGCGGAGATCGCGCGCGCCAACGCCCGGCGGATCAAGCCGCTGCAAGCGCTTGAGGACCCGCTCCACTCGTGCCACGTCGCATTCCATTTGCGCTGCCAGCTCCTCGAGCGGAGTCTCGAGGTAGCCGTCGTCGTTGAGATTGTAAATGATAGTCGCGCCAACCCGCTGATCGAGCTCGTCGAGGTTAGACAGGCGTAACTGCCACATCAGGTGGTCTTCGAGCGAGGTCTTGCGCGTGAGGGTATTTTCGAGCGTCTGCCGACGGTCGTCGTCGGGATCGGCGGCTTCGCCGTCTTGCCAGTTGTTGGAATAATTCTCGAGGTATTCGCGCCAATCGAGCTTTTCGACAGCGCCCAGCTCGCGCAATTCGACCGCGGCGTCGGGCGCTTCGGTTGACACCATCTCAGCCGACCGTTCCTCGGTAACGGGTTCCCAATCGCTTTCGCCAATGGTGCCTGCACCGTCGGTCTCGGGCTCTGGTTGCAGCGGTTCGGGCTCGGCGCCCGCCTCGGAGGTCTCGTTAGTCTCGCTATTCGCCGCGGCCTCGGCCACGCTCTGGTCGAGCGGCTCAAGCATCGGGTTGGAATCGAGCTCGCTCTGCACCACCGCTTCTAGTTCGGGCAGCGACAATTGCAGAATCTTGATGGCCTGCTGCAACTGCGGCGTCATCACCAGTTGCTGGCGGAGCCGCAGATCCTGGCCGAGTTTTACTTCTAGCGCCATTTAACCCCGAGGCCGCTTGTTCGCCCGCGGCGAACCCGTTCCGACCGGCGTCATCTGCCCCAACGCTTCGGGCTCGGGAAGCGACAGGCGCAGGATTTTGATGGCCTGCTGCAACTGCGGCGTCATCGCCAACTTCCGGCGCGAGGGCACAACCTGTTCGCGTTTTAACTCGAGAGCCATTTAACCCGTCGCCGCCTACTGACCCGCGTCCGCATTATCGGGCACCGTAGCGGGCGTTACTCCATTATTCGGTTTTTTCGACTCGCGAGGGAAGATCACCGCTTTCGGATCGGTCACTTCGCTCTTGTTGGTCTGCAGATAAACCGTAATCTTGGTGCCGGCGATCTGATCTTTGCCGTCGTGCACCACCGGGCTGCCAGTCAGTACCAGTGTATGGATATTTTCGTCGAGTACCGCGTGATCGCCGGTCGCCCAGCGGGTGCCCTGACTCATCCGCACGTTGCCGTCCGCAATCATCGTCTGTATCTGGCTTTGCTTGTTCATCAAGACGTGCAGCGTGTTGGAGGTCAATTCGCTATCCGCCTGCACCGCGTGAACCTTACCCGAGAAGACTACCACGTTGTTCTTGTAGTCGAACGACATAGTGTCCGACTTGATGTTGATCGGACCATGATTCGAGCTGTTCTGGAAGCCGCCAAAGGGCGAATTATCGGGCGTGCTGTCCTTGTTATCGCCCTTGCCTTGGCTGCCGCTGATAATCGACGCGGTTTTGACGCCGCGGCTGGACGGCGCGGCAGCCGGCGGCGGCTCGGCCGAGATCGTGCTCGGGCCGGGAGCCGAAGCATCGGCGACTGGCGTGGACCCGATGCTCGTGACCGGGGCCAGGACCTCACCCGAGGGCGGCGGCTGCTCGACTACATGAGCGGCCGATTGCGCGTACGCGGATCGCACCGACGCGCCGCCAACCGGCGGTATCGTTGACACCGCGCACACGGCCACAGTCGCTAGCAATATCTTGCGCTTCACCGCCTCAGGAGACCTTGGCATTGGAGCTTTTCGATTTCGGTACAATCTGGGTGCTCACTTCATCAAGCAATTCGAAGGTTTCGGTCTTGGGATGTCCATTCAGGCCGATGCCGGTGACGGTCAGGCCCTGCCCCACAATCTTCACCAGCCCAGGCGCATGCAGCCGGTCTTCGTCGGGCGTAAAGTCCGCCTGATCGGTCGTAACGGTGTAGGTTCCGTAAATCGCGACGATCCCGCCGCCCAACTGCGCACGCTTAACGTGATTTCCGTCCATCGTCAGCACCGCCGTCGGCGCCGTGAGCTTGACCTGCAGGCCGTCCTTCGTGGTCATCGAGACGGTCGCGTCCTTGAGCGTGACGCTGGTTTTGTCATTGGCGTAGTTCGCGTCCTTGGCCGACAACACCCATTGGCTCTCGGCGCCCTTCATCTGGGTCCAATGGAAGTTGCGGGCGTGCAGCAACGCAGAGGGCAACAGGCCGTTGGCCGAGGCCAGCTTCTGCTCGCTCTTGTGATGCTTCACGACCCAGATCGCAACGATCAGGATTGCTCCCAGCGCGACGCTTCCAAAGAGTGCGAGTGCCTTGGCGATACGCCGCGGACTCATCTGGGTCCCCCATCTGCGTGGAAGCTATCAAGTGGCATTTTTAGAGTAAACCAATGGTGAGATAGGACGCGTCTGCGCCCGAATTTCCTACGATACGCTCGCGCAGGCGCAACGACAACGCCGATGCGAGGGTCAGCCACGGGCGGCGCTTTCGCGCGCGAGCTCGTCGATTCGGCGCAGATCGCTCAGCAGCGCCGCGACCTGCGATAACGGATAGGAATTCGGCCCGTCGCTCAGAGCATGGTCCGGGTCTTCGTGGACTTCCATGAACACCGCGTCGATGCCCACTGCGGCCGCTGCACGCGCCAGGGGCGCCACGAATTCGCGCTGTCCGCCTGATCGCTCGCCGCCGGCACCGCCACCGGGAAGCTGGGCCGAATGAGTCGCGTCGAAGACCACCGGATAGCCCATCGCGCGCATTATCACGAGCGAGCGCATGTCGGAAACCAGGTTATTGTAGCCGAAGGAAAACCCTCGCTCGGTCAGAATCAGCCGGCGATTCCCTGCGTTCTCGGCCTTGCGGACGACCGCCTGCATATCCCACGGCGCCAGGAACTGGCCCTTCTTGAGATTAACCGCGCAGCCAGTCCGCGCCGCAGCGACCACGAGGTCGGTCTGGCGCGAAAGCAGGGCAGGAATTTGCAAGATATCGACAACCGATGCAACCGGCGCGGCCTGATCCGGCTCGTGAATATCGGTCAGGACAGGCAGTGCGGTCTCGCGTTTGATCCGCTCGAGCACCCGCAAGCCGGCCTCCAGTCCTGGACCGCGGAACGATCCGTGACTGGTGCGATTAGCCTTGTCGAACGAAGATTTGAAGACGATTGGAACGCCGGTGGCACGCGAAATCGCCGCCAGCCGTTCGGCATGGTGCAGCGCTGACTCTGCGCTCTCGATCACACAGGGCCCGGCGATCGCAACGAAGCGCGGCCCCCCAAAGACCACGCCGGCCACATCTACCGCAGTCACTTTCACGAAACCGATCGCAACTCCCGCACCTTGGATCGCTCGGGCGCCTGTGCCGACCGGCGCTGTACCGCGGCCCGAATCAGTCCGCGAAACAACGGATGACAATCGAGGGGGCGCGACTTCAACTCCGGATGGAACTGGCAGCCGAGGAACCACGGATGCGTCGGCAGTTCCATGATCTCGACCAGCGAGTCGTCCGGCGAGGTGCCGGTTGCCTTGAAGCCAGCCTGCTCCAGCGCCTCGCGGTAACTGTTGTTCACTTCGTAGCGATGCCGATGGCGTTCAGCGATGGGATTACGCCGATAGAGTGTCGCCGCCAATGACCCAGGCCGAATCGCGCATGGATAGGCTCCGAGGCGCATGGTGCCGCCCTTGTTCGCGACGTCCTTTTGCTGGTCCATCATGTGGATGACGGGGTCGGGAGTCTTTTCATCGAACTCGCGCGAATTCGCCCGCTTGATTCCAAGGACGTTGCGGGCATGCTCGATCACCATCACCTGCAAGCCAAGACAAATTCCGAGGATTGGCACTCCGCTTTCACGCGCAAAGCGTACGGCGTTGATCTTGCCCTCGATACCGCGCTCACCGAAGCCGCCCGGAATGATGATCGCGTGGGCGTTGGCGAGTCGTTTGCCGACGTCGCCCTTCTCCAGCTCCTCGGCGTCCACGTAATCGATCTCCACCTTGGCCTCATTCGCTACGGCCCCGTGCGCAATTGCCTCGTGCAGGCTCTTGTACGAATCGACCAGGTTCACGTACTTGCCGACGACCGCGATATTTACCGTCACCTTGGGATTCTGCGCGGTCTTCACAAGGCGTCGCCACTTGGAAAGATTCGGCGCGCCGGTCCAGATATTGAGCTTCTGCACGACGCGCTCATCGAAGCCCTCTTCATGAAACTTGATCGGCACTTCGTAGATCGTCTTGACGTCAACGGCCGCGATTACACAGTTCTCCTCGACGTTGCAGAAATGGGCGATCTTGGCGCGGAACCGCTGTTCCAGTGCACGATCGCAACGGCAGAGCAGAATGTCCGGCTGAATTCCGAGCCCTGTCAATTCCTTCACGCTATGTTGCGTCGGCTTGGTTTTGAGCTCTCCCGCCGCCGGAATGAACGGCACCAGGGTCAAGTGCACGTAGAGCACGTTCTCGCGTCCCAGGTCCCAGCGAAACTGCCGCACTGCTTCGAGAAACGGCAGGCTTTCGATATCGCCAACGGTGCCGCCGACCTCGACGATACAGATATCGCTGCCCTCGGCGGCGAGCTGAATCCGACGCTTGATCTCGTCGGTGATGTGCGGGATCACCTGCACCGTCGCTCCCAGGTAATCGCCGTGCCGCTCCTTCTGGATGACCGTGTCGTAGATCTGGCCGGTGGTGCAGTTGTTTCGCCGCCCCATCGTGGTGTGCACGAACCGCTCGTAATGGCCGAGGTCGAGATCGGTCTCCGCACCATCGTCGGTGACGAAGACCTCACCATGCTGCAGGGGGCTCATCGTGCCCGGATCGATATTGATGTACGGGTCCATCTTGAGCAGCGTGACGTTCAGCCCGCGTGCTTCCAGCAACGCACCCAGCGAGGCCGCCGCGAGTCCCTTACCCAGCGACGAAACCACGCCTCCGCTTACAAATATGAATTTGGTCTTGCCGCGTTCCACCGTACTTACCTCCCCAAGCTATTGATTCATCGCCGCCTGGTTGGCTAGCGCCAGATCCGCGGGCGTATCGACTTCGAGCGAGGGCGCCACCGACGCCACCACCCGGATGCGATAGCCGCGCTCGAGTGCGCGCAACTGTTCCAGCTTCTCAATCCCTTCGAGCACACCCGGCTCCAACGCGGCGAAGGCCAGCAGAAAGTCCCGCCGATAGCCGTAAACCCCAATGTGCCGCTGCGCTATCGCCGGTATGCCACCGTCGCGAGCAAATGGAATCGGACTGCGCGAGAAGTAGAGCGCATCGCCGCGAGCGTCGCACACCACCTTCACCTTGTTAGGATTGTACCACTCTTCCTCACTGGTTATCGGTGTCGCCAGTGTCGCCATCGCCAGCGACGGATCGGCGCGCATCGGCGCGGCCAGCGCCTCCAGATCCGCGGGCGCGATAAACGGCTGATCACCCTGGACGTTGAGATAGATCTCGGCCTCGATTCGCGCCGCCACCTCCGCGATCCGATCGGTGCCGCTCTGATGGGTGCTGGCGGTCATCTCGGCTTCGCCGCCGACGGCGCGTATCGCTTCCACAATGCGAGTGTCGTCGGTGGCGACGATCACGCGCTGCAGCGACCGCGCCTGACAGGCTTGCCGCCACACTCGCACAATCATCGGCACCCCTCCGATCGGCGCCAGGGCCTTGCCCGGAAGGCGCGACGAATCATAGCGCGCCGGGATGATCGCGATTACCGACACCGCTCCCTCAATCCAGTAAATTTTGTGCGAAATTGCCTTATTGATGCGAACAGCCGTGGCACATCAAACGGTAACCGTCACACCAAGGCGTTGTCAATTCACGCCGTGGCGATCCGTTCACAGATAGTGCACAGGCGACCGCACTTGCGTTGGCGCGGCGCGTGACGCAGGATTCCAGCGGCGCCTCGACGCGCTGCTAATAAGATGAACTTTTACACAGCCGCAGGCACGATTGGCCTCGCATTGATTGTCATCTGGATAGGATGGCTATTGGCCGTCCGCACCTTCCTGCGGGCGGCAAAAACCACCCCCGGCGCCTTGCTCTCGGTGCTGCAAGTAGTGGTTGTGCTAGCCCTGATGCTGGGCGCGTATCGTATTTCGGAGTGGTATTTCCGAGTGGCCGCCATCAGCCCCGCGGACGCGCCCACACTAATGATAAAGTTCCGGCGCATCTGGATTATCATCTGGGCGCTCGGGATGGCCGCGAGCATTCAGCTGTTCATCGATATCCGTCGCATGAGCACCCCCGTGCCCTCGGCCGTGCGCCGCCCGCCACCGTCATCAGGGCGCAGAAGATCGCGGCGCTGATGCTCCTCACTTCACGCGGCAATGGATTCGGCTTGACTCCAAGGTGGCGATAAGAGAGCATCCCGCGATCACTTGCACACTATAGAAAGGGGACAAATAGTCCGCATGAGCTTGAAAAAATTCCTGAATGCGTCTGCCGCTGCCGCAATCGTTTGCACGATTTCCTTCAGCCCGATCGTCTTTGCACAAGATTCGGGCGCTGCGCCAGCTACATCGCAAAAGCAGCTCGACATCGCCGCCGCCGCCGCCGCGCGCAAGGCAGTCGTCGGCCAGAATATGAGCCTCACCGCTGACCAAGCCAAGACCTTCTGGCCGTTGTACGATGAGTACGAAGGCAAGATGGACAAGATCGAGGACCGACACGTTAAAGAGATCAAGGATTTCGCGAAGAATTATCAGAGCCTGACCGATGCCGATGCGCACAAGAAACTGGACGAAGTGATGAAGATTGCGCAGGCGCGGCTTAATGTACAGGTCGCCTACATTCCGAAGTTCCGCGCCATTCTGCCGGAAATCAAGGTGACGCGATTCTTCCAGATCGATAACAAGCTGCGTGCCCTGGTGCAGTGCCAGATCGCCCAGATTGTACCGCTGGCAGGTGACGCCGCTAGTGCTGCTCCGGTGAATACTTCGGGCGGCAACTGAGAACCTCGATGCGACCGGCCGGCAAAGGCCGTAATCGCACTTTCGAAATACACGAGCGCCCTCGTCGCATTCACGGCGAGGGCGCTCGATTAATTGCGGTCAAACGGAAGTCCTTCTTACGAGGCCCTAGCCTCGATTCCCGATACTCCGTTGCTCGCGATTTCCAATCTTTCTTGAAATCCCGTCGGTTATCCGCGAATTGCGGGAAACCAGCTATTTAGCGGCGCGGCGGACACGCGATCGGCGCATGCGCCGCAGGCGCGACTTGGCCTGGCACGGATCGGTTCTACGTTTGCGCGAAAGTCGGCGAAGGCGGCGATTTCGTTGCCGGGATGCAGCTGTCATCTGTTCTCCTGAGTCGAAGTATCGGTATTTGAATCTTTGATCGTATTCGTGTCGTCCGCCCGAATCGTAACCGGAGGCAGAACCTCTGACGGCGAGCCGACTGCAACTGGCGAAACGACGTCCACGCGGGTCATCACGTCGCCGCCGTCAAGCACGACGACCTGCCCGAGCGGGGCGCCCAGTGCAATCGGTCCGCTGACCATCGGCGGCACACTATACTGCAGTTTCAGATCGGGAACCTCACTCTTGCGCAAGACCAGAGCCAAATCGCTGCCCGGCACGGGCTGAATGGCGGGTCCGCGATCTACCTGGACGTGAACCGGCAGCGCTTCACCGCGCTTCAGCACTTGCACCTTGGCGAAGTTATTGAAGCCCCAATCGAGTAGTTTCTGAGTTTGAATGAAGCGCTCCTGATTCGACGGCGCACCCAGTATAACCGAAACCAGGCGCATATTACCCCGCTGTGCGGTGCCGGTCAGGTTGAAGCCCGCCTGTACCGTGAAGCCGGTCTTAAGCCCGTCGCAACCCTCGTAATGTCCCACGAGATGGTTGGTGTTGTGCAGCACCACCGCCCCTCCGTCGAAGAGGGCCGTCTCCATCCCGGACCAGCGCAGCAGATTGGTGGTGTGAATAAGGGTGCGCGCCAGTATCGCAAGATCGATTGGCGAGGTGCGATCGACGTCGTGATCGGGCCTCGGCGGCAATCCGTCAACCGTCTGGTATTCGGTGTCCTTCATGTCGAGGCTCTGTGCCTTCTCGTTCATCATGCGGACGGTGCTCTCGACCGAACCGCCGACTCCTTCGGCGACGGCCACTGCGGCGTCATTGGCGGATTTGATCAGCGCCGCTTTCATTAGCTCGCCCAAGGGATAAACGTCGCCGGCGTGCAAACCGAGCCGCGATCCGTGAGTCTCCGCCGAGCGCTCGGAGATTCGCACCGGGGTGGTATACGAAACGCGCCCGGCGGCAATCTGGTCACTCGCCACCAATAACAGCATCATCTTCGCCATCGAGGCCGGCGGCCAAACCAGGCTGGCGTTGTCAGCGTAAAGCACGCGTCCGGTGTCGGCATCCTCGAGCAAGGCCGCGTGGTACATCGGTACCGGGCCCGACGCGCGGCGGCTGCGATGGTGGAGATTATGGGAACGGTGATGATTCCCGACCGTGCCCGTGGACCCGCCCGCAGCCAGGGCGGGCGCAGCCGTAATCGTGATTGCCGCCGCAACCGAAAGGAATCGCTGAAGTAACTGGAACACCCTCGTCATTCGTTCAACCTCCACCACATCCTCCGCATCGGTCCAGCCGCCGAATTGGGCCCCGCTCAAGGAGCGTGAGCGAAGCCGGTCAGCCGCGCCGGACCCTTGATCTCCCCACGTTCGACTCGCTCGAGTATAGCGAGATTCGCGCGCGCCGGAGTGTAATCGGGATTGGATCCCGCAAGATCGGTCCACTCTTCATGTGCGCGCGAATAATTCCCCTCTTCCGCGTAAATCACACCGAGCTGATTGCGCGCGTCCGCCTGATTCGGGTCGAGCCGTAGCGACAGCAGCATCTCCTGTTCAGCTTGCGCGTAGAGGCCGACCCGCTCATAGGCCAATCCAAGATTAAAATGAGGCTCCGGATGATACGGACCGAGAAGTTCGGCCAGGCGGAGCACGGCCGTCGCGTCTTCGAGGCGCTGGCTGTCCAGATAAAGCAAGCCCATGTTCAAAAAGAGCTGCCAGTCGCTCAAGCCGAGCTCAACTGCCTTTTGGTAGTCGGCGAGCTCAGACCGATGATCGCCAGTAATCCCGTAAGAGAAACCGAGGTGATAGTAAGCGAGCGCGTTGTTGGGTTGCTCTTTGACTACCATCTCATGGCGCCGGATGGACTGGGGATAGTCCTCCATACCGAGGTAATAGTCGGCTAGAGGATCGCAGACCTGATCTTCCTCGGTCTCGGAACCTCTGGCGAACACGCAAGATTGCGTCGCACATTGCACAACAATGGCGAGCGCCAATGCGAAAAGCAGCCGGAACCCGCGGATGGGAAGCAATTGATTATATTCCCGTTTACGCATGCAGGCGTGCGGGATCAATCGAATCCTATCAGCATCATCGCCATATAAAAAGCACGCGGCGCCCCGGCGCGCCGCGCGCTTGTATTAATTGTTAAAGACGCCCATCAAGCCGCGAATCTTCCGCTCAACGCGGTCAATTCGCAGCCTGAAAGGGCGTAATGCTCGGGGATTCCGGCCGCGAGAGAGGCTTTAGGAGGCCGCAGGCGCGGGTGCTTCGGGGCTCGCTTCAGGCGATGCCATGGTCGACGAAGACTTCTTGTGATGATGTTTGCGCGCGTGATGATGCTTGGTAGGCGCGGGCGAAGATTCCGGAGCCGCCATCGCAGGCGACGCCTCAGGGCTCGCTTCCGGGCTCTGCGCAAAAGCCGGCATTGCCGACAATGCGCCTACAAACAGAGCCGCCGTCAAAATTGAAACAGTACGCTTCATGTCCTTCTCCTTCTCCTTTTCGGTTCCTTAATGGTTCGTTCTCGAACCATTCCTAACTTACGTTCATGCTAACGCCGTGCCATCTGCGATGGCGGCTAAAACGCAACAAGAATACGGAGTTTGATGATCTCATGCCAGCACCGCGATAGACGAAATAGCGCGACGCTATACGCTTTGCGTTGTCTTCCCCCAATTTGCGTCAGAGTGCACGGACCATCTCCGCGTAGCGACCCGCCGCGACCTAATTCTCGGGCTTCTCGCCCAGCCGAGCCGTCTTCAAGTCACGATACAACGCGAACATTTCGCGGAAGGCGTGCAAAACCACCATCGGGCTGTTGCCTGTTTGCTCGCCGGCGACTCGCGGCAAATGAGTTACGTCAACCTCGCAGATGCGCGCGTTGCGGCCCGCCAACCGCGCCATCAGTTCGGTCGTAATCATCGCGCTGTTCGAATAGAGCGTGATTCCCGCCACTGCTTCGCGGCGGAAGAGCTTGAAGCCGCAATCCATGTCAGTGATGCGCAAGCCGAATAGCGTGCGTGCAAGCGTCGTCCAGGCCTTGCCGTTGAATCTTCGCAGGATATTGTCGGCACGATGCGCGCGCCGTCCGATGACGACGTCATAACTATCGATCTTCGATGTCAGCTTGGACATTTCGGCTGGATCGAATTGCCCATCGCCATCGCACAGCAGCAAAAACGGCTGCGTGCCACTGCGCAAGCCGGAGTTGACGGCCCCGCCGTATCCAAGGTTTTTGGCGTGATGCACCACTAGCACTCGAGGATTTTCAACCGCTAACCGATCTGCGATCTCACCCGTACGATCGCGACTGCCGTCATCCACGATGACGACCTCGTACCGTTCGGCGACCTTCGGCAGTTCGGCCAGAAAGCTTGCCACGACGCGCTCGACATTGCCTTCCTCGTTGTGCGACGGCAGAAAGACCGTCAAGCCGGGAAGCCGCTTCAAGGGCGTCATCGCGAGTCTTGAGCGGCGATGCGACGCCCGCCCGGATTGGCGGCAGCGGCCGCCGACAGAGCCTCGCGGGCGTGGACTTGCGGTATCTCAAGATGAGCTTCGGCGGAATCGTTTGCGTTCGCGGCCACGAGGAACTAGCGGAGACGGGGATCGGGAGAGTTGAACTCTTCAATCACCCAGGTTGCGATAGCCACCGCGGAAGAACACTAGCGGCTTGCCCTCGCGAACTGCGGCTTCCTGGATTTCGCCCAGGTAAAGCGAATGATCGCCGCCTTCATACGCGGCGTACAAAGTACACTCGATAAACGCCAGAGCCCCCTCCAGGATGGCCGCGCCGTTCGCGCCGCGTCGATAGGCCACCCCCTCGAACTTATTGCCGCCGCTCACCGCAAACTTACGCGACAGCGCCTCCTGATCGTCCCCGAGAATGTTGACGGTAAAGACCTTGCTTTCCTCGAAGGCCGGCCAGCTTTCCGCCTTCTTATCGACCGATATCAAGAGCAGCGGCGGCTCCAGGGAGACCGATGTGAAGGCGTTTGCAGTCAGCCCATGCAACTGGCCTTCCTTGTTGACAGTCGTGATGATGGTGACGCCAGTAGCAAAGTGTCCCATCACCTGGCGAAGCTGATTTTTTTCAATCGGCATCGTTAATCTCCCGCGCGCCGGATGCTATCAAACGGCTTGCGCGGGCGTCAAATTAGCGGCAGCGAAGTTCATAGCCCCCAACGCTCATTTCCATCCCGTGCGATCGCGCTGCAGCACTTCTTTGCCGCCCAGGTACACGTAATCGAGGTCCAGCGAGGTCAGCGGCCGATCATCGGCGACGACGCGTACGCCGACGGGTTCGGCGACGAAGATCGTATGGTCGCCCGCGACGACGCTGGAGCATACGCGAGCCTCAATCGAGACCATCGCGAGCTTGAGCCACGGCACCTTCAGAGTGGGCGACAATTCGTAATCGAGTCCGGCCAGATTGTCACCGCGGCGGGCTTGCGCCGAGTAGAAATAATCTTCCAGAGCTTTGCCGCGTACGCCTACGATATTCATCCCGAAGGCGCCCGTGCGATCAATTATCGTGCGCGAGAAATGAGCGTTGTCCACCGCGGCGCTGAACAGCGGCGGCGATCCCGAGACCTGGGTCACCCACGACGACGACATGCCGTGATGATGATCGCCCTCCGCCACCGTCAGCACGTAAATCCCGGTGGTGAGCGCGGCAAGCGCATGCGCCAAATCGCTATCCATGATGTCCGCGCCTCGAAGAAACAGCGAGATAAACGTGGCTGGAAGGGTAATAGCAATTGACCGAACGGAAAAGCCTTCTCACAATGAACCTCGCGGGAAAGGCAGGTGGATGTGGGTATGAGCAAACTAATCCGATCGGCAAGCGTGCTGATGGCACTTGCAGTAACCTTGATGCCGATCCGCGCTCGCGGACAGACAGCGCCTCCAGGGTTCACACGATTGCCCGCCGTTGCTTCGGCGACCGCCGGCGCGACGCCCTTACTCGCACCGACTCCTTCGAGTGCCATTACGCCTGCAGCGGCCCCGATTCCGATGGCCGCGAGTCCCAATGCGACCGCGAGCGGCGTGCCCGCTCCGCGAGCTGCGACGGCGAATGAAGCGGCGACACCGGCGCCCTCACCAGTGCGATCGATAGACCACGTGCTGTACCTCCACCCTGCAGCGTCAGCGCTTCCCACGACTGCCGCGCCGACACCCGCTGCTGCCGTAACTCCGTCTACCGCCAAAGCGACGGCGACGCCCGCTTCCGCGTCAACTTCGGCGGCGCTGGCGACGATTCCGGCCGCGCAACCTTCATCGAGCCAATCGGCGCCGATGGCCTCGCAAACGCCTGCAATCAATCACGTCTTTTACGGCCACCCGTCTGCCTCGCAGGCAGGCCAGCCAGCCGCCCCGATCACGCCGACCGCCGCGAGCGCGCCCACCGCAATCGCCACACCGGCGGCCGCGCCGACCGCTGTCGCTGCGATCATCCCGCCGTCGCCCTCGACGACCGCCGCCCAGGCGTCATCAGCAGCGTCTGCAGATCACCCGAATGAGGGCTTGCGCCTGTACTTGAACGATACTCGATCCGCGAACGAGGACCCTTTGAACTGGTCGGTCGTCGCGACCAAATCGCGCCATCAGATCCAGGTTTTCTACCGCCGCAAACTGTACGGGACCTATCATGCCGTCTTCGGCCGCAGCCGCTTCGGCGGGGCCAAACAATGGGAAGGGGATCGCCGCACGCCCGAGGGCAACTACCTGATCGTCTCGCGCCATCGCAGTGCGCGTTTTCGATGGTTTCTGAAAATCAACTACCCCAACGCCGCCGATGAGGCCAATTTCGTCCAGCTCAAGTCCGAGGGCGATATCCCGCGAGGTCTGCGCGAGGGCGGCGCCGTCGGTATCCATGGCACCGACCTGCCGATTCTCAACGACGGCAACGTTGACTGGACCACTGGATGCATCTCAGTCGATAACCCCGTGATCAGCGAGTTGGCGCGGCTTCTGCCGATCGGCACTCTCGTGGTAATCAAGCCGTAGTCGAAACGGAGGAACATCAGATGAGTGCACCGGTCGGTGAATTCTTCTTCACCAAGCTCGAAAAGGTTATCTTCGGCCCCGGCAAGGTCGAGACGCTAGGCAAGGAACTCGAACGCCGCGGCCTCAAGCATGCGGTCGTCGTCACGGGCAAAACGCTGGGCAAATCGAAGCTGCTCGATCAGGTCACGGCTGCGATGGGGACGCGCTGCGCCGCGGTGTACAAGGGCGCCGCCCAGCATGTTCCCGCTGCAACCGTGCGCGAGCTGACCGCCGAGATGAAGCGCGTCGATGCCGACTGCGTGATCAGCTTCGGCGGCGGCAGTCCGATCGATACCGCCAAGGTTGCAGCCGCTTCGATCCTGACTAACCGCGACGCCACCAGCGCTGCGCACGGCATCGATTTCTCCGGCGCTGTCGGCGGCGGCGACGGCCGCGACCTCATCCATATCGCGGTCCCGACCACGCTCTCGGCTGGCGAATACACGCCGGTCGGCGGCGTCACCGACGAGTCCACCCTGATCAAAGGCGGTGTCGTCGATCCGCGCCTGCAGCCGCGCACCGTCATCAACGATCCCGCGCTTAGCCTCGAGACCCCCGAATGGCTCTGGGTCGCCACCGGAATGCGCGCGCTCGACCACGCGGTCGAAGCCATCTACTCAATTCGCCATCAGATGCTCACCGACACGCTCGCCGCCAAGGCGATCACCTTGCTAGTCGAACATCTGCCGGGATCGATCAAGACCAAGGGCGATCAAGCCCTCGACCATCGCGGCAATTGTCAGATGGCGGCGTGGTTCTCGATCTTCGGCGGAATGAACACGCGCTTCGGCATCTCGCACGCGATGGGCCATCAAATCGGACCGAAATGGGACGTTCCGCACGGCGTCACCTCGTGCATCACGATGCCGCACGTGATGCGCTTCATGGCCGACATCGCACCGCAACGCTTCGGTCCCATCGCGGAGGGCCTCCGCGTCAAGTTCGACCTTGGCAATGCGCGCACGGGCGCGCTGGAATGTGCCGACCGCGTGCAGCAGTTCATCGCGCAATTCGATGTCCCGCACACGCTCAAGGATGCGGGCGTCAAGCGCAACGAAATTCCGGACATCGCCGAACCAGTCCATTCCGAAATCGAACACGCCAAAGTGGTCGATCGGCCGGTGAATCGCGAAGAGATCGTCAGCTTGCTCGAAGCCGCCTACCAATAGCTCACCCTGGATAGCGGGCGGTCTTCAAATGCTGCCCGCTACCCCCAGTTCCGGGGTAAACGCGCTGTGCCGCGCGATAGCAGCGCATCACCGATAAACCAGCCAGCGCTAGCGGTTGTAGATACCCAGCCAGCGTCGCCGATCTTCGATAATCGGACGCGCCCGCTTCATCAGTGCGTAGGCCTCATCCAATGACATTCCGCGCCGCCGATGGAGGAACCAGGCGACCGTCAACGGCGCCCGCTCGCAACCCTCCTCGCAATGCACCAGCACCGGTAAATCGAGCAGCAAGGCGTGATCGATTAGCGCCGCCGTACTTTCCAGCGTCGCCCACCCGTTTTTCAGAAACGGCATCCATACCGCATGCGCTGGCTCCGCCTCGAGCCAGTCGGGCAGAACTGAAACGATCATTCCGTGAAATTTCTGCGCGTCCTGCAAATCACCCACGTAAAGCTGCGGGATGATCTCGCTCGCGCCCCATTGGCCTTCGCCCACGTCGCACCTCGGCGTCCGTCAGGGTAGCGCATTCGCGCGCGCCGCTCGATCAAACCGGCCGCCAAAATCGCTTAGGCCAACCGCCCTGCGTCGAACCTCGCTCCAACGCATGCGGCGCGGTCGCCCTCAGGCGTCTTCCTCGCCGTCGAAATAGCCCACCTCCGTGTCGCGCCGGAAGATTCCCGTCAGCCGACGCTTTTCCTTCGGACCGCCCGGCGCCGAACCCGCGAAAAAGCCTATCTTGTTTGAGTCCGTGTACACTGCCACATCGGGCTCAATCATTGTTGAAAAGCACAGATACTTGAGCGGTCGTTGCGAGGGATTGGACACTCGATGTGCATGCTCGCGTCCGCGCGGCAGCGCGATAAAGTCGCCCCCTCGAATCTGCGCTCGCGCCTCTCCGATCGCGATCTCCCCCTCACCCTCCAGCACGAAAATCGCCTCCTCGTTGGCGCAGTGGTAATGGCGGGGAAAGGCCGACGCCCCCGGTTCAAGCTCGTAAATGCTGGCGCCCAGGCGCTCCATTGCGGTCGGCGCGGTAAATGCTTTGCGCCGATAACGGAACTTGCCCTGCGCGGCTTCGGTCCATGCGATTTGGTCTTGATTCACGATGTTCGAGGGCCTCATGACGAACCTCCTTATTAAGACAATACATCTTGATGAAACTGTATATATCTTGATTTTTCACTTAGTTCAACCGCGCAAGTTCCCGCGTCCGCGGGCTTTCAATTCGCGTGGCGCCGATCGCTTAGATTTGGGGCACTGGCACCTGCGCCACGTCCACAGTAGTCTCGATTAACCGGTGCGAGGTGAAATGAGCGCGACATCCGATCGAGAAGCAGTCCTGGCCGCCAACGAGGCCTTCTATCGCGCCTTCGAGAGTCTCGAACTCGCGCGCATGGAACAGGTATGGCTGCGCGATCAGCGCATCGCGTGCGTCCATCCCGGATGGCGCCGGCTGACCGGATGGGGTCCCGTCATGACCAGCTGGGAGCGCATCTTTCAGAGCGCCTTCGAGATGCAGTTCGAACTGCGCGATGCGGTCGTCACCGTGCGCGGCGATCTTGCGGTGGTGCTGGTCGAAGAAGTGCTGACGCAGCGCGGCTATGACGGCGCTTCAAGATCGCAGGTGATCGCGACCAACGTCTTCGAGCGGGCCGATGGCGCCTGGCTGATGACGCTGCATCACGGCTCCCCCATTCTCGCTCCACCGGACGACGAGCCGCCCATGCAGTAACGCGCGTAGCGCATCCATTCCACCGTTTTGCGGTCCAATTCGACGATCTATCTGTGACGTACCGCCCGTATTGAGTACCTTTACTCAACCCGCCGCAGTGCTCGAAGGTAACGCTCATCATTGCCGGAGCCGATCGCAGATCATTGATGCGCGATCGTTGACGGTGAAATTTCGGGGCGGCTTCACTATCACCCAAGGGCGTTGAAATGTACTTTGTTCGAGTCATGCGAATTGGTGCGACTCGAAGAAAGCCGCGGATGATCAAGATCGACCAGTGAAAGAATCCTTCGCAACTGTCTTAAAGGGCATGAAAGGCTTGATCGCGCTGATCCTGGCGGGTGTTGTCCTCGGCCTGCTAGTGGCAGAGGTGGGACTGCGCCTGTTGGGTATGGGTCAACAGGGGTTCTATCAATGGGACACCTATCGGGGCTGGGCCTTGCGTCCGGGAGCGTCGGGCTGGCAACGCCGCGAAGGAAACGCGTTCGTCAGTATCAACCATGATGGCATGCGCGATCGGGAGCATGCCTATCAGAAGCCGAAAGATACGATTCGTATCGCTTTCATCGGGGATTCCTTCACCGAAGCGGAACAGGTTCCGATGGAGGATGACTTTGTCTCGGTTACCGAGCAGCGTCTCGCCCATTGCCCGCGCTTGCATGGCATGAAGGTCGAGACGATGAATTTTGGCTGTGACAGCTACGGGACGGCGCAGGAATTGGCAACCTTGAGACACGTCGTTTGGAAGTACTCGCCAGACATCGTCGTGCTGACATTCTTTCCTGGCAACGATCTCCGCAACAATTCGATAAATCTGGAATGGCACTTTTGCCAGCCGTTTTACCTGCTTCAAGGCGATCAACTCGTGCTGGGTGGGCCATTTATCAACTCGGAAGCTTTCCGAACAAAATGTCAAATCAAATTTGAATCGCGACGTTCCGCCGTCCTCAATGTGATCGGCAACGCTTTCACTCAGATCCGGGCGGAGGCCAAGGCGAAGAAACCCGGGCATTCGAACCATCAATCAAGGTTCGCAATCGGGCCGGCAGAGCTGGGTCTCGACGATGACATCTACAAAGCTCCGGAGGATCCGGTCTGGGAAAATGCCTGGACGGTGACTGAAAAGTTATTGGCGATGACCAATGACGAGGTGAAAGAGCACGGCGCGCAGTTCTTGGTGGTTACGGCGACGGTTGGGCGTCAGGTGTACCCCAACCCGATTTGGCGGGCGAAGCGTGAGAAGAATATTGGAGTGACCGATCTGCTTTATCCGGATCATCGGATCGAGGATCTCGGCCGGCGCACCGGGTTTCCCGTATTGGATTTGGTCCCGCCGTTTCAGAGCTACGCCGATGAGCACCACGTATTCCTACATGGGTTTCCCAACACGAAGATGGGTGATGGTCACTGGAATGAGGCCGGGCATCAACTGGCGGGCGAGTTAATCGCGCAACGCCTGTGCGACCTATTGGATCAGACCCACACGTCGCCTCATGCGATCCGCGCTTCGATCAATCCGACCAGCGAAAAGCACTCGCAATAAGACGCGCGCGCGGAACCCACGGCAAGCGGTGAAGCTTGCCGTGGGCTCTGTCGTCTCAGACGCTTTGTATAAGATATCAAGACAGCTCGACGCAGGACGGTTGGCGGCGGACAGGGTCGATCCCCGCTGCGCATCCGCCAAATTCAATCATAAAGCGGCGCCTTCTTTAGATGAGGCTTTTAGGGCGGAGCCCGCATCCTGGCCAAAGGGAAATCTGAAACCCTCGGTGAGGTTTCAGAAAAAACCTATAAGTTTTGCGCTCCTCAACCACTCTCCCAAGGCTCAGCGCGGGTCAGCTCTGGCCTTGCATCGCGCGCGTCAGAATCGCCGCGATCTCCGGGCGCGTGTACTCGGGCGGCGGCGCCTGCCCTGCGCGCAGCATCTCGCGCACCTTGGTACCCGACAGCAGCAAGCGGTCCGCATCCGTATGCGGACAGGTCTTGAACGACGCCATCCCGCCGCATTTTGAACAATAGAAGGTGTTCTCGAAATTGAGCGTGGTGATGCCGATCTCGCCGGGCGCATAACGTTCGAAGATCTTTTGCGCGTCGTAGGTACCGTAGTAGGCGCCGACTCCGGCGTGATCGCGGCCCACGATAAAGTGCGTGCAACCGTAATTGCGCCGGATGATCGCGTGCAGAATCGCTTCGCGCGGGCCGCCATAGCGCATGTGCGCCGGCATCGCGGTCAGCAGCGCGCGGTCCTTGGGATAGTACAGTTCCAGCAGGACCTTGTAGGTCTCCATGCGGACTGCGGCGGGAACGTCGTCGCCCTTGGTCTCTCCGACCAGCGGATGGAGCAGCAGGCCATCGCAGATTTCAAGCGCGGCCTTTTGGATATACTCGTGCGCCCGATGGGTCGGGTTGCGGGTCTGAAACGCGACGATTTTGCGCCAGCCGAGCTCGCGGAACTTCGCCCGCGTCTGCCGCGGATCGAGTCGGTATTCCAGGAAGGTGCGTCCCGGAATGTCGGCAAACAGGATCACTTTGCCGCCCAGGCTGAAACTCGGCGTCGAAGTCACGTTCTTCGCGCCCGGATGAGCGTCTTCGGAGGTGCCGAACACCGCTTCCGCTTCCTTGTGGCGATCGACCTTGTAAATTTCCGTGAGCTTCAGGATGGCGATCCGCTCGCCGGCCGCCGTTACCAAAGCGACGTCCTTGCCCGGGCTCAGAGACTTTGCCGCAACCTCGTCCACCCCGAGCGTAATCGGAATCGACCACGGCACGCCGGACGCCAGCCGCAAGTCGTCGCGGCTGCGCAGGTAATCGGCCTCACCCATGAAGCCGGTGAGAGGCGAGAAGGCGCCCGACGCGAGCATTTCGAGGTCGGCGATTTCGCGCGCTCCCAAGGTCACCGTCGGGAGCTTTTCGGCATGCGCGCGCAGGCCAGCTTCTTCCGCCGCCGGGGCCCTCAGATCGACGAGTTCGCCGCCGCCATGAGCGGAAATAGGATCGTTGGCGACGCTGCTCATCGCGCACCTCCTGCCGGATGGATGAATTTCTTTGCTTCGAGGGCGGCCAGCAGGCGCGCTAGGCTTTGCTCTTTGGTCTCGGTCTCGGAATTGAGCGTGATCTCCGCCTTCAACGGCGCTTCGTAGGGATCGGAGACGCCGGTAAAGTTCTTGATTTCGCCAGCCAGTGCTTTCTTATAGAGGCCCTTCACGTCGCGTTCGGCCAGCGTTGGGATCGGGCACTCGACGAAGGCTTCGAAGAAATTGTCGTGCATCGCGCGGACTTCATCGCGAATCTCTCGATACGGGGAGATCGCGGCCGAGATCGCGATAACGCCGTTCCGTGCGAGGAGCCGGCAGACCCATCCGATGCGCCGGATGTTGGTATCGCGATCTTCCTTGGAGAAACCCAGCCCCTTGGAAAGGTTGGTGCGAACTTCGTCACCATCGAGGATTTCTACTCGATGACCGCGCGCGCGAAGTTCATCGGCCACCAGATTGGCCAGTGTTGACTTGCCGGCGCCCGAAAGGCCGGTGAACCACAGGGTAAAACCTTCACTCATGTTGAGACTTGTCGCTCCGAGATAGATTACTTTGTTGGTCCTATAAGTTATCTATAATAAACGACGAAGGCAACCGTGCGCCCCGCTAATTCGAGGTTCCTCACAGGTTTCTGCCCAGCCGCTGCGGTTCGAAGAGTATATGCGGCGTGCCTCATTCGGCGAGGCTGAAATGGCGGCTACTTCGATTCCTCTCGGCAACCTATTCCGAAGGGTTGAACTTCAGATGAATCATGAGGGCGGCTGGAGACGTGAAGATCTCAGTAGCGCCGGCGGCGCTCAAGCGCTCGCGCGCCGCGTCATTGGGCGCGATGCAGTAAAAGCCGACACCGGCGGCACGGGCCGCGCCCAAATCGGCTTCGCTGTCGCCGACGAAGACCGCGGCGGCAGCAGAAATCGGGTTGCGAGCGCGGGAGTTGCTGTCGCCGAGAAATACCGCTTCTGGAGTTAAAGACGCGAGTTCGAGCGCGCGCAGGACCATCTCGGGCGAGGGCTTGAGCGCGAGCAGGCTGTCGCGGCCGATCACGACGCGAACCAAGTCACCGATAGCGTGTAACTGCAACCATCGCGCAACCGTGTGCGAGGAGTTGGACGTCACGATCATGACGACGACGCGCTGTGCGGCGAGCGCTTTTAACAGGTCGATCGCGCCGGGAGTCGGCGCGGCGCGCTCAGCGCCGATAAGTTCGTGGCGTTCGATTATCTCCGAAGCGCGCCGCAGGAGCGTCTCCGCGACTTCGCGCGGCGGACGCGTGCGACTGGCGTCGTCGCCGGGACCGCGCAGCCAGCGCGTGTGCAACGCGGCATATAACGGGAGATTGCCTTTGGGAATTTCAACAAAGATTTTCTCATCGACGCCCTCGGCGCGCAGGAAGGCCTCAAGTTCGCGGCGGCTGCCGGGCCAATCGACCTCGCGCTCGAGGGCGGCCACGGTGTTGTCGAAATCGAAGAGCCAGAGCTTCGCCGCACGATTCGGAGGAACCGGAATCATCAGGGCTTTTCCGGAGGGTAAAGTTTGGCACAGCCGCAGCTCGACGCGGACGAATCGATTGGCCGGGCGACGGATTCATAGCCGTTGAACTCGATCAACGCAGGCTGCGCCGCAGCATGAAGGCCGGACAAAAGTTTCAGCGCTTCGAGCGCCGCTAGCGTCACGACGAAGCCTGCGTTTTCGGCACGCTCGTTCATCGGAGCGAGGAGTTCGCCGATACTCGCACATCGCGGACACGGCGGATGTCGAGGGAGCACCGCGATTCTTGCGGGCAGGTCGAGGCGTACGAAGACCATTGCGGAATATCGCGCGACTTCATGCGACCGGTCGAAGAGCGACCGGACCCGCTCGAGCGCGGCGCTATCGCCAACGATCACGAGTGCGAGATCGAAGTGTGGACCAACGCCGCCAAGCGCGCGCGAATCAGCTACTTCGCCAGGCTGCCGGTGCGAGTGCCCTTCACCCCGCATCTCGTCTGCGGCCGCGAGATCAGCTCCCAGCGCAACGATGGAGTCGGAATTGAGATCACGCATCCGGGCCACGATCGAATCGAGTGCGGTGTCTTGAGCACCGGCGTACAAGTCGATCCGTCCCACACCTGCGCCGACGAGGTAGGCGAGGGCCATTTCGAAGTCCGGACGATCGGCGGCGAGGAGCACGCGGGACGCGAGCAGGCGTTCCTGCGCGACACCGCCGAACTCATCGACGATGAGCTGGCGGCTATAGCGATCGATTTGGCGATTGGTTAGCGCCACTGGATTGATTCGGGGCGGGCGCGCCCACGACGGGCGCTATTCGATGACGTTCTTCTCGATCGGCTCGACGGTGACGCCGGTCGCACGCAGCCACGCGAGACCGCGCTCGATCTGATCGTTGGTACCTTCGAACTCGACCGCGACCAGGCCCATATCCTCCGAAACGCTCGCGCCACGAATGTTGAAAACCAGGTCAAATTTCTTGACCAACTGGTAAAGAATGGGCTCCCGGATGAGGGCTTTCGGGTAGCTCAGGTAGTAGCGTTCGCGGATACGTTCCATTTACCAATGAGGCGCTGAAGATGTTCCCGGCGCCATTCCTGCCATCCGATCCAGAGATTAGTGGAGAGATATTTCTCGCCGAAGTCCGCGAAGACAGTGACAACGGTACCCTCGCGCAGCGAGCGGGCGAGCTTGAGCGCAGCAACCATCGCGGCCCCCGACGATTGGCCGACGAGGATGCCCTCGAACTGCCCGAGCGCATAGACCATCTCGTAGGCGTCTTCGGTGCTGACCGGGATTTTATCGTCGAGCTGCTGCTCGTGATAGATGCCGGGGACAATCGAGGTGGCCATGTGCTTGAGACCCTCAAGCCCGTGCATCGCATCGTCGGGCTCGACCGCGATTACTTTGATCTCCGGATTGCGCGATTTGAGGTACCGGCCGGTGCCCATGATGGTGCCGCTGGTGCCGATTCCAGCGAGAAAATGGGTTACCCCGCCGCGGGTCTGCCGCCAGATTTCGGGCCCGGTAGTTTCGAAATGCGCCAGCGGATTGGCTTCATTGTTGTACTGATCGGGCTTGAAGTACCGATCGGGATCGGCGTCGATAAGCTCGCGGCAAAGGACTATGGCGCCGTCGGATCCTTCGAGCGGATCGGAATAGATCGGCTTGGCGCCGAAGGCCTCGATGATCTTCTTGCGCTCGCGGCTGACGTTGGAGGCCATCACGAGCTCGACCGGATAGCCGATCGCCGCGCCGACCATCGCGAGCGCGATACCGGTATTGCCGGAGGTCGAATCGAGGATGACCTTGCCAGGCCGCAGGTCCCGCCGCGCCAAGCCCAATTCGATCATCTTGCGCGCAGCCCGATCCTTGACGGAGCCGCCTGGATTGAAGCCCTCGAGCTTGGCGAAGATGCGGACACCGGGGCGCAGGAGGCCGTCGGTCAGGCGGGTGATCTCGAGCAACGGCGTATTGCCGATGAGATCGAGCACGCTGAACGCGCGCGCCGCGGGCGTGACCTCCTGGCTAACGTCCGCCGGCGATCGCGGGAACGATTGAGATATCGTCGCCATCCTTGACCTTGGAGCTAAGCTGGTTGAGGAAGCGGATATCGTCGCCGTTCAGATAGACGTTGACGAAGCGGCGCAGTTCGCCATTGTCGTCCATCAGGCGTTCACGCATGCCGGGATGCCGGCGATCGAGATCCTCGAGCACGGCCTTAATTGAATCGCCCTCGGCGGTAACTTCGTCAACGCCAGCGGTGAAGCGACGGAGCGGGGTGGGAACTCTGACCCTTACAGCCATGATGATGAATGAACCTCCTGAAAAATCACGGACGAACTTCGATGCTTATGCCTCGGACGCAGCACTCGCAAGGTCAGGCGGCGCCAGCAAGCGCGCGCCGGGTGCCGCCGAGCCTTTCGTAAAGAGCGTCAAATTCTCGCAGGCGCGCTTCGATGATAAACGGCTGCTCGATCGATTGCGCAACGGCCTCAAGCGTTTTGTAGCCGTTCCCGGTGATACTGATGACCACGCTCTCGTCTGGCTTGATGCGCTTCTGAGCAACCAGCTTCATCGCGACGGCGAGCGTCGTTCCGCCGGCCGGCTCGGCAAAGATGCCCTCGGTGCAGGCGAGCAATTTGATCGCCTCGATGATCTCGGGGTCGGTCGCGACGTCACCCCATCCGCCGGACTCGCGCACCGCCTTGAGGACATAGAAACCGTCGGCGGGATTACCGATCGCGATCGACTTGGCGATGGTATCGGGCTTAACCGGCGTAATCAGATCGGTGCCCTTGTGCAGAGCGTGAACCACGGGCGCGGAGCCGGCCGCCTGGGCGCAATGGATTTTGAACTCGCTCTCGCGCAGCAGGCCGACTTCCTTGAACTCCTTGAAGCCCTTGGCGACCTTGGGCAGGATCGTGCCGCCGGCGGTCGGGAGCACAATATGGTCGGGCGTGCGCCAGCCGAGTTGTTCGGCGACCTCGAAGCCGAAGGTCTTCGCGCCCTCCGTATAATAGGGGCGGAGGTTGATATTGACGAAGGCCCAGCCATATTTGTCGGCGATCTCGCTGCACAGCCGATTAACGTCGTCGTAATTGCCGCGAATGGTGATCACGCGAGCGCCGTAGATGGTCGAACCGACGATTTTGCCGCTCTCGACCCCCTCGGGCATGAAGATGACGCAGTTGAGACCGGCGCGGGCAGCGTGAGCGGCGACCGCGGTGGCGAGATTACCGGTTGACGCACAGGAAACGGTGGTGAAGCCAAATTCGCGCGCCTTGCTGATTGCAACGGATACCACGCGATCCTTGTACGACAGCGTCGGGTGGTTGACGGTATCGTCCTTCAGGTACAGCTTCTTCAGGCCGAGTTCCGCGCCAAGACGCTCGGCTCGCAGCAACGGAGTAAATCCGGAATTCGGACCAATCTGCGGTTCGCCCTCGACCGGTAGCAATTCACGGTAGCGCCATAGATTGTGCGGGCGCCGTTCGATGGTCGCACGCGAGATGGCGGCGCGGATTTTGGCGTAGTCGTAACCGACTTCGAGCGGGCCGAAACAGGTTTCGCATACGTGGAGCGGGCTAATCGGGTATTCCTGGCCGCACTCGCGACATTTCAGATTGGTGACGTAACTCATCGCTCCCTCGTTAAATGGCCGTTGACGCAATGCGTCCGGCAGCAGCGTTTGCTTGAGCAGCGCCGCATCGGCATCCGACGCGCGCTGCGATTGGAGTCAGGCGAATTCGCCCGATGTGAGAGCCATCCAGCGTCAACATTTTGCCCGCGAGCCCAGGCATTCGATCGTTCACGAAGCTGAGGGCCTCTGCGGCCTGCACCTCGCCTATCGCGCCTGCAACGGGGCCGATGATTCCGGCTTCGCGACAGCTCGCAACTTCGGCCTCATCCGGTGGCTCCTCAAACAGACATCTGAGGCAGGCGGTGGAGCGCGGCAGCACGGTCATCGCCTGTCCGGTGAGGCCGAGGACGCCACCATAAACGAAAGGGATTCCGCGCTCGGCGCAGACGTCGTTGATGAGGAACTTGGAGATAGGGCTGTCGGTCGCGTCGATCACGAAATCGGAGCGCGCGATGAATTCATGAGCGTTCGAATCAACGAGGCTTGCTTGGATCGGCTCGATTTCGGTGTTCGGGAAGATCGCTGAAAGACGCGCCGCCGCAACGATGGCCTTGGAACTGCCGAGGTCGGTTTCGCCGAAGATGACCTGTCGCGGCAGGTTCGATACTTCGACCACGTCGGGGTCGAGCAGGGCGAGATTCAAAGCAAGCCCGGCCGCTCCCGCGCGAGCGAGCGAATAAGCCGCGGGTACACCGAGTCCGCCGACTCCGACGATCAAAATCTGTTTTTTCTTCGCCAGCACGTTCAGCCGCGTCCGTCCTTGCGGCGGGCTTCCAGAAGGTCCTTGGCGGGGATCAAAAAACCCTCGTCGGGCAATAAGACGAGGGTACTTCTACTCTCGCCTTATCTACCAAGGTCCCCGTAAACTTCGGGGGACCCCGCAGGAGTTAGCACCAGCACCATAAAGAGGCCGGTTGCTGCGGCATCGTCGGGCCAGTCCCTCCGCCGCTCTGGATAAGGCCGCAAATACTAATGCACAAGGTTGATACAAGCGGCGCTCGATGTCAATCGGCCGACCATGCGGTCAGTGGCATGATAGAACCGGGGCCGCAGCAATCCAGGAGTTCAATCGAGTGGTGAGCGCGCCATTGGCATCTCGCCGTCTGCGATTCCCTTGCGGCGAGCGCCAACTCGATGCTTTAAAGAGACTGAACGCTAACGACATTACTGCGTAGCTTCGGATCGGGGACTCATTGGCGCGCTACGTACTCGCGCGCGGTGGTCACGGTGCGAAGATGCGACTCGTCGATAGTCACTCACATTTGGAGGCCGATCATGCGAGTTGGATTTATTGGGTTGGGCAACATGGGCGGACCGATGGCGCTCAACATGATCAAGGCGGGACACAGCCTGATCGTGAACGACATTCGGCGCTCGATGGCGGAAGCGCACCTGGCGGGCGGCGCGCAATGGGCGGACACCCCCGCAGCGGTGGCGGCCAAGAGCGAACTTATACTCACTTCGTTGCCCGGACCGAAGGAAGTCGATGCGGTCGCGCTGGGCGCGAACGGTATCCTTAGCGGGATTACGCAGGGCTCGGTGTATGCGGATCTTTCGACCAATTCGCCGAGCGTGATCAGGCGCATCCACGACGAGTTCAAAGCCAAGGGAATCGCCATGCTCGACGCTCCCGTCAGCGGCGGAATTCCGGGAGCACGAAATGCGACGCTGGCCGTGATGGTCGGCGGCGATCAGGCGGTTTACGAAAAGATCAAACCCGCGCTCGATTCGATCGGCGACAAGGTTTCCTACATCGGCGCGATCGGCGCAGGCGCAGTGGCGAAGCTGGTGCACAACATGATCGCCATCTGCTCAACGCAGTTGCTGGTCGAAGCATTCACGATGGGCGTGAAGGCGGGTGTTTCGCCCGATGCGCTGCTCAAGGCGGTTTCGGACGGTGCTTACGGCCAAGGGATGATCCTGAAGGGCGCGCTGCCCAAGATGATCTTCCGCGGCAATTTCGATCGCGTGACGTTCGCGCTCAAGCTGGCCCGCAAGGACTTGGGGCTGGCAACTGAAGTGGGACGCGAGCTGAACGTGCCGATGCCGATCGCAGCGCTGGTCGAGCAGGACTTTCTATCGGCCCTCGCCCATGGGCTGGGCGACAAGGATTCGACTGCGGCGGTGACCGTGCAGGAGGATCGCGCGGGCGTCAAAGTACGCACCTGATCGCGGTCCGATTAGCTATACGCAATAGTTACAACTCCATTAGCAACTTATCGGTAAGGGAGATAGCAAGATGGCAGACGATCTCGCGAAAAAAGGGCTGGAAGTACGCACCAAACTGTTTGGCGAAAAGGCGGCGGTCGCCGGCAACGAATTTCTGAAGTCATTCGACGAAGGCTTTGCCACCTTCCTGAATGACCAGCTCTTCGGCGGAATCTGGGGACGTCCGGGGCTCGAGACCAAAATCCGATCGCTCATTACGATGACCGCATTGATGGCGCTGGGACGCGGCCCGGAGCTCAGACTGCACATGCGCGGCGCGCTCAATATCGGAGTGACGCAGGCGGAAATCAAGGAGATGATCATCCATATTTCGCAATACAGCGGCGTGCCGACCGCGGTCGAAGCGATTCGTGCGTTTCGCGAGGTGACCGAACCAAAGAAAGGCTGACCCCGTCTGACTATATGCTTTTCGCCTGAAGTGACTATCGTTCCAGAACCCGATTAGAGCGGCCAGGCCTGGTGACCTATGAAAATCGGAATGCTCGCGGTGGTGAATGAGTACAGCGTCGATCCCGCGACCCTCGCGCGCAAAGCCGAGGCGCTCGGGTTCGAGTCGCTATGGCTCCCTGACCATCCGGTGATGCCGGTGCATACGACGACGCCGCTACCGGAAACCCCACCGGGCAAGGGCGAGATTCCGGATCATTACTCACGCATGTGCGATCCGTTCGTCGCGATGGCGATGGCCGCGGCCGCGACTACGCGCCTCAATGTCGCGACCGGTGTGTGCCTGGTGCCCGAGCGCAATCCGCTATTGACCGCTAACGAGATTGCGACGCTGGATCATTTCTCGGAAGGCCGCGTGTTGTTCGGGATTGGCGGCGGCTGGCTCAAAGAGGAATCCGAACTGATGGGCGCCGATTTTCCGCATCGCTGGACCCAGACGAGGGAATACATCGCCGCAATGCGCGAGCTTTGGACCAAGGATGAGGCGTCGTTCGAAGGCAAATACGTGAAGTTCCCGCCAGTTCGACTTTATCCCAAGCCCGCGCGCAAAGGCGGTCCTCCCGTACTCATCGGTAGCAAGGATAAGAACGCCTTGCGCTGGGTCGCTCAATGGGGCGATGGTTGGTGCCCAATACTACTTTCGCCGGATCAGATGAAGCTCGAACTGGGGAAGTTGCGCGACGAATGCGTGAAAGCCGGGCGTGACTATTCGACGCTCGATCTGACTATCATGCGCAGCTTGCGCGGGAATCGCGCCGAGGTGCAGGCAGGCCTGCGCCAATACGAAGATCTGGGTATTCATCGGTTCGTATTGATGATGATCGCGAATCGGCTCGGCCCCGACAATTACGCGACCGAACTCGAACGCCAGGCGTCGCTTTACGTCTAGGATCCAGCGTTCTCGCAATAGCTAGTTACTGTAGTATCCAGCCGGCGCGAACTTCGGAGGAATAGCTAATGGCGCTCGACCCCGACATGAAGGCATTGCTTGACCAGATGGCGGCGGCGAAAGTGCCGGCATTCCATCAATTGACTCCGGTAGCCGCGCGCGAACAGATGGCGCGCCGAACCGCGACGGGCGATCCGGTGGCGGTGGCAAGCGTGCTGAATCGCACGATTCCCGGGCCGGGCGGCGACATTCCGATCCGAATCTACACTCCGAGCGGCGCCGGGCCATTCGGCGCGTTCGTCTATTTCCATGGCGGCGGATGGGTCGTCGGCAGCCTCGATATGACCGACCAGCCGTGCCGGATGATCACCAACGCGGCAGGGTGCGTAACGGTTTCGGTGGACTATCGGCTCGCACCCGAACACAAATTCCCGGCCGGGCCCGAGGACTGCTTTGCCGCGACCAAGTGGGTAATGGAAAACGCCGCCGCGCTGGGATGCGACGCGTCACGAATCGCGGTCGGCGGAACCAGCGCCGGTGCTACCCTCGCGACGACCACAGCTTTGATGGCGCGCGATCGCGGCGGACCAAAAATCGCCTTCCAGCTGTTGGTCTATCCCGCGACTCGGCGCGAACTGGATACGCCCTCGCAGAAGCAATTTGCCGAAGATGGGTACATTCTGTCGCGCGCCGACATGGAATGGTTCTGGGGACATTACCTGGCGAGCGACGCCGACGCCGCCAATCCCTATGCTTGTCCGGCGCGGGCCAAGTCGCTCGCAGGATTACCGCCCGCGTTCGTGATGACGGCGGAATACGATCCGTTGCGCGATGAAGGTGAGGCCTATGCGGCGCGCTTGCGTGAAGAAGGCGTCGCGACCGTGATCAAACGCTACGACGGCGTCACCCACGGTTTCTTCGGGATGCCCTCATTCATCGATAAGTCACGGGTCGCTATTGCGGAGGCGAGTGCGGCCCTGCGCGACGCGATCGGATCGCGGGCCTAATCCATAGCGCGCGACGGCTTCTGCCCCATGATGTAGCCGCCGAGATCGGTCGCGTCCTTGACCTCGGAAGCACCTTCGTACAAGCCTGACGGCGTAATCGCATGGTGGCGATCCTCGATCGGGGCAAGCCGATCGTCCCTTCCGGCAACGGCCTCCGCGAGCTTTGTGTCAGGACGCCATTCCTCGCTTACGCCGCCGCGGACCATCGTGGCGACAAAATCGTACCGATGCCAGTAAATCGAACGTTGCGGCACACCCGCGGGATCGCTCGCGAGGTGTTCGTAGGTCCATTTTTCGTTGTAAATGTGCCCGAGTTCCTCCAGCTCAACCGGACTGTTGAGACTGCCTGCAGTGTGATCGGGCGTTCCGAGTATGGCGACGACCGTGTTGCGGATAACGCGCGCACTCATACTTCAAAGCTCTCCGGAAAGGGGCATTTTTTGGCCTCGAGGTGAGCCTCGTAGTCGGCGCGGAATTGTTTCAGAAACGCGCGCGACGCCCACGACGCGCCATCGGCCAGCGCGCAGATGCATTTGCCGTCCATGAAGTTGAAAGTGTCGGCCAGCGTGTCGAGGTCCTGCGCGCGCCCCTCGCCCGCCTCGATCCGCTTGAGTGTGCGATAGGTCCATCCAGTGCCTTCGCGGCATTGAGTGCACTGACCGCAGGATTCATGCTCGAAGAAGCGCGCAACCATCAACGCCGCTCGCACCATGCACGATCGATCGTCCATAATGATTGCGCCGGCAGTGCCGAGCAGCGAGTTGACGGTCTTGAGCGATTCGTGATCGACGGCGACGTCGATTTGATCGCCGCGCAATACGGGCATCGACAGTCCGCCCGGTATCACGGCTTTGACGGTGCGCCCCTCTTCGAGGCCGCCGCCGTATTTGTAGATCAGGTCGCGCATTTTGACGCCGAGCGGCATCTCGTAAATGCCCGGACGCTTCACTTGCCCGCTCACGCCAAATAGCGTGTTACCGGAACTGTTCGGCATCCCGATACTTTTGTACCAGTCCGCGCCGCGCATGATGATCACGGGTACTTGCGAGCAGGTCTCTACATTATCCACCGTAGTTGGCCGTTGCCAGAGGCCGCGCACTGCCGGGAAGGGCGGCCGTTTGCGCGGCTGGCCTTTTTTGCCCTCCATCGACTCGAGCATCCCGCTCTCTTCCCCGCAGATATATGCACCGGCGCCGGGTTGGATATGCATGTCGAAGCGCCGCTTGAAGCCCAGCGCGTTCTCGCCCAGAATGCCGGCGGCGTAGGCTTCACTAATCGCGTCGCGCATGATGCGATAGGCTTCGACGTATTCGCCGCGGATATAGATGAAGGCGGCGTTGGCCTGAATCGCCATCGCGGCGATCATGATGCCCTCGATCGGCAGATGCGGATTGCGTTCCATGATCTGCCGGTCCTTGAAAGTGCCCGGCTCGCTTTCGTCGGCGTTCACCGCGAGATAGCGCGGTCCGCCGTCGGGCGGCGGCATGAACGTCCACTTGAGTCCGGTCGCAAAGCCCGCCCCGCCGCGTCCGCGCAGACCTGCGTCTTTGACCACCGCGGCAATGTCCTTGGGCTCCATTGCGCCCGCCTTTTCCACCGCCAGGTAGCCACCGGCCTGCTTGTACTCATCTATCGTCAGGCGCTGCCGGCCGTTCGGCGGAAGCAGATAGCCATCGACGCCTTCGGGAATTCGCGAGATTTGCGGAGTTGGCGGACGCGCGCCGATCGCGCCTTGGGGCGACGTAAGGATCGAAGCGAGGTAGTCCGGGGTCACGCGCTCGATATAAGGATTGCGATTAACCTGGACCACCGGCGCAGTGCCGCACGATCCCAGGCATTCGACTTCGACGATTGCGAAGCGCCCGTCGGCGGTTGCGGTGCCAGATTTGGTGCCGAGCCGTTGCTCCGCCTCGCGCACCAGACCGCGCGCGCCATTTAGGCAGCATGGAAGTCCAGTGCAGACCTGGATGGCAGCCTCCGCCTTGGGCTGATTGAACAGCGAATAGAACGACGCGACTTCTGCCACTTCGCCGGCGCGCATGTCGAAATGCGTTCCGACCTCGGCGAATACTTCCTTGCCGAGCGCCCCAACTTCGTCACGCGCCATGTGCAGCGCATAAAGCAACGCACCGCGGGCGTGGGGGTAATTCGAAATCTCCGTACGGATTTTTTCGTGGGTCGCAGCCGACAGTAGCATCAAGTCACCGATCGCATTCGCCGCCGATCATGTTGATCATCCCGAAGGTCGGCACGACGTCGGCGAGCTGCCCTCCGGTAATCATCTTCGATAGCGGGGACATGTTGGAAAAGCTGGGCGCCCTGCAGCGGCATTTCCATGGCTTGCCGGTGCCGTCGCTGACGATATAAAAACCCAGTTCGCCGTTGGCCGCTTCGACCGCATGATAGACCTCGCCCACCGGCGCCATGCCGCCTTCAGTGACGAGTTTGAACTGATCGATCAGCTCTTCCATCCGATTGAACACGCGGCCCTTGGCGGGCCAGCGCACGCGAGGATCATTCGCATCGACCAGCCCGTCGGGCATTTTGTCGAAGCACTGCAAGATCATCCTGCGGCTCTGATGAATCTCGGCCATGCGCACCAGGTACCGATCGAAATTGTCGCTATGCTCTCCGACCGGCACTTCGAAATCGAGCTCGCCATAAGCAAGATACGGATGCACGCGACGGATATCGTAGGGCACCCCACCGGCGCGTAACATCGGACCGGTTACGCCCCACGCCACGAGATCCTTGGGCGAAAGATATCCCGTACCCTCCATGCGCCGGCGGAACACCGGATTGTCCGTTAGCAGTTTGTTCGCGTCC
>DASXFX010000043.1:0-27135 GCA_036489375.1 Binataceae bacterium (SeqCode) | reverse complement strand
GCTCTGGATGCTCGTGCTGGGTTCGGTCGGTGCCGCAATCGCAATATGGACAGGGCTGCGGGCCGGCGCTGGCGTGATGATTGCGCAATCGGTGCGCGATCAGGTGATGATCCAGCACAAAAGAGTGATGATCGTGGTCTTCACGATGAGTGTCGTCCTCAGCGCGTGGGCGCTTTTAGCGCGCCCGATGCCACGGCGGGGGCGTATCGTGTTCGTCGCGCTGATGTTGGTGATGGCGTCATTGATCGTCAAGGGAGCGGACTACGGTGCGTGGATGGTGTATGGCTACAACGCCGGTGGCATGCTCCCGCAACCGATCGAGTTTTCGAAGTAACCACAAGGGAATGGGGCCAATTTTTTCAAGGAGCGGCATCGGCTTAAAGCGGCGGTAATGAAGCGGTGGAACTTCGGCTGGTTATGCGGCGTCGGCAGACGAGGGCGGTTGACGATTGCGGCGGTAGCTTTTGCGACTATTGCTATTACCGGATGTTCGGCAACGGCGAAAAAGGCGGCCTTGGGACCGGTAAGTTCGCCGCCGTCCGATCAATCCTCCGATAGCGCTCCACCCCCTGGGCCCGAAGCTAAAATTCAAATCAGCTACTCGCAGCCCAACGACTATCTCGACACCCTTTCTCTCACCAAGTACTCAGCCGCCGACACCCTGACGACGGTGCCCGGTTCCAACGGCACCGCCTCGGTGGTGCGCTTTGAGGGTGGCATGCCGGTATGGCAGATAGACATCGAGCCGGGGATGTTTTCTGCGATGCCGATCGGATTCTCGTCTAAAAACTACGCAGTGAGCGAAGTTAAATACGGAAAGGTGCCGCCTCACTTCGTGCAGACGATTCCCGACCTTGGACCACCCGAGCCGCTTGAGCCGGACCACTTCTACATCTTTTCCGTAACGCGAAAGTCGGGGTCGATCAGTTACGATGCAGTGAAGGTGAATGCCGACGGCTCTCTTCAGGCCTACGAGGCCGATCCGCGCGCCGGTTCGAGCTTCCGCCTGTGTTGCAATGTACCCTCTGATTTCACGATTACGGGACCTCCGTCGGCGGTCGAGTCTGCGCCTCCGGATGCCACGCCACCTCCCGACGCCGGACCTCCGCCCGATGCGCAACCCCCTGATACGTTCGGCCCGCCGCCATCCGGTGGACCGCCACCATAGCGATAGATTGAGGGGCTATTCGGTATGGGCAGCTTTCGCTTTTATCGGCGCGTGCACATCTTCCCGGGCGCCTCGATCAATTTCTCGAAGTCCGGGCCAAGTCTGACCCTCGGTGTTCGTGGCGCCCACGTCACGCTGGGTCGACGCGGCATCACAAAGACAGTGGGACTACCGGGTTCGGGGCTCTATTACACTTCGCGCACCGGCTATCACAGCGGCGTTCATTCGGCGCATGCCGACGCGCCCGCTGGCCCGCCGAACGATATCAGCGAGCATCGGCTGATGGGCTGGGTAACGATTGCGATAATCGCAGCAATCGCACTCGCTATTGGTATCGCGATCGGCTCCGGTCTCGGCATCAAATGAAGCTCAAACTAGAGTCGCGTTAGCCGTACATCCGGCGTGCTTCGATTGAGAGATCAGCGCGGAAGTCTGGATGTGCGACCGCGATCAATTCACGTGCGCGCTCGCGTAGCGACTTGCCCTTGAGCGTCGCGATGCCATATTCGGTCACCACGTAATGTACGAAGGTCCGTGGCAAGGTAAAGACCGCGGCCGGTAGGAGACTCGGCGTGATACGAGAAACGCGCTCTCCTTTCACGATCGCCGTGGAGGGCAGCACGACGATTGACTTGCCGCCGGCCATCGATGATCCGATGCCGAATGCGGTCTGCCCGCCGGTGCCGGTGTACATCCGCGGGCCGATCGATTCGCTGCCCACTTGTCCAGTGAGATCGACCGCGAGAGCATTGTTCACCGATATGAGCCCATCCTCACGAGCAATCAGCCGGATGTCGTCGGTAAAGTTGAAATCGTAGAGCTGGAAGATGGGATTGCCGTTGGCATATTCGAGTTGATCGCGAGGCGTGGCCACAGCGAAGCCACTGCCCACCACCAATCCGGGAAAAAGCTTCTTGTACTTGCCCGTCATCACCCCGTCGCGCACCAGATTGGTCGTGCCCCACGGAATGATCTCGGTCTGCATGCCGAGGTCACGATGTTTCGTGAGGTGCGACATTAGCGCGCCCGAGGTCGATCCGACACCGACCTGCAACGTGGCGCGATCCGGAATCAACTCGCGAGCCACCGCGCCGCAGATCGCCTCTACGGTCATCCGTTCTTCTTCGGGTACGGGCGGTGGTACAAGGGGAGGAGCCGGCGCGTCTGGCGTGCGTTCGACGAACCAGTCGATCTCCGAGATGTGCAAAGTATTGTCACCACAAATTCTTACCGAGTTTTCGTCGATCTCGGCTATGACCAAATCGGCATTGCGCGACAGCAGCTTCGACATGATCTGAACGTCGCCGAAGTTGACCATGCCGGATTCGTCGGGTGGGGATACGGTCAGCAGATAGACGTTGAAATTATCGAGCCCAGGGGGCAGGGTGCCTTCGCGATAGTAAGAGACCGGCACGAACTCCGCGGGACCGGCGGCGAACAATTCGCGACCGATTGGAGACAGGTAAAACGATTCCAGACGGAAGCGCTCGCCAATGCCGGGCAAGTCCCAGTTGAATAACGCCGCCGAATGGTTGACGACGACATTCTCGATCTCCATGAGGCGTCCCGCGAGCGCGGCGCACAACGTAAACGGCGTCACCTGCGCAATCGAAAGCGTGATGCGGTCCCCCGACTTGATATGATCGACCGCTACTTCCGGAGACACCAACTTAGTTCCCAACTGCGCGCGCCAGTTCGGCGCATGACCCATCTTTAAAGCGGTCGCCATTTAAACTCCTTCAATTCGAAATCGCCGTTCAAGCGTCGCTCAATCAATTGCCAATACGATCACTCGTTCGGCATGCCCCAGGTCCAGGCGTCGAATCCGGGTGCATAGTTCATGTTGTTTTGCGCCGGATTCCGGTTTACCAGCGGGCGCAGATAAATCGGATGCTTCATGCTGCGAACTTCGTGCTCAAGGGTGTACAACACCTTTTTCCCGTTTTTGAGATCGACGATATCCTTGAAGCGGTATTGATGCTGGTCGCTTTCCTCGAAGATTAGCCCACGCTTCAACAGTTGCTTATACGGGCCGGAGAAGTCCGCGACATAGACCTGGATATGATGGCCGTCGTAGGCTGGCAGCGGTTTATCGGTCTCGCGGAAAATCAGGTTCTGCCCGATTCCGGCCGCGACGCACGCGTGGCGTCCATCATCATCCTCGATAACTTCCGCGGGGGTGTTGATGATTTGCTGATAAAACCGCGCTATCCCGTCGGCGGCTTTGGTCGGCACGTCGAATTCCACATAGCCGATTCCAAGCGTGATTGGGCCGAAGCGCGGATCGGGCTCATAACATCGAATGCGATTACCCCACGGACAGGTCGCGTCGACGTAAGCGTCGTGCTCCTCAAAATCGAAACGCGTGCCATCGAGGAATTTGCGCACTTTGCCCAGCCGTTGCACGAGTGCCTGCCGATCGGGAATAACCACGCCAACGTGACCCCGCAGGACCTGCGGCTTGCCTCCAGGTAGATGAAATTGGGAGCGCCCGATATTGATCCACATGTTGATGGTGCTGGTCATCAGAAATGGATCGCGCGTCAATCCCAAGCCGGTCACGTAGAAAATCGTTGCGACCTGCTGATCCGGTACCGTTACATTCACATGCTCGAGGGCGACTACGTTGCCGAGGTCTTCGGCGGCACGGTCGAATGAACACTCCATAAATGCCTCCAATCGGGTCGGTTCCCACAAGTTCCGCTAGCGGACGCGTTCGGCAGCCGATAACTATGGAAAACTTAGTTCAAATTCAGCTCAGCGCAAAGCGAACATAGCATTCGAATACGGGGCGATTACGCCGCAGTCGTTCCGGGTTCATGCAGGCTCAAACTGACGACGCAACTTAGGGCAGGGATCAGGCCGAGAAGGAACAGCGCTGTCCTCAGTCCATAATGATCGGCAATCGAGCCAAACACCGGCATCATCAATCCGCCGATCGTCATCGATAGCCCGAGCGTGACTCCCGCTGCCAGCCCGACGCGATTAGGCAGATATTCCTGCGCCATGACCACGACGACGCTGTTCGAGGCCGAAAGTGCGATACCCACGGGAACGAGAAGGAGGGCCGCAGCCGTCAAGCTATGCAGGCTCAAAAAGACCATTGTCAGGGGAGCCAGTGCCGCAAGCGAAACAACGATCACGATTTTGCGGCCATAACGGTCAGCCGCTCGTCCGCCAAGCAGCGTGCCGACGGTGACGGCAGCCAAGAGCGTTGTGAGCGCAAGCCCACCGCCGGAGTTGGTACCGCCCAGGACGTGACTCCAGTAGAGCGGAATGAACGTGTTCAGGCCGAAAAAGACCATCGATCGGAGTATCACGACCACCGTCAAGCGGATGAAGTCGCCCCACTCTTCCGGGCTTTCAACCAACGAATGCACTTTTCTGGAGATCGACAGGTTCGCGTGCGCGGCCGCGAGGCGCGGCAACTGGTGGGTTACTGCTAGCGCCATTACCAGAACCGGCAGCGCGAGAATGACCGATCCGCGAGTACCGAACGCGATCAGAACGGGAGTGATCATCAAAGGGCCGATCGCAAAGCCCGCCATGCCGCCGACAGTGAAGAAGCTCATCGTCGTCGCCTGCCGCGATCCGCTTAGGTATCGGACTCGCCGCGCCGCCTCAGGATGAAAGGCGGAGATGCCTAATCCGCTGAGTGCAATTGCCGCGAAGATGAGACCGTAGGTCGGAGCTAGGCCCGCCAGCGCAACTCCGATACCGGCAAAACTAAGGCCAACTGGAATCAGCCATGGAGATGGCCGCCGATCCGCGAGCATGCCAAACAGCGGCTGCACTACCGATGATGAAAGGGTTTGCGCGAGAATCAACCCCGCAGCAGCGGCGTACGTAAGATGATCGGACGCGATGAAAAACGGTAGCATCGCCGGGACGACGCCCTGGTTGATGTCATCGCTAAGATGCGCCACCGACAGCAACGCGATTGATTTGTAATCAACCTGTTCGGCCGGCTGTGCTTCAGTCGCGATGTTCGCGGTCAGTGGCATTGGGCGATACCGGCTGTTCGTCCTCCAGATCTGAGCGCGTGGCGCGTCCGGTTTGCCGAGATTCGATCAGTCCACCTGACCAATATTGGCATCGGACTGTAGTGCGGCTTAGCAGGTATGGCCTTGCCTGAGCAATCGTGCGCGATTCGGAAGATCACGAATCGATTAGAATAGCGACTGAGTCGGGCGGCAAATCGATGGTGGACGATTCCAGACTGATGCCCGGTGTGATCGTCACATCAGATGCCATAGCGATAAGTTTGGGATTGCTTGATCCGACCGGGACTGCTTGCGCTCCCGCGGCAAGATTGCATGCAACCGTCACGCGCCCGCGGGTCATCGTCAACCGACGCGCGGACTCGTCGAAATTGACGCCCACCAGATCCATCCGGCCGTCGCGCAGTTCCGGCATCCGAACGCGGAGACGAATAAGATCGCGATGCCAATCCAAAATCCCGCGATGAGGTTCGTGTTCAAGCTCAGACCAGTTCAGTTTTGAGGCCGTGAAGCTCTCAAGCGCCTGCGGGTCGGGAATTTCAGCGGGATTCCATCCGAAGGCCTCGAATTCTCGCTTGCGCCCGGCGCTGACGGCGCGCGCCAACTCCGGTTCTTCATGTCCGGCGAAGTAAAGAAAGGGTGTCGATGCACCCCATTCCTCGCCGTGAAACAACATCGGCACAAACGGTGCCGTAAGTACCAATGCCGCGGCGATCTTCAGCCGACCGACACTCATTAGTTGTGCACTGCGTTCGCCTTTAGCGCGATTGCCGACTTGATCGTGGGTCTGTGCATAGCCGAGAAAATGATTCCCGGATAATCCGGTCGTCGAACGCCCATGCCGTCTGCCGCGAAAGCTGGAGTAACGACCATCGTAAACCCATGCGTGCTGCAAAGCCTTGGCCAGATCGGCGATGGCGCCAAAGTCGGCATAGTAACCAGCACGCTCCCCTGTCAGTACGGAATGCAGCGCATGATGGAAATCATCGCTCCACTGCGCGTCGATCCCGTAGCCGCCGAGTTCGCGCACTCTCACGATCCTGGTGTCGTTGAGGTCGCTTTCGGCGATCAAGACCAGCCGCCGTCCGAGCTCTCGCTCCAGAGCGTCGACTTCGCACGCGAGTTGTTCAAGGAAGTGGATTGCAGACGTATCGATCATCGCGTGTACCGCGTCGATCCGCAGTCCATCGAAATGATAATCGCGCAACCACATCAGGGCGTTATCGCAAAACAAGCGGCGCACTTCGTCGCTGCCACGTTCGTCGAAGTTGACCGCGTCACCCCAAGGCGTCGCATAACGATGCGTCAGGTACGCGGCGAAGCAGGGCAGATAATTACCCGAAGGGCCGAAGTGGTTGTAAACGACGTCGAGGAGCACCGCGAGACCGCGCGCATGACAGGCATCGACCAGCCGCTTCAGCCCCTGCGCGCCACCATAGGCATGATGCGGAGCGAACAGGTCGACGCCGTCGTAGCCCCATCCACGGTTACCGGAAAATTCGGCTACCGGCATCAGTTCGACATGAGTCACCCCAAGATCGCTGAGGTGGCTGAGCCGCTCGATCGCCGCTTCGAATGTTCCCGCCGCCGTGAAGGTCCCAACGTGCAGCTCGTATACGATCGCCGAATCGAGTGCTGGCCCATTCCAGTTCTGGTCATTCCAGGCGAAGGTGGAATGATCGACCAGACGGGAGCGGTCATGTACTCCGTTTGGTTGTGAAGGCGAACGCGGATCCGGCAGTGGCGGCTCCGTCCCATCGAGGACGAATGCGTAATCCGAGCCCGCTGTGGCAAGTGGAGTTTCGACCATCCACCATCCGCCGCCGGCAGATTTCATTGCGACGCGATTGCCATCGAGATCGATCTCGACCGCTTTCGCTCTCGGACTCCATACACGAACTATCATGAAGCCAAATCCTCGCGAGTAAGGAGGCAAGTAGGAAAACGTTCCATGAGGTTGGCCAACAGCACTTCACCACCATCTATGGCATCGCCGGTGAGAGCGTTGTGCCAGCGTCCATGCGGTAAGGCTATGGTGGTGTCGCCCCAATCACCGGCCAGGCCGATCGGAAGCCGCGGGGCGATAGTGACCGCACCGCCGCCGCGGCTGAATGCGATTGCGTGGGCGGCGCGTCGGCCGCGCCCGTAGAGCGGCCGATAATCGCCGTTGCGTCCGAACAACTGAGGACACCTCCGCCGCAGTGCCAGCGCCTGGCGGATGAGCCATAGCTTAGGCAAGCCTTCGTCTGCGCGTGTGAGAATCTGATCGAGGGTGAGGTGGTGCAACTCGGTAAGCAGTCTGCGCCGCACAGCGTAATCGATCGGACGCCGATTATCCGGATCGACCAGAGTGATATTCCAGAGTTCGCTACCCTGATAAAAATCGGGGACTCCAGGAGCCGTCAGTTTGATTAGCGTTTGTGCCAGTGCATTAATCCGTCCCGGCCAGACCAGGGGAGCGACGAAGGCGCTCAGCTCGTTGACGAATTCCGCATTGTCGAGCGCACCTTCGATAAACCCTATAAGTGAGTGTTCGTATTTCTCATTCGCCGCCGTCCAGGATGTATGGACCTTGGCCTCTCGCGCCGCCTTGCGCATGAATTCGACGATCCTGGTGCGCTCAATCGGCCAGGCTCCGACGAGGGTCTGGTAGAAAAGATATTCGGCGTTGCGATCAGAGAGCCCGCCACGCCACCAGGGTCGGTTCATTTCGGACCATCCGCGCACCGCCGCTATCCATTGTTCGGGAATCTCCGAGAGCAGACTCATGCGCGCGCGCAAATCCTCACTGCGCTTGCTATCGTGAGTTGAAGTTGCCAACATCCGCCGCGGCCAACGCGCCTGCGCGATTTCACATTCGCCGTGAAAATCTTTGGTCCCGACGCCGAAGCGCGCCGGATCTCCGCCAACCTCGTTGAGCGCCACGAAGCGGTTGAAACAATAGAAGGCGGTGTCCTCGACTGACTTCGCCATCACCGGCCCAGTGAATTGCTGAAAGCGCATAGCAAGTTCCGTTTCGAGGTCTCCGGGTTGGCGCAGCAGCAGGAGATCGCAGAGAAAACTGAACAAGCGCGGATCGATGTCGGATCGGTCGCTCTTGGCGGCGTCAACGGCGGTCTCGATATACCGCTGGTCGTCGCTATGAACCCGTGCCTCGGCGGTCTCGCGAACATAAGTGCGATAAACCGGCAACTGAGCGACGGCCGCGCATATGGCTTCGTGCAATTCGTGGCGCGTGTAGTCGCGATGACGCGGATGGCGCTCGCAGACCTCGACGAACAGCGCAGTCAATCGATTCAGGTCGCTGCCCAGCACCTCGCGCATCACGCGGTCTTTTTTCTCCAGCACGAGGCTCCGGAAGTCGGCCGACTCGCCGGTGAATTCGGTGTAAAAGCGCGTTAGCGGTCGAGCCCCTGCGGGATCGACGAGCAAACCGCCGACAGTGTTCATGAACTCATACCCGGTGGTCCCCGCGATTGGCCAGGAGTCGCGCAGGGACTCTCCGGGCTCGAGAATCTTCTCGACCAGGATCCATGCGTTCGGCTGCGCCTGATGCAGCCAGCGCAGGTATTGCTCGGGATCGCGCAGGCCGTCGATGTGATCGATGCGGACGCCGTCAAGCGTATCGTCCGCCAGCCATCGCAGGACGAGAAAATGGGTATCAGCAAAGACGTGCTGGTCCTCCATTCGCAGGCCGACCAGCGTGTTGATATCGAAAAATCTGCGGTAGCCCAGGTCGCGCGAAGCGGCGCGCCAGTACGCGAGTCGAAAGTTCTGCCGTTCAAGCAGCAAATGCAGCGAGTCCGGATGGGAATTAATCTCGGCGATCACGGCGTCGATCGCGGGGCCGACCTCCCGTTGCTCGCGAATGAGTCGCGTGAAGAGGGTCTGCAACACATCCTTTTCGCGATGGCGTCGGCGCGTGCTTTCAAGGTCCGTCGCGGTGGGAAGTGGCAGCCGTCCAAAGCTGTCGGCAAGGAAGGCGAGCTCGTCGGAACCGCAACGCAATGCAGCCGCCGACAATATTGTGTCAAACGATCGCGGCGCCACGGGAAATCGATGCTCGTGATAACGAACCGTCAGTGCAGCACCGTCGCGATCGAGTTGTATTGCACCCGATTCGAGGATCTCACCGTATTGGTCGCCCAGTACCGGCATAAGAACCGAATTGCGCAAGCGCATTTCTGGAGTCGCCCAATCGACGTCGAAATACGACGCATAGTTGCTCACGGGCCCATTCTCGAGCACATCCCACCACCACGGGTTGTACGGGCTTACGATCGCCATATGATTGGGGACGATATCGAGGATTTGTCCCAGCCCGCGTTTACGCAGCGCCGAATGCATCCGGGCGTGTCCCGCGGCACCGCCGAGGTCTTCATTCACGCGGCGATGATCTACTACATCGTAACCATGTGTGCTGCCAGGTGTAGCTTGCAGGTAGGGTGAGCAATAGAGATGGCTGATACCAAGTTCGGCCAGGTAGTCAGTGAGATCCGCGGCGTCATCGAAAGTGAATCCGGAATGCAACTGAACGCGATAGGTAGCGCAGGGTTCGACCATCTTAGTTCACCTTAGGTCAGGACTCCGGGACTTCCAACCTCAGCACCGCGAACTGGCGCGCCTACAAATAGCCACAGAGTGAGCGCAGGTCAGCGAATTGCTGACAGCGGTGACCGGGAATCTTCTCCACCAGCGGTCGCCTTTCGTGAACGCTCCGAGAGTTGAAAGCGGATCGCAATGGCAGACGGCCGGGAACCGATTCAGATTCGGCGAGTTATCGTTCCCGCACAGGGGGCTCAGGAACTCGATCCCGCCCCGCCCGAAAACCTCGTTTGCGCTGCGCAATCAGCCGTTTCCTGCGCATAAGCCCGGTACATGTAATCAAGCTCTTCGTCGGTCAGTGTTTCAAGCGATAATCGAGCTTGGCCGTGAGTCCGTGAGAATCGCCGATGCCGTCGCCCGAACTGTCATAGGCAGAGCGCACGCGAACCACTTAGAGCATTCCATTCTTATACCAGAGCGGATCGGCTGACAGATTTTTGTGGCTATCCATGCGCACCCTGGCTCGATTCTGAACGTCGGATGCTGTCGCCGTTCACTGCGCGCGCGGGAGTTGGTATCCATCTCGATTGTGCGGAAATTGCGAGGAGGCCCTAATGCGGTCGTCCGGGCGATCTTATCAACGAGCAGGCGTGTCGCGAGCACCATCCGAGTTGTTAGCGCGGCTCGCATGTTCAACCCGCGGACCACACATCGACCAGATAGCGTCCCTCCATGGTCATCCGATCCATCCAGGCGCTCGCGACTTCGAGGCTCGTACTTTTCTTCTCGGCGTAAATGGCGGCGAATGCCCGCCGTACACCCGGTGCCATCTGACTGGCGTCACCGCAAACGTAGGTTATTGCTCCTGCCTCGATCAGCTTCCAGAGCTGATCCTTGTGCTCGATGATCTGGTCTTGCACATAGACCTTCCTTTCTTCCGGATTGCGCGAAAATGCGACATGAAGTTCGGTAACGCCCGCGCTTTCAAAAGCATTCATTTCATGCGCGTAGATGAAATCCTGTCGCGGATGCCGACAGCCGAAGAACAAGACGGATCGGCCTATCGCTTTACCTGATGCTTTGATCTGGGCGCGCTTTTGCAGAAAGCCACGGAAGGGCGCGACCCCGGTGCCCGGGCCGACCATGATGATCGGAATCAGCGGATCATTCGGCAAACGAAACGCCGAATGGTTGTCCTTGATAAAGCCCGATACAATGCGGCCTTCGATCTGGCCAAGCAAGTAATTCGAACAGACTCCGCGAAACATTCCATGACCCGAACGTGCGCTCTCGCTCACAATCGCCACGGTGATTGAGCATCTACGTGAATCAACCAGCGGCGATGAAGAAATCGAATAATAGCGCGGTGTGAGAGGCTGCAACATTTCAAGATAGATGCCCAATGGCAGGGCACAGGTTGGACATTCCTCGAGCAGATCGATCACTGACTTCCGGCGTGCCATTACTTCGTCGCCATATCTGGCGGCTCCGGTTTCGCTTTCAGCGATCAAGTCGAGCAGTTTCGATCGCTCCGGCGGGCACTGAGTGTACGCCGCCATAGTTTCGATCTGCGATCGCGTCGCGATACTCTGTAGTTCGAGATAATCGTGTAACAGTGCAAAGAGCGAGATCGATTGATCAACCGGCAGAATCGTCTTGCGGTCGGCGCGCTTGTGTAATCGGAGCGTGACATCTTTGTCGAAGCCAAAGCGCTTCGCGACCCGACGCACGCTCTCATCGCCGTTACGCGGCAGCACTCCAAGATGATCGCCGGCGCGGTAGGCCACGCCTTCCGGCAGTATCACTTCGAGATGGCGAGTTGAGCGCTCGGACGGCCGTGGGCCATCCTTAGTATGTAATTCATGATTTGCCGCCACTCGCATCGGCTTTGCCGTGATGGTTTCGGCTAGCGGACTTATTCCCTCGTCGCTAACGATCTCGACCTCGTATAGAGCTTCCTTTTTCGCAGCGGCATTCGCATCCAGATCGATCCCTAGGTTCTCTGCGAGGGTCTTCCAGAACGGACGGCACCAGCTCACGAATTGTCCGTCGAAATCGCCACGTGCATCCCCTTCGCCGCGTGGCAGTAGTCGGTGAGCTCCGTGAGCCGTTAGCTTTTCGTCGATTAGCCGCGGAACCGCTTGGAAGGTGCCGGCCCAATCGCGATTTCCGCAGCCGAAAACGCTGTAACTGACGCCCTCGAGAGCATTGCTGCCGAGATCCTTATCATTGAGCCAGTCGCAAAACTGGACTGCATTATCGGGCGGCGTACCGTTATACGATGCCGACACGATAACCACCGCGCCCGACTGCGGCAGCTTGCGGGTATAATCGTCGAGAGGGGCGATGGTTGTAGCAAAGCCATTAACTTTGCCGTCCTGCCCGATTCGTTGCGCCAACTCTTCGGCAGTCCCGAGGTTTGATCCAAAAAGCACCAATAACGGCGTCTCATGGCGAGCAGTCGCCGTCGGTGCCAGGATTGACTGCGTCTCACTGTCAGACTTAGCAGCCTTTGATGAACCAGCGGCGGAAGGATTAGCGCTATCCGATGTTCTCCGCTCGTGTTGCCTCCGGAGTCGTACTCGAATTCGCAGTCCATCTGGCTTTAGTGTGAGAGTTTCTTTGATTTTTAACTTGTAACGCTGATGATCGATAAGCTTGAACCGATGCAGCACCATCCCGAGCACCAGCGTCGCCTCGTGGAGTGCGAATTGCCGCCCGATGCAAGCACGCTGTCCATTGCCAAACGGCTTGTATGCGCCGGCTGGGCGCGCGCGTTCCGCTGCTGCCGTGAAATTATCAGGATTGAAAAGCTCAGGATTCGTACCCCAGATCGATTTATCGCGGTGAAGCGCCGGCAGCAGCACCAAGACCTGATACTCCTTCCTGATCGCGTACCTCCCACCAATGACAGTGTCTTCAAAAGGATATAGTGAAAACCCTGGCGCCGTCGGCCATAGTCGCAGGGATTCTTTGAGAATCTGCGAAATAAATTCGAGCTGACTGACTTGTGCATAGCTCGGTGTGACGTCCGGGTCCGAACCCAACACTCGATCGACCTCTTCATACGCTGAATTCAGCACGTTAGGATTGTTCAGCAGTGCGTTGATCGCAAACGAAAGCAATCCACTCGTGGTCTCATGCCCGGCGATCAGAAATGTGATCATCTGGTAGCGAATGTTCAAATCATCCAGCCGCTCGCCGCTTTTCTTATCCACTCCTGCGAGCATGTAACTCAACAGGTCCGGCTTGCTCGCGATGTCATCGTCTCCTTCGCGCCGTTCCTTGATGATCCGATCTGCCATCACGTTTATGTAGCTCACGTTGTCGGCGTATCGGCGGTCGCGCGCGCCTCGGATCAAATCTTCACCTGGCAACCGCCGCACTTGTTCCATCGCGCACGAGAGCGAGTCCACCATCGCGTCAACGAACGGATGGTTGCGGTCGCGATAAAACGAATTGAAGCGATAGTCGAAGCCACACAATCCGATCGTATCGAGCGTGAGTGAGGTCATGTCATGCGCGACATCGATCTCGTCGTCGGCATTTAAGCGCGCCCACTTGGCAACTAGCTGTCCCGCGATATCCAACATCATCGAATGATAGGAATGCATCGCGCGCTGGCTGAAATTCGGCAGCAGGATATTGTGCGCCTTGGACCAGTTGGGCTCGCTGGTGTTCGCCGTGAATAGACCGTCGCCCGTGAACTTGCGGACTTTCCTCAACGCTCCGCTGATGCTCTTGTCGAACCGCGTTTCGTCGCACAATTCCTCTACCAGCTCGTGGCCCGAGACCACGACCAGGTAGGTTCCACGCAGGGCCAAGCGGTAGATGATTCCATATCGCTGGGCTAGTTTGACCAGTCCTTGCACGGGTGCGATGCGGTCGAGATCGAGCAGATTTCCAAGCACCGGTTTGGTGGGCGGTTGAGGTATGTCGACAAGGTTGGGTTGAGCCATGGTCGCGTCAAACTCCCGGCCGAAGGATTCTGGAATTCTCGCGAATCACGTTGCACTCGGCAATCACTAGAAGCTGCTATTTTCCAGGGTCGCCGGAATTGCGCTCGAATACTCGATCGATCAGAGCACGTGCCTCCTCTTGAATCCGGTGCAGGTGCTCGCTGTCGCGAAAACTTTCGGCGTATATTTTGTAAACTTCTTCGGTTCCCGAAGGGCGCGCCGCGAACCATCCGCTTGCGGCCACGACTTTGAGCCCGCCGATCGGTGCGCCATTGCCAGGCGCCGCAGTTAACGACGCAATTATGGGTTCCCCCGCGAGTTCCTTCGCCGTTACCTGAGACGGAGAGAGTTTTGCCAGTATCGCTTTCTGCCGCGCGGTCGCCGGAGCATCGATGCGCTCGTATACGGGCGCGCCAAACTCTCGCGTGATATCGGTGTATAATTCTCCAGGATCGCGTCCCGTTTTTGCAGTCATCTCTGCTGCCAAAAGTCCCAGGATGATCCCGTCCTTATCGGTGGTCCATACGCTACCGTTGGTTCGTAGAAACGATGCCCCCGCGCTCTCTTCACCGCCGAAGCCCAAGGAGCCATCGATGAGTCCGTCCACGAACCATTTGAAGCCTACCGGTACTTCCACTAATCGCCGCCCGAGTTGGGCCGTTACTCGATCAATAATGCCGCTGCTAACTACGGTCTTACCTACCGCTGACTTCGTCGGCCAGTTCTCACGGTTGTTGAAAAGAAATGAGATCGCCACTGCGAGATAATGATTCGGATTAAGTAATCCCGCGGTGCGACTGACTATTCCGTGGCGATCGTTATCGGTGTCGTTAGCGAACGCCACATCGAAGCGTTCACGCATGCTCACTAGTCCTGCCATCGCATAGGGAGATGAGCAATCCATTCGAATCTTGCCGTCCCAATCAACCCGCATGAACCGAAACGTAGGATCGATTGCCTCATTAACCACCGTCGCATTGATCTTGTAACGTTCAATGATCGGTCCCCAATAATGGACGCCCGCCCCGCCCAGTGGATCGATGCCGATCTTAACGCCGGACAACCGTATTGCCTCCATGTCCACAACATTGCGAAGATCGGCGGCATAGTTGCCGATGAAGCCATGTCGATGAGTTGTCGGTGCATTCAGCGCCTTGGTCATCGGCACTCGCGGAACGCCCAACAGATTCGCACCCATCAATACATTTGCTTGATCCTCAATCCACTTAGTCGCCTTACTGTCAGCAGGTCCGCCATGGGTGGGATTATATTTGATACCACCATCTGTCGGTGGATTGTGCGACGGAGTGATCACAATGCCATCGGCAAGGCCACTTTTCCGTCCCCGATTATAGGTGAGGATGGCGTGCGATATTACCGGTGTAGGCGTGTATCCGCGCGCTTCATCGATCATCACTTCGATGCAGTTTGCGGCTAGTACTTCGATCGCGCTGGCGAAGGCCGGCTCGGATAAGGCATGAGTATCCATCCCGAGAAAAAGCGGCCCATCGATCCCTTGGCTCTTACGATATAGACAAATGGCCTGAGTTATCGCGACGATGTGATATTCGTTAAATGCGCTGTCGAAGGCGCAACCGCGATGGCCTGAGGTGCCGAAGGCCACGCATTGCGAAGGGATTGCCGTGTCGGGCCGCTCGCTATAATAGGCAGTTATCAAACGCGGCACATTGACCAGCATCGATGGTTCGGCGAGTTTGCCCGCCAATGGACTGATATTCATAAGTATCCTAAGGCATTCGGAAGCGTCGCTTCAGTACGGCCACCGCCAATTGTTAATTGCGGGCGGGTCAATTCCATTCTCGGTCGCGTAATCGAGATGTTCAATGATTTGGTCCTTCAGCCATTCCTTCACGTGCGCTCCGGATGCTTGCAGCTTCGGCACTCGGTCGATCACATCGATCGCGAGAGTGAAACGGTCTGTCTGATTGTTAATCGCGAGTTGCAATGGTGTGTTGATGTTGCCTTTTTCCTTGTATCCGCGGACGTGCATATTGTCATGGTTGCTGCGCCGATACGCGAGCTTGTGAATCAGCGCCGGGTAGCCGTGGAAGTTGAATATTACCGGTTTGTCCACGGTGAAAAGACTGTCAAAGTCGCGATCAGATAGTCCGTGCGGATGCTCACTTGACGGCTGTAGCCTGAAGAGATCGACGACGTTGACGAAGCGCGTTCGTAGCGTCGGAAACTTTTCGCGCAAGATTGCAGTCGCGGCTAACGCCTCGATTGTCGCGGTGTCGCCCGCACATGCGATCACAACATCCGCATCGCCATTCTGGTCTGTCGAGGCCCAGTCCCACAGCCCAATGCCTTTGGTGCAATGCCTGATTGCTTCATCCATCGTAAGGTATTCGGGATGCGGCTGTTTGTCCGCCACAATCACGTTCACGTAGTTGACGCTGCGCAAACAGTGATCCGCGACGCTTAATAGGCAGTTTGCGTCCGGTGGCAAGTAGATGCGCGTCACACTTGGGCTCTTATTGGTAACTACGTCGATAAAGCCCGGATCCTGGTGCGTGAAACCGTTATGGTCCTGTCGCCACACCGTGGAACTGATCAGGATATTAAGCGAAGAAATTGGGGCGCGCCATGATACCGATGTAATACATTTTTCGAGCCACTTGGCGTGCTGATTCACCATCGAGTCGATAATATGGGCGAAGCCTTCATAGGTCGAAAAAAAACCGTGGCGCCCGGTCAGCAGGTAACCTTCGAGCCAGCCTTCCAGGGTGTGCTCACTGAGCATCTCCATGACACGCCCATCGGGTGATAGCTCACTACCATCAGAATCTTCAGGCTTGTACTCCGCGAGCCAGGTCTTCTTGCTCGCCTCGTAAATCGCATCGAGCTTGTTTGAAGCCGTCTCGTCCGGTCCGAAGACGCGGAAGTTCGTCATGTTCTTCCGCATAACGTCGCGCAAATATTGTCCCAGCACGTGAGTGTTCGGCGCTTCCGAATGGCCGGGGTGCGTGACCTTCACTGCGTAATCGCGAAAATTGGGCAATCTAAGCGGCTGGCGCAACAATCCTCCATTAGCATGAGGGTTGGAGCTGATTCTGCGATCGCCCGCCGGCGCCATTCGTCTCAGTTCCGGTATCAACGCCCCGCCTTCGTCGAACAGCTCTTCCGGATGGTAACTCCGCATCCAGCCCTCAACCAGCTTCAGATGTGTCGGATTAGTAACTGGATCCGTGATCGGCACTTGATGCGCACGCCAGAAGCCTTCCAATCGTTTGCCGTCTAGCTCCTTTGGGCAGGTCCATCCTTTCGGAGTCCGCAACACGATCATCGGCCATTGTGGACGCGTCGCGCTCGCGGCGGCGCCTTTCCTCGCGTTCTCCTGAAGCTCGCGAATTTCGAGTATGCAACGCTCAAGTGTGGCGGCCATCAACTGATGAACTGTCTGGGGCTCGTCACCTGCTACGGTATACGGTTTATAACCATATCCACAAAACAGGTTCTCCAGCTCAGCTTCGGTTATCCGGGCCAGAATTGAAGGGTTCGCAATCTTATAGCCATTGAGATGGAGGATAGGCAGGACCGCGCCGTCGCGAACCGGATTGAGAAATTTGTTGGAGTGCCACGACGTCGCCATCGGGCCGGTTTCAGCTTCGCCATCACCGATTACCGTTACCGCGATTAATTCAGGATTGTCGAAGGCCGCGCCAAATGCGTGCGAAAGGCTGTAGCCGAGTTCTCCGCCTTCATGAATTGAGCCCGGCGTTTCTGGCGTACAATGACTGCCGATGCCACCGGGAAAAGAAAACAGCTTGAAAAATCGCCGCAGCCCGTCGATGTCGTTACTGCGGTCAGGGTAGAACTCAGAATAGACGCCTTCGAGGTAACTGTTCGCAAGCGTCGCTGGAGCTCCGTGTCCCGGTCCCGACAAATAGACTACGTCGAGATCGTATTTTTTGATCAAGCGGTTTAGATGAACCCATACGAGCGACTGACCGGGGTCGGAGCCCCAATGTCCGAGCAGGCGATTTTTGATGTGCTCCGGCTTAAGCGGCTCTCGTAACAAAGGATTGTTCTGTAGGTACAACATGCCCGCGCTCAGGTAATTGCAGGCGCGCCAGTAGGCGTCTATGCGATGTAATTCGTCCGCGCTCAAAGTCGCTTCCGGTAGTTGTTTACCCACATCGGATGCCATCGAAATTTCTCCTCAATCCCTGGCTTGAATCAAAACCGCGCGAAGTCATGAAGTCGGGGCGCAAGCCGCAGCGAGCCGCCACCGTTACATCTGCGACGATACGCCGGTCTCTCAAATGCTGACGTGGCCTGACCGTCGAGGCAAGTTAAGATTTATGCTGGCAACTCGTAACTGCGGGATCGATTCATTGGAATTTGAATTTGTCAGCGACGCGAGTTAATTGGCGCCAGCCGTAACGATTATCAATGGCGTCCGTAGTCGTGTGAAACGTCCCGCTTCTAGCGGTCACCCTCTGCGCTCCAATGGCTGGAGCTGCTAGAACGGATCGTAGCGCATCGGCGCTGATATGCGTTAGGCCAAGGGCGAGGCTCGCTCAGAAAGAGCGGCGTTGGATCACGGATTCGCGATCACTGCTCAGTGTTGCGATTGGGATTGGCCGCTGGCAGAACTTCCGCCGCTGTTGGCGGCAGCAGATTCGACGCGCAAATCCACTTTCATCACCGACTCAACCCCGTCGCTGCGAAACACCCCTCGGAGCGGCGGTACGTCCGCATAGTCGCGGCCGACCGCAACACCGATATGACGACCGTCAACGGCGCATCGATGCGTCGGGTCGAACCCGCACCAGCCGGCGCCAGGCAACCATGCTTCGAGCCAGGCGTGACTCGCTTGCGCCGCCGGATCGGGTGCACTGTCAGGAGACGCAGGCGCGAGGTAGCCCGAGACGTAGCGCGAGGGAATTCCGGCGAGCCGCAAAATTCCAATCGTCAGATGCGCGAAATCCTGACACACGCCGCCGCCACTATCCAATATGTCGTTGAGGCTCGAGTGGACATTCGTCGCGGTGGTCTCGTACTCAAACTGATCGCGAACGTAAGCAACCATGCGAGTGACGTAGGCGCCGATGTCCTCGCGCTCTTGCGGTCGCGCCATCCAGAAGAACTTCCGCAGCCGCTCGCTAAATGGAATGTAATGGCTCGGATTCAGATACTCGAAATAAAGGTTGTTGCGGATGGAATCATCGCGCAGGAATTCCACCAGCGTGACCCCAGTTTCGGCAGGTATCGACGGCGTTTCCAAATCGACGATCGAGCGCGCTACGATCTCGAGTTGCCGATGGGGTCCGCTGACGCATATCGAGTGCGCCCGATTGCCGAAGAAATCATGATATTCCAGGGTCGATGATGGTTCGTTAGTTGTCAGCTCGAAGGCGACGCAGCGTTGTCCGTCGCGATCCCAGGGCCGCATCCGCAACTCGTTCTGTGAGTCGTACGCCGGCTCCTCGTATTCAAACTGCGTCCTATGAACTATTCGATATAGCATTCGTAGTGGCTCAGCCCAGCGCCATATACTCGCCATAAAGCGCATCCGAGATGGTCGAGCATTCCTCTTCCACCCGGAGCAGGAACTCATGCAGTCCTTCGGTTATTACCTGGCCGGCACTTCCTGCCCGCAAAAGCGAGAGCAAGTTGTCCGAAACGAGCTGCTGCGATAGGTGGGTGCCGCTTTGCGCTGCCACCCGCTCGATCGATGCGGCAAGGCGTTCCGTGCTGAAGCGCGCCGACCGCGGAAAGTTGGGGTCGAACAGAAGGATCTCCACCACTCGGTCCACTCGGATCGAATAGCCATAAAGCTTGCGAAATGCCTCCAGCGCCGACGCGCTGCGCAACACCGCCGCCCATTGCCGTCCATCCGACGGACCTCCGATATCCTCCAGCCGCGGCAGTAAATAATGGTACTTCACGTCGAGCAGCCGGGCGACATTGTCGGCTCGCTCCAGCATCGTTCCAATCTCGAGGAAATCGTATGAAAGATCCCGTGGCATCGTGCTGCGGATGATCCCGGTAATCGCGTAAAAGTGATTGCGCAGATCGGTGAAGAAGCTCGAAAATCCTTCACTCGCCAGATGCCCGTGCGACCATTGCCGCGAGTCCAGGTAAAGCGCGTTCATCTGCAGCCACATCTCGGATGAGATCATGTTGCGGAGCGCGCTCAGATTGGTTCGCGCCGCTTCGATGCAACTGCGGATCGATGCGGGATTCTCACGATCGAAAGTGAAGAAATCTACCACCGAGGCTTCGTCCGCGTGCGCATAGCGCTGCGCAAACGGCTCGCGCTCACCAGTTATCCCGAGCAGTGGCTCCCATGGGTCAGCCATGCGCGGCGGAACTTCGAGGTTCAAATGGTAGTTGACGTCGACGAGCCGCGCGCGCCATTGCGCGCGTTCCAGGTAACGTGCCGCCCAATATAGATGGTCCGCGATTCGCCGCAGCACTAGTTTTCGAGCACCCAGGTATCCTTGCTGCCCCCGCCTTGCGAGGAGTTGACGATCAGCGATCCTTCGCGCAGGGCCACGCGGGTCAGTCCGCCCGGCAGCACTCGCGGCTTCGCTCCCAGCAATACGAATGGCCTCAAATCGACGTGCCGCGGGGACAGCGTTGAGCCTTCGCCGCCTGCCAGCGTCGGATGCACCGAAAGTTGGATCACCGGTTGTGCGATGAAGGCAGCCGGGTCACGCTCGATTCGCGCTCGGGTCTCGGCTAGCTCCTGCGCGCTGGCCTTCGGCCCGATCACCACGCCATAGCCGCCCGAGGCCCCGGTCGGCTTGATCACGAAACGCTCGAGATCGCGCAGGACGAATTCGCAGACTTCCGGATCGCGCAGCAGATGAGTTTCGACGATCGGGATTATCGGCTCCTCATTCAGGTAATATTTGATCATTCGCGGCGTGTAAGCGAATACCGCCTTGTCATCCGCGATGCCGGTCCCGACCGCGTTCGCTACCACCGCGTTACCCGCACGCAGCACCGACGTCAGTCCCGGAACTCCGAGTAGCGAGTCGGGCCTGAAGACCACCGGATCAAGGAAGTCATCGTCCACCCGCCGGTACAGCACGTCGATTTGCCGTAATCCGTAAACTGTCTTCATGAACAGCTTATGATCGACGCAAACCAAATCCTGACCTTCCACCAGATCGACGCCCATCTGCTGCGAGAGGAAGACGTGCTCGAAGAACGCCGAATTGAACGGTCCCGGCGTCAACACCGCCACCGTTGGATCCGATGACGCGCTCGGCGACAGTTCGCGCAGCGAGGCCAGCAGGTCCGCTGGATATTGCTCAACGCTGCGCACCTTGAGCGTGCGTATGAGTTCAGGCATCAAGCGCGTCATGATCACCCGGTTTTCGAGAACGTAGGAGACTCCCGATGGCGTTCGTACGTTGTCTTCGAGCGCGTAAAAACGCCCGTCGGATCCACGCACCAGGTCGATCCCCGCAACCGTGACGAACGAATTATGCGGCGGTTTGATTCCCACCGCCGCGTGCCGGAATTGAGACGATCCGATTATCAGATCGCGCGGTATTACGTCGTCTTTGAGGATGCAGCCTTCACCGTAAATGTCGGCCAGGAACGCATTGAGCGCTCGCACTCTCTGGATTAGCCCCGCCTCGATTTCGGCCCAGGTCGCGGCGGGGATGATGCGCGGCACCGGGTCGAACGGGAAAATCCGTTCGCTGCCGTCCTCGTTGCCATAGACGTTGAAAGTCACGCCCATCCGCAGGAACATCTCATGGGCGCGCTCTCCGAGTTCGGCCAGTCTTTGCGCGTCCATCGAGAGCAGATAGTTCACGACGCGCGCGCACTCGGGACGTGGACGGCCGTCGGCCCCAAACATCTCGTTCATCGGCAAGTCAACCATCGCCGATGCCTTCAATTCCGGCAGCTCGTTGCTCAAGTGCTGTGCATCCATGCCCTCATGCCCCATGGGCGGGTTGAAAAAATTCCGCAAGTCGCGCTGCCACCCGCTCTTCAGAGCAAATCGTGTGCCCCTGAGAAGTGGATTGACGATAATTTCCGGTGTCGCGATCAGACGTCCGCGATGCGCCGACAACCTCATCCGAAAGGTTGGCAAACGCGCAAGAATTTCGTCCCCGACTGGTCAGCGGCTGCTTACGCCGCGGTCCGTAATCGGAGCCAGCCGTGTGCTACCGGCTTGTCGTTACAGTTCGATCCAGAAGGTGTCCTTGACGCCGTTCGCGTACGAAATGCGCTTGGGCTTGATTCGCATCATACGCAGCGCGTCGCCACCGAAGAAGGGTGCTTCAAAGGGATTCTTCTTGAGGAATAACGCTTTCAGGGTTTCCCACTCCGGCGTGTCGCGCGGCACTTCGACTGCTTCACCCTGGACCGACGCGCGCGCAATCTCGAAGGTCGACACCTTGCCGACGTCGCGCGTATCCACCAGCACCGTCGCCTTCGGATGCGCGATCAGGTTCTGATACTTCTCCGCGCTGAAACGCATGATAAACAGCAAGTCGAGGTCGGGGGTTTCCGCGAACGCCTGCATCGTGCCGGTGGGCCATTGCTCGCCTTGTGTGATCAGTACCGCAACCTGTTCCTGGTCAAACAGCGCCGTCAATTTCTGCTTCTGCTCCGCGTTCACGATCCCTCCTTTCGCTTCCCACGACGGCGCGATCCTAAGGTGTCTGTGACACCGAGTCCAATCTGACTACTCGCGAAGTAATTACGTGCTTCCCTACTTCTCGATCCGCAGTTGCCACAATCCGTCGATCGATTGCACCTCACCGACCGCATAACCCTCGGCCTCTGCCGCCCGGGGGATATCGCGCGCTCCACGAGGATCGTCGATCGTCAGCTCGAGAGTCTGGCCGCGCCGCATCGTTTCGAGTCTGACTTTGGCATGCGCCCAGTTAAGAGGGCATTTAATGCCGCATAAATCGAGACGCTCGATATCGTCGCGCGTTTCCATCTCCGCTGATCTAATCAGTTGCACCAGAATTCATCGTTCCCGCGAGCCTTTGCCGTTCACCGGAGCGTACGACGTCCGTCATTTAGCGGCGCCCGAGCGCTCGCTCACGCGTTGCAGCACCTGTCGCATGACGTCTTCACTCTGTGCGCCGACCAGTGGATATTCGCCGATAAAGAAGGTCGGCACGCCGCTGACGCCGTTCTGATGCGCGATCATCGCATTGTTCTTGAGCCGCAGCGAATAGCGTCCAGCGTCAAGCGCAAGGTTCAGGTCGTCGCGCGAAAGGCCGACATCGGCGCCGAGATCAGCAAGCACCGGCTGACTGCCAATATTTTTTCCCTCGTAGAAGTACGCCCGATAAACGCGCTCCTCGAATGCCTCACCGGCTCCCGCCTCTTTCGCGAACTCGGCCGCCTCAAGTGACAGCCGCGAATTTGTCAGGATCTCCGGCGGCTTCATTTCAAAGCCGGCCGCCGTCGCCATCGTCTGGATCCGATCCCACACCGCTCGCCGTGCATTCGCGTCCATCCCATTGCGCCACTCCGAGGCTTGCATGCCCTCGGCGGGCCATTCCGGATGAATCTGAAAACCGCGCCAATCAAGCTCCAGGTCGAATTCCTGCTTGAGCTTGCGAAAAACCTCAAACCCGATGTAACAGAAGGGGCAAATGAAGTCGGAATACATCTTGATTTTAAGTGCCATGACGGTAGCTGACCTCGCTCTAAACGATATAACGGGTGTGCGCGCGGCGTCAAAAGCGCTTGTCACCTGCGCTACCTGATCGTTTGGCTGATTTCTCGCATCGGAAGCCTGGCCGTGTAATGCCAAGGGACTGCGTAAGTTGAACGTCCGGTGTAAGTTTAACTCGTGAAGCCGCTCGGACACCGTGAAGGTGCCTGCGAGGCGCGGGAGGACGCATGATTCTCGACAGCTTCAAACTCGACGGCAAAGTGGTGCTCATAACCGGAGCGGGGCGCGGCTTGGGCCGTGCGATGGCGGTGCGCTTCGCCAACTGCGGTGCGGACATCGTTGCCGCCGCTCGCACGGTTTCGCAACTCGAAGAGACCGCTGCGCTGGTCCGTCAAATCGGCCGTAAATGCATTATCGTGCCGACCGACGTGGGCAAGTCTGAGGAATGCAATGCGATGGTCGCCGCGGCAATCAAGGAATTCGGCCGGGTCGACGTGATGATCAACAACGCCGGTATCGGCGAGGACTCCTTCGGTAAGCCGATCGAGAAGATTACCGATGAGGAATGGCATCGCGGAATCGACGTTAACCTCTCCAGCCAGTTCTACTGTGCGCGCGCCGTCATTCCGCACATGGTCGCGGCCAAGCGCGGCAAGATTATCAATGTTGCCTCGGGTTATGGCCTTCGTGGCGGTAAACATAACTATATGTATGCTTGCTCTAAGGGCGCCGTGCTGCAACTCACGCGGTCGCTGGCGCTGACGTACGCCGACTACAACATCCAGACCAACTGCATCGTGCCCGGCATTTTCCCGCATAACGAAGCGATGATGAAGTTCTTCAAGGGCGGCAAGTTCATCCCGATCGGACGGCCCGGCCAGGATGACGACGTCGGCCCGCTGGCGGTCTTCCTCGCGTCCGAGGCGTCGAACCATATCAACGGCGAACTGGTGATAATCGACGGCGGTGGTCTGGCCGGCGGGGTGACGCCGACCGGGGTTGCTCCCGGCAATCCGGCATAGGCGCGAACCGTTTCTTAACAACATTCATGGCCGCCTCTGCGGCGATTGAAGGATAGCGATGGCAGATCATAAAACGCTTCCCGAAGGGCTCAAGGATTTTTCGCTAAAGGACAAGGCCGCCTTAGTCATCGGCGCCGAGCATGCGGTCGGCCGTGTCGCCGCGATCACGCTCGCGGAAGCAGGCGCCAAGGTGCTGATTGCCTCGCAGGATGCGGGCACCGAAGATTCCCTCAAGGAAGTCGCGAGAGCCGTCGAAGCCGTCGGTTCGAAGGCGTTGATTCGGGTCCAACGGGCTGCGCTGCGCGCCGATTTGAGCGCCACCGCAGACCTCGCCGTGAGCAAACTCGGCGGCCTCGACATCCTGGTTACCGCGCTCGATTCGCCTTTTTACGGGCCAGCCGAAAACGCCGACGACTTCGCCTTCGAGCGAGTGTTCGAAGACAACTTCAAAACCGCATGGATGGCGTTTCAGGAGGCCGGGCGCGTGATGTTGCAGCGCGGCGGCGGCGTCATCGTCAACATCAACTCGGTCCTGGCAGAACGCGGCGTTCCGAATGCGACGCTGTACTGTGCAGCCAAAGGCGCAGTGCGCAATCTGGTCCGCGCGCTCTCGCTCGAATGGGCGCGGCGCGGCATTCGCTTGAACATGCTCGAATGCGGATGGACTGCGGAAGACGGCAGTATCGCGCTAGAGCCGGGTGACTTTAACGAGAAACTGCTCAAGTACCTGCCTTATCGGCGCTTGCTCAAGCCCGAGGAAATTGCGGGAGCGCTGCTCTACCTGGTATCGCCCGCTGCCGGATTCGTCACCGGCGAGTCCATCGCGGTTGATGGCGGATTGCTCTGCCGCGTCTAGGTAGCTGCACCCATGTCTCCGGCGTCGCCGTCACGCCGCGAGGCTGCTGCATGGATTCCAGCTTGCACCCGTGTTCTTCACTCGGCGAGCGGCGATGAGAGCGTGAGGCCGCCGTCAACCATTATGGTCTGTGCCGTCAGGTAGCCCGCCTGCGGTGTGCACAGCAAAGCCACGACCGCGGCAATCTCCTCCAGTTCAGGCAGGCGCTTGAGCGCCGTCCGTGCGGCCGTGACTCGGAGCACGCGCTCGAAATCGTCGCCAAAATAAATGCGCGACGAGTCGCTATCGATCATGCCGAAGTTGACGCCGTTGACGGTGATCCCGCGCGGCCCCAGTTCGAAGGCGAAATCCCGCACCATCGCTTCCATCGCCGCCTTGGCCGCACCGAGGACGCCATGGCGGGGCAGATACCGCATCGAATCGACTCCCGAGATCATCAGGATGCGGCCGCCATCGCCCATGAACTTGCTCGTCTCCTGAACAGCGGCGACGAAACCGCCGACACTCAGGTTGAAGGTGCGGGTCAGGTTGTGCGGTTTGACCGCGAGCAATGGTTTGAAGGCGGTCGCCGCGGCGTTGACGACCAGTATATCGATGCGCCCCAGCGCTCTGCCCGCGCCCTCGACCAACGCGCGTACCTGCGCGTCTTCTTCCATATCGGCCTTGAGCAGGATTGACCGCGGAGCGAGGGCGCGAATCTCCGCGAGCGTGCGATTCGCGCTGTCCTCGTCGCGCCGATAGTTGAGTGCGATAGTTGCCCCGTCGCGGGCGAGGGTCAGGGCGATGGCGCGCCCGAGTCCGCGCGTTCCGCCTGTGATCAGCGCCACCTTGTCTTTGAAATCGATCATCGGACGAAACTAGCCGGTTGCTGTATTCCTTGCCAGAACGTAAGGTGAACCGGCGAGATCCAGGCGGTACAGTCCCTCGTTGCGCCATCCCGATCGACGAAAGACATTTCTCTCATTGACCAATTTCCATTCGGCAGGAAGCTGACCTCTGCTGCGATTGCCCGGCGTTCACTTTCCCGTCATCATCGACCGCGAAATACCAAAAGAGGCGGGTCTAATGGCAGCTCTCGCAGAAAACGAGTTCCAGTCACGCATCGGCAAAGGCACCAAGTTCTCGGGCAAAATCAATTTCAAGGCCCCGGCGAAGATTGAAGGCGAGGCCGAAGGCGAAATCACCGGCGACGAGATCGTGATCGGGCAGGGCGCTGTGGTTACGGCGCGGATTTCGGCCAGCCGCATTACCGTGGCTGGATCGGTCAGCGGCGAAATCATCGCACGCGAGCGCATCGAACTCCTGGCGACGGCCAATATCCGATGCAACATCACCACGCCGAGCCTGGTGTTGAACGAAGGCGCGAAGTTCGAGGGCGACTGCAAAATGCCGCGTGAGAAGCCTGCGGTGGTCGCGGCACCCACCGTGATCGCGCATCCGGCGCGCGAGAACGCGCCGCCGGCCGCCACTCGCGATCCGGCGGCGTAACGCCGCGCGGCGTGCTTAAGCGGTGAGCGCGACAAATTCTGTCAACACCTTTTCGACCCCCCAACTGTCGCGCTGCCGAACGATCGTCCCGGAATTATCGAGTTCGATATCCTCTGTATCGCCCATTCGCGCCTCCCATACCCAGCGCAAGCCAGCTGCGTCAGTTTGCCGGCAATTCTGTTTGAGCGCGGCCGCCACCAGCGTGTTCGGGTCGATGATCGCGACGCGCCCGGTCCATCGGACCTGCCCACGAGCACGTACGTGCGCCAAAATCATCGCGCGGAACAAGACCAGGTCGGCATCGATTTCCTTGAAGCGGCCGAGTTTGACGAGTACCTCATTGTGGCCGGCGACGGCACTGACACTGCCCCGCAGGGTGTCGCCGGAGGCCTCGTAAACCGCGTTGCGTTTGAACAGGCCGCGATTGTAACGAACGGTGACCCGTGCGACCGCTTCGTCGGCATC
>DASXFX010000041.1:0-8114 GCA_036489375.1 Binataceae bacterium (SeqCode) | reverse complement strand
GACCTTGATAATGTCGGCGCCGAGGTCGCCGAGAATCATCGTGCAATGGGGTCCGGGGGCGAGCTTGGTCAAATCGATAAGCTTGATTCCTGTGAGCGGCGCGATTGCGGCCATCGTTCGATACCTCGATTGCGGATGAAGCTGGGATGCGGTGCGCGTCGATTCGGTGGCGGGCGCCCGCGGTAAATTCTTTAGTATTGTTGACCGTCGGCGCGCAAACCCGTGGCCGGTAATTGCTATGCGGAGGCGAGTACCTCGCGCGCGAGTTAACGAGTTAAACAGTCGCGGCGCGGACGCGAGCGAGCAGCGTCCACAGCGTTTTCAGGCCGTTGACCATGTGCACGCCATACCAATGGAGGTCGCGGCCATCGATGAGGACCACGCGACGGCTCAGCGCGGGCGGCAGCAGCGGCTTCAATTCCTCGACATCTTTCGCATCGAATTCGTAAGGCTCGTTGGGCAAGAGCACGAAGTCGGGCCGCAACTCGAGCGCCTCATCGAGGGTCGCGCGCGGATAACGCTCGCCGGCCGTCGCGTAGATATTGTTGAAGCCGAGCATCCGCAGGACGTCATGGGCATAGGTGTCGCCGTTGAAGGCGATCCACGGATTCTTCCAGACGGGACAGAAAACACGGAAGCGCAGCTTGGCCCAGGCGCCGAGGCCGGTTTCGATTTCGCTGACCGACTTGACGATGTCGCGGGCCATCGCGCCGGCTGCGGCGGGCCGTCCGACGACGTTGCCGAGCTTGAGAATGGATTCGACCGCCGATCCCACTGTGCGCGGATAGGTCGTGAAAACCGGCACGCCACCGGCGCGCAACTGTTCTATATCCTCGCGACGGTTTTCCTCGGCGTTCGCGATCAGCAGGTCAGGCTTGAGTTCAAGTATCGCCTTGATGTCGGGATTCTTGGTGCCGCCGATTTTCGCGACGCTGGCGACGGCGTCGACGGGCTCGACGCAAAATTTCGTGACCCCGACGATCGCATCGGCGAGGCCGAAGGCGAAGAGGGTCTCGGTCCAACTCGGCACCAGCGAGACGATTCGCCGCGGCTCGACGGCGAGGTCGAGCTTGAAACCGAGTTCATCGACGGTCTGCATCCACGACATACTGTTACGCTAATAAAAGCATGCGGCGGACGACGTTCAAAACGCCCTCCGCCGCATGGAACAGTCAGCAGGTCGGTTGTGGCGCGATCGCTCAGGCGGCCGCGATCAGATCGGGACGGCCGACAGGCTCCGCCTTTCCACTGATTTTGACCGAGCCCGGGGTGCGCGAGAACGGGTCTTCGAGGCCCAGTTCCTTGCCGATATCCCGTAGTGCAGGGACCACTTCCTTGCCCAGCAACTCGACGCAGCGGCGCCGATCCTTCAAGGGCGAGGGGCCGTCGAGCCAGAACGAGAAGATTCCGGGGCGCAGCACTTCGAGGACGTGGCGCAGCTTGGGCACGATGGTTTTCGGCGTGCCGGTGATCATCTGCGACTCCTTGATCCACTGCGGATAGGTGTCGTAGAGCCGCTTCTTGAGCGCCTGCAGGTCGGCGTCGTCAACCGGATCGTGGTCCATCATCCCGTTGATGTTACCGGGCAGGTTCGGATTAGCAGCCTGTTGCGCGAGGCGCCGGGTCGCCGCCTTGGAGTTGTATCCCGGAGGGAACATCCATTCGGGGCGCGCGAAATGGGAGAAGCCGCCGCCGAAGAGGAAGTTTTTGCCCATCTCTTCGGCCTTCTCTTCAGTATCGGCGCAGAACACCGGCTGCAGGTAGCCGAAGTTCTCAGGGCCGGCCTGATAGCCGAGTTCAGCCGCACGCTTCGCGTACATGTTGTACATCTCGAGCGTGGGGCCGAGCAGCGTCGCCAGCGCGACGTAGGGGTAGCGATGCTCCGCGCACCATTTGACGGTCTCGGGGCTGATCAGCCCGGGAATCCAGATGGGAGGATGCGGCTTCTGCAGCGGGAGGACCCACGGATTCACGAAGCGATAATGGAAGTGCTTGCCCTCCCAGCGGAACGGACCCGGTTTGGTCCACGCCGCCAGAATGAGATCGTGAGCCTCGTCGAAGTATTCGCGGTTGTAGGCCGGGTTGGCGTTGTTGGCGAGTTGCTCACTGCCCGCGCCACGGACCCATCCGGGGACGAGACGGCCGCCCGAGATCATGTCGATCATCGCGAGCTCTTCGGCCATGCGCAGCGGATTCGCGACGGTCGGAATCGGATTGCCGAGCAGGACGATTTTGGCCCGCTTGGTCGCGCGCGCCAGCACCGCCGCTTCGACGTCCATCACTGCGCCCATGCAGAACGGCGTGCCGTGATGCTCGTTGAGCATCAGGCCGTCGAAACCGAGCTCATCGCAGAGAATCTTCTCGTCGATATATTCGTTCAGGAGCCGCGCGCCGGTCGGCGCGTCGAAGAACTTGTTCGGAACGCCAAAGAAACTGCGCCGCTTGAAGACTTCGTCCTCGGGAACGGCATGATACGCCCTCTCGGTGAAAAACATTATGTGCATACGAACGACCTCCGCGGAGCCTTTAATTTTCCTCGACGATCGGGCGGCGCCCCCTGCCCTGTGCGCATCGTGCGCGCCCGCTCATACTCTATCCACTCCCGGCATTTCGGGAGCCATTAGCCAGCTTTCCAATCAATAGCAAACGTTCAACGAAATCGCGACAATCTTTGCTGATCTTCGTGTACGCGGCCAATCTTTCTGAACGCGATCCGTCCGCAATCCTATCCCCTATCCCGCAGCCTTAGAGCGCCTGCAGCGCCGCGGGCGATCCCACTCGATCGGGGCGGCCCGTCGCCGGCAGAGGCCGCGACCCCGGTGCGACCTCGAACGGATCCGTCAGCCCCAGCTCTTTGCCAATTTCGCGCACTGCGGGCATCACTTCGGTGCCGAGCAGCTTCAGGCAGGTCATGCGATCGGCCTGCGGCGCCGGTCCGTCGAGCCAAAACGAGAAGATTCCGGGCCGGAGCACTTCGAGGACCTTGCGCAGCTTGGGAATTACCGACTTGGGCGTGCCCGTGATTATCTGCAGCGATTCCTTCGCATTATCGTAATTGTCGTACACCGCCTTCTTGATCGCCGCGATGTCCTTCATTGAATGCAGATGCTGCGGGATCAGCGTCTTGCCGGGCAGATTCGGATTCGAGTAAAGGCTCGCCAGACGGCGGGTCGCTTCCTTGGAGTTGTAGCCCGGCGGAAACATCCATTCGGGCCGCGCGAAGTTCGCGAAGCCGCCGCCAAACAGGAAGTTCTTACCCAGGGCGTCGGCCTGCTCCTCGGTCTCGTGGACGAAGATCGGCTGCAGGTAGCCGAAGTTCTCCGGTCCCGCCTGGTAGCCGTGCCGCGCCGCCTCGGCGGTGTACATCTCCCACATCTCTAACGTCGGACCGAGCATCGTGGCCAGCGCCACATACGGATACTTGTGCGCCGCGCACCACTTTACCGTCTCGGGGCTGATCAGGCCGGGAATCCACATCGGCGGATGCGGCTTCTGCAGCGGCAACACCCATGGATTCACGAAGCGGTAATGGAAGTGCTTGCCTTCCCAGCGGAACGGACCGGGCCTGGTCCACGCCGCGATAATCAGGTCGTGCGCCTCATCGAAATATTCGCGGTTGTAAGCAGGGTTCGCGTTGTTGGCGAGCTGCTCGCTGCCCGCGCCGCGGACCCATCCGGGCACCAGCCGGCCACCCGAGATGAGGTCGATCATGGCGAGCTCTTCGGCCAGCCGCAGTGGATTCGCCACGGTCGGAATCGGATTTCCGAGCAGGACGATCTTGACCCGCTTGGTCGCGCGCGCCAGCACCGCGGCTTCGACGTCCATCACGGCGCCCATGCAGAATGGGGTGCCGTGATGCTCATTGAGCATCACCCCGTCGAAGCCGAGCTCGTCGGTGTAGATCTTCTCATCGAGGTACTGGTTCAGCAGGACCGCGCCCTTGGACGCGTCGAAAAACGTGTTCGGAACGCCGAAGAAACTGCGGCGCTTGAGCACTTCTTCTTCGGGAACGTGATGATAGGCACGCTCCGTGAACCACATGATATGCAACGGCGTTCCCTCCGGATCCGCTCAGCCCAGGAAGCTCTCGACTTCCTTGATAAACTCGGCCGAATGCTCAATTTCGGGCATGTGTCCGCACTTGTCGAAGGTCACCAGCTTCGCGCCCTCGATATGCTTCTTGTAAGCCTCGCCCACGCTCAGCGGAACCACTCCATCCTGCTTGCCCCATACCAGCAGGGTCGGCAGGCCGGAGATATTCGCCAGCAGATGTTCCATGCTCTGCGTGAACATGTACGGCTGCCACGCTATCCGCGCGGTCTCGGCGCGTGCCTCTTCCCATTCCTCATACTGCAGGGGAGTCTGCTCGCCACCGAACAATGACAGGAATTCCGGCGTGTTTTGATGATCGTGTACGTTCGCATTCAGGTAGCCGCGCGCGGTCACCGTGAACATATCGGCGATTTCTCCGCTCGGCGGACGCAGTCCCGCGGCTCCCACCAGCACCATCTTCTTGAATTGAGCGCTATTGGCAGTCGCCATTTCGGCGGCGAGCCAGCCGCCCAGCGAAAACCCGATCACGTCGGTCGGCGTCAGCTTCTGCTCGCGGATAAAGCGCGAATAAAAGTTGCCGAGGTCGCGGATATTCATAATCCAGCTCGCCGGCTCGGTCTTGCCGTAGCCCGGATGCAGCGGGATATGGAGCGTGCGCTTCGCGGCCAGCGCGGTATGCCATTTGAGCAGACCCGGAAAGCCCAACTCGCCATGTAAAACCAGCAACGGTTTGCCGGTGCCTACTTTAAGTATCTGAAGTTCCGTATCGCCGACGCGGACCTTCTCTTCGGTAAATCCCTTTTCTGCCATTTAAACAAATCTCCGCATTCTGATTTCGCGAACCGCAATCTGATTTCTCGAACTCGCGCTAGCCGGTCGCGAGAGGACGCCGATCCAAGCTCATCCCCAACCCGCTATGCTTATCGGCGCCACTATAACCCGAAGCCGATTTGAAAGGAAAACAATCACCCACCCCGTCTAAGCGCTATATGCCCTCCCCGCTCACGCGGTGGGTTTCGTCCAGCGCGGCCATCCTCGTTTTGCCCAACGGGGAAGTCTGAAACCTAGATGAGGTTTCAGTTTTCCTAACAATCCAGCTTCCTCGTTCTTGACCTCATCGCGTTACTTACCGGCTTTTAGCTCCGCTTTCTGCTATATTCTGGAGCCTAGCGATGCCATCCGCCCTCGATTCCGCTGTTTTTCGCGACCTTTTCAGCACGGCCGCGATGCGCGCGGTCTTCTCAGACGAGAATCGCACACGGAAATACCTCGATTTCGAGGCCGCGCTGGTGCGGGTGGAGGGTCGGCTCGGCATCATTCCAACGGCGGCCGCCGGCGAGATAGCAATGCAGGCGCGCATCGAGAATATCGACCTCGCGGCACTTGGGCGTCGCACCACAGCAGTTGGATCGCCGGTGATCCCGCTGGTCGATCAGCTCGCGGCGGTTTGCGCCGGCGACTTCGGCCAGTACTGCCATTGGGGCGCGACTACGCAGGATGTCACCGATACTGCGACGGTCCTGCAACTGCGCGAAGCCCTCGCGTTGGTGGAGGATGACCTCGGCGCGATCTCGGCAGCGCTCGCCGCGCTAGCCGCTCGGTTTCGGGACGCCCCGATGGCGGGACGCAGCAATCTGCAGCATGCGGTGCCGATCACGTTCGGGTTCAAAGCGGCCGGCTGGCTCGACGCGATCGGGCGTCATCGGCAACGCCTGGCTGAGATTCGCCCGCGCTTGCTCACCGGACAATTCGGCGGCGCCGTCGGCACGCTCGCTTCGCTCGGGAGCCGCGGGCTCGAAGTACAGGCCGCGCTGATGGCCGAGCTCGACCTCACGCAGCCCGACATCGCCTGGCACACCCATCGCGATCGCTTTGCCGAAGCCGGATGGCTCATCGGGCTGATCACCGGCACCCTCGGTAAAATCGCGACCGACGTTAAACTGATGATGCAGACGGAGGTCGGCGAGGCCTTCGAAGCCTTCGCGCCCGGCCGCGGTTCCAGTTCGACGATGCCGCAGAAGCGCAACCCGGTCGCCTGCAACTACATTCTTGCTTGCGCCTCGATTGTTCGTCAGCAAGTCGCAGCGTTGCTAGAAGCGATGGTCGAGGACCACGAGCGCGCGACCGGCACATGGCAAATCGAATGGGTAGCGCTCCCGGAGATTTTCCTGCTCGGCTCGGGCGCCCTGGGACACGCGCGTGCTTTGGCTGAGGGCTTGCACATCGAGGCGCCGCGGATGCGCGCGAATCTGGACCTCACGGACGGTCAGATCCTGGCCGAGGCGGTTATGATGGCGCTCGCGCCCTATCTCGGTCGCGCACGCGCCCACGACCTTATCTAGGACATCTGCCGGCGAGCCGTCACCGAATCCCGTCCGCTGATCGATCTGCTCGCCGCCGAGGACGCAATTTCGGGTCACCTCGACCGTGCCGCGCTGGCGGGCCTGCTCGATCCCTCCAACTACCTTGGCCAGGCAGGAGTCATGGTCGATCGCGTGCTCGCCAAGGTGTCACGCGGTTAAGCCGGCCACCCGCAAACTGGCTGGTTGCACAATGACCCAATCGCTATAATGTCAACAGGTGGTTTAGCCCTGAGGACGGCGATGGCGTTGGATCTAACGGAAGCACGCGAACGGATGGTGGCCGAGCAGCTGGAACCGCGCGGCATCGCCGATCAACGCGTGCTGGAGGCGATGCGCGCGGTGCCGCGCGACCGCTTCGTGCCCGCCGAATTTGCCGACCACGCATACGACGACGGCCCGCTTCCGATCGGTTCTGAACAGACCATCTCGCAGCCTTACATGGTCGCGTTGATGAGCGAGGTCGCGATGCTTCGGGGGACAGAGCGCGTGCTCGAAGTCGGCACCGGCTCCGGCTACCAGACCGCAATCCTCGCGCGGCTCGCGGCAGAGGTGTATTCGATCGAATTTATCGACGGCCTGCATGACCGCGCGCGCGCAATCCTGAATGCGATGGGTTCGACCAACGTGCATCTTGCGAGCGGCGACGGCTCCGAGGGATATCCTGCAGCCGCGCCCTACGACGCGATCATCGTGACGGCGGCGATGCCTGGAATCGCGCGCCCATTGCTAGATCAACTCGCGCCGGCCGGTCGCTTGATTGCGCCAATCGGTGAGGACGAATTGCAGACGCTGGTGCGTATCAGCCGCAAGGACGGTGCCTGGCGTGAGGAATATTTCGGCGAGTGCCGTTTCGTCCGAATGGCGGGCAAGTACGGCTTTCCCGAGTAAGCGAGAGCATGCCGAAAGGCGAAGTCGGCAGTGCGGTGGGGTCGGTGAGGTCCGTGGGCGGTCAGCGGAATACTCAGGGCTGATTGGGTTGTGACGGCGCGCAGGGTGCGCGTCGAAATGGATTGGGACGGGTGGTGAGGACGTGGCGGGCCAATTTTCTAATCGACGTGCGCTACTGAAGCGGCAATACATCGTCGCCGTTATACTCGCGGTCGTTTGCGCCGGGTGCGCCGGCCAGGCATCCAGCGCCCCGACCGCCGGCAGCTCAAACTATCGATCGCTTACGCGCCACACCTCAGGGTCCTCGACCCACGTAGTCGCGCCGGGCGACACCGTTTACCATCTGGCACAAACCTACGGAGTCAGCACCGAAAGCCTGATGGCCGCGAACAGTATGAGCGACCCGCGCGACCTGCGCGTGGGACAGTTGCTGATCATCCCGAACGGCGAAAACGATGACGCGCCGGCGACCGCCTCAACCTTCGCCTTGCCCAACCCGTGGTCGGTGCCCCCGGCCGATCGCCAGTTCAAATGGCCGGTTGTGGCCGGCGTGGTCTCGTCGCCCTTCGGCATGCGCAACGGCGCGATGCATGACGGCGTCGATATAGCAGCGCCGGCCGGAACTCCGATCTATGCGGCTGATGATGGCGTGGTGATTTTCGTCGGCCATCTCCATGGTTACGGCAACGTGGTCATCCTGCAGCACAGCGGCGGCTATGCCACGGTTTACGGACACAACCAGCGCAATCTCGTGAATCAAGGCGAGCGCGTCGCGCGCGGCCAGGAGATCGCGGAGATGGGGACGAGCGG
>DASXFX010000022.1:0-18463 GCA_036489375.1 Binataceae bacterium (SeqCode) | reverse complement strand
AGCGTCCAATTTCGGCGTGGGGCTGCGGCGCGACTCGCAAAAAAGTAGAAGGCCCCGAGCGTAAAGATGGCGCACAGCAGTTGCGATACGGCCGACGCCGACACGACAGCTTCCGCATGGATTGGCATGACCGCGAAAAGCAGAGCAGCGATCAGCGCCGTGGATTCCTCCGACACCAGCAACTGTACGGTCCTGTAAACCAGCCAGACCATCAGCAGGTGCAGAGCAATCATCGCCGCATGCCATCCAGCGGGATGGAAACCAAAGAGCTGATAGTTGAGGCCTGACCACACATTCGGGAGCGGCCGATAGTACGAACTCTGCGGCAGATGGTTGGGATCTTTGAACCACCATGAATCCCTGGTCATCGAGTGCCAGAGAAAAGACCATCGCGTGAGATAAGGATTCAGCCGGATCATCCAGAGGTCGTCGTAGATAAAAGCGTTGCCGAGGCATCGCAGGTAGATGAGTGCAGTGAGGGCCAGAATTCCCGCGAGGCACCATCGAGGACCGAAGCGGCGCGCCGAAGGTTCGCCGAGCGCTGCGCCATGGGTGTCGCGAACGCTTAGCGGAGTATGCCGTGATATTAGGTCAGCCACTAGGGGGAAATACTTCACCCGCGTTCCGACGAGTCCGCGCGTGTCATCGGATTTGATTGACGTCAGATTGGCTGACGTCAATCAACCGGTTGCTTTGACGCCGGTCAAGCCGATTGCTTTGACGCCGGTCAAGCCGGCAGCTCCGCCGCCGGTCAACCGGTTGCTTTGACGCCGGGCGAGCAGATTTCGCAGCGGCAGCCGCCACCGCCACCGCAGGCTTGCTTTGAGGGCGACGATCGTCCTTGGAGCCTCATCGAGCGAAGCGCGACGCGAGGGGTTTCATTTTAGTTCTTCCCGAGTCGAGCTTAGCGGCAATTCTGACGGGCGGCTTCAGCCGTTGCAAAGTTTCGCTGCATCTATTGGTCTAAAATAACATCGATAAAGAACAATACAAATAGTTATATAAAATAATAGAGAAGTAATCAGGCAGAGTGGAGGATAGGTTCCAAGTTTAATTGGTCGGTTGGGCAGGTTTCGAACCAGCGACCATCTCGGCCGTCCAGGATGGCGAAGATTGCGCGACACCATCTTCTATCGTAGTGAACGGCTGGCTCCAACCGGCGACGCTCAACTCTGCAATATCGGCCTGGGTGAAGCTCTGGTATTTGCCCTGCAGATTTTCGGGAAACGGGATGTATTGAATGGCGCCCTTGCTGAGCCTCGTGATGATGCTCCTGGCGACATCGTTGAAGCTTCGGCTGGAGCCGCTACCCGCATTGAAAATGCCGCGAATGGCCTCGCGCCTGGCAAAGAAGAGATTCAAGCGAACAATATCGCCGACAAAGACGAAGTCGCGCCGCTGTTCGCCGTCGCCGTATCCGTCGGTACCTGCAAACAGCTTCGCGACTCCAGTTTCCTCAATCTGGCGATGAAGCTGGTAAACCATCGACGCCATGCGGCCCTTGTGGCGCTCGCGCGGGCCGTAAACGTTGAAGTAGCGCAATCCAACGACGGTGCTATCCGTGGCGCCCGGCAGGTTGCGGACATAGTTATCGAATGCGAGTTTCGATAGCGCATACAGATTGAGCGGCCGTTCGTTGACGGGCGTCGGCTGCGACGAACGACCGGCGCCGTAAACGGAGGCGCTCGACGCATAAACCAGCGGGATCTTCCGTTCGAGGGCATAGTGCAGAATCACTTTGGAGAACGTGAAATTGTTCTCCATCATGTAACTGCCGTCTGAACAGGTCGTATCGGCGCAAGCGCCCTGGTGGAAGATCGCGTGGATGCTAGCGGGCAGGGCGCCACCCTCGATCGCGCGACGGAAGTCCTGCGGCTCCATGAAGTCGCAGAAACGAAGATCGCAGAGATTGCGGAAGTTATCGCCCAGCCGATCAACGACGAGAATCCGACTTTCACCTTCGGCGTTGAGCGCCTGGATGAGATTGCTACCGATGAAACCGGCGCCGCCTGTTACGACGATCATTTTAATTGCGCCGATCGAGGACCTGCGCCGACCTCCGTGTCTTGCGATTCTTCCAGCCGTCCTTGTGGTAAGCGTAGCCCGCTATGCGGGGGAGCGCGATGGTAGCCGCGCAATAAACCATCCGCTCGCAGGGTCGTATCGACCTTCCCCGAACTGCCCGCCTCAATGCTTAAGTTGGTGGGCGGTGCTGGTTTCGAACCAGCGACCCCCGGCTTGTAAGGCCGATGCTCTACCGCTGAGCTAACCGCCCGATCAGTCAGGGAAGGGTAAAATCAAACTTATCAGGCGAACACACAAGAATTCGCCCGTCAAATAGCACCGTCAAGCCAGGTGCATCCGTACTTCGATCGCAACCGAGGCCGCGTTGGCGGGATGGACCCACGAGCGCGAAGCGGCGTGCGCAACCGACAGATCGAGCCGGAATTGAAGACCAGCGCTCGCAGCATACCGTCGAAATCAGGCTGGGGTGGAGGACGGCGAGCCTGATCCGACGGCGTCGTTGAGCGAGTCCTTGAGCTGCTTGCCGGGCTTGAACTTCGCCGAGCGGCTGGCCGAAATCTCGATGGACTCTCCGGTTTTGGGATTACGGCCGGTGCGCGCCTCACGCAGCGAGACGGCAAAGGTGCCGAAGCCGGAGATGTTCACCCGCTCGCCTGCCTTGAGGGCATTGATGATGTCGTCGAGCATGATGTTGACCGCCTTTTCGGCCTCGTTCTTGTTCATTCCAAGTTTGTTAGACAGCCCTTCGATCAGATCGGCCTTGGTCATAGCTCAGCTCCGGCGCTTGCCGCCCTCAAGAGTTAGATTTTACTCCGATGAGCCGTGCGCATTGCGCACGGCCCACCGGAGATTATGCCGGACTCAGTGTAAGCTTTCAGGACAGGTTGGGCGAGACCGCAGGTTCGTCTTCATCGTCATCGACCAGCGGCATCTTTTCATCCGCTTCGGCGGTAAAGGCGGGGTCGGTTTCGTCCGTTTGCGGCTTAAAGAACGTGTCCGGGTCGGTCAGCACGAGGGCCTGACGGAGTACGTCGTCCATGTGCTCGACCTGCAGGATGGTAACGCTTTTAAGCACCTGCTGCGGGATTTCGTCAATATCCTTGGCGTTATCCTTGGGAATCAGGATGGTCTTGATGCCGGCGCGATGCGCCGCGAGGACCTTTTCCTTGAGCCCGCCGATCGGCAGGACGCGGCCACGCAGGGTGATTTCGCCGGTCATGGCGATTTCGTTGCGCACCGGGATGCGGCGCAGGGCCGAGACGAGCGCGGTCGCCAAGGTGATGCCGGCACTGGGGCCGTCCTTGGGAATCGCGCCTTCGGGGATGTGGATGTGGATGTCGATCTTGTGGAAGGCCGACGACAAGCCGAGGGCGGTCGCGCGCGACCGCACGTAGCTCAGAGCCGCTTGCGCGCTCTCCTGCATCACATCGCCCAACTGGCCAGTGATGGTGACCTTGCCACGGCCGGGAACAATCGTGACTTCGATGCTCAGGATCTCGCCGCCGAGTTCGGTCCAGGCGAGGCCGGTGGCGACGCCGACCTGAGGGATGGTTTCGGCGATGCCGTAGCGGAACTTGGGCACGCCGAGGAATTTCGCGAGGCCCGAGGCCGATACACGGACGTGAGCGTTGCGGTCGGTCTTGACCACTTCAACCGCGACCTTGCGGCAGACCGAGGCGATCTCGCGTTCGAGATTTCGCACACCGGCTTCGCGGGTGTAGTGGCGCACGATGCCGAGGATGGCCTTATCGGAGAACTCGATGTTCTCCTCGCGCAGGCCGTTGGCCTCGAGCTGCTTGGAGAGCAGGTACTTCTTCGCAATCTGGAGCTTTTCCGCTTCGGTGTAGCCGGGCAGGCGGATGATCTCCATACGATCCTGCAGCGGGCGCGGAATCCGGTCCAAGGTGTTGGCGGTAGTGATGAACATGACCTTGGAGAGGTCGTAGTCACAATCGAGGTAGTGGTCGTTGAAGGTGTTGTTCTGCTCGGGATCAAGCACTTCGAGCAGCGCGGATGAGGGGTCGCCGCGGAAGTCGGTGGACATCTTGTCCACTTCATCGAGCAGCAGCACCGGATTGCCCGAATTGGCCTTGCGCATGCTCTGGATGACCTTACCGGGCAAGGCTCCGATGTAGGTGCGGCGATGGCCGCGGATTTCGGCCTCGTCGCGGACACCGCCGAGCGAGACGCGGACGAACTTGCGTCCGGTGGCACGCGCGACCGACTTGCCGAGCGAGGTTTTGCCGACGCCCGGAGGACCGACGAGGCAGAGGATGGGACCCTTGAGCTGGCCGACGAGAGTCTGCACGGCGAGGTATTCGAGGATGCGCTGCTTGACCTTCTCGAGGCCGTAGTGGTCTTCCTCAAGGATGCGCTCGGCTTCCTTGATATCGAGCTTGTCCTCGGTGTACTCGAACCACGGCAGGGCGAGGAACCAATCGAGATAATTGCGCACGACGGTGGCTTCGGCCGACATCGGCGACATCATCTTGAGTTTCTTGATTTCGCGCTCGCACTTTTCGCGAGCCTCGGCGGGCATCTTCTTCTGGCGGAGTTTGTCTTCCAATTCCTGGATTTCGTTCTTGAACTCGTCCTTTTCGCCGAGTTCCTTTTGAATCGCGCGCATCTGCTCGTTGAGGTAGTACTCCTTCTGGGTCTTTTCCATTTGCTTCTTGACCCGGGAGCGGATGCGTTTTTCGACTTCCAGAATTTCGAGCTCGGAGCGCATATAGCCGAGGATGCGCTCGAGGCGCTCGGCCGGATTGGTGCATTCGAGCAGCGACTGCTTGTCCTCGAGCTTGATGCCCAAGTGGCCGACCAGCTTGTCGGCAAGGAAAGCGGGATCGTCCACCGCGGCGATGGAGGTGACCATCTCGGGCGGAATCTTCTTGTTAAGGCGGACGTAATTATCGAAGGTGGTGTTGACCGAGCGCATCAGGGCTTCGACTTCGGTGGTGCGTTCGCTGACTTCCTCGATCTCCTCGACTTCGACCTTGAAGAAATCTTCCTCGCCGACATAGCGCATCACGCGCGCGCGCTTTTTGCCTTCGAGGAGCGCCTTGACGGTACCGTCGGGGAGGCGCAGCAACTGGACGACGACGCCGAGAGTGCCGACGGCGTAGATATCGTCGGGACCGGGCTCGGCAACGCGGGCATCTTTCTGGGCGGCAAGCAGGATGGGCTTCTTGGACGCCTCGGCGGCTTCCAGGGCCTTGATGGACTTCTGGCGGCCGACAAAGATGGGATAGACTTCATGTGGGAAAACGATCAACTCCCGCAACGGCAGCAAAGGCACCTGTTCGTTGGCGGAGGCATCGCGATTGTCTTTCTTATCGTTTCGGAAAAGCATTTCCGTCGGTTCCGATCTCCTCGCTAAGCGGTTTCAGCGGTCTTTTGATAGACCAGCAGAGGCTGCTCTTTCTGAGTCACAACCTCCTCCGAGATCATTACCTCCTTGATATTGGGTTGGGATGGAATTTCGTACATGAGGTCCACCATGATGGCTTCCATTATAGCACGGAGGCCGCGGGCACCGGACTTGCGTTTGAGGGCTTCGCGCGAGATTGCGCGGAGGGCACCCGGGGTGAACTTCAGGTGCACGTTCTCCATATCGAACAGCTTCTGGTACTGGCGCACGAGCGCATTTTTGGGCTCGGTGAGAATCCGCACCAGGGCTTCCTCGTCGAGCTCGCCGAGGGTCGCGATGACGGGCAGGCGGCCGACGAATTCCGGGATCAAGCCGAACTTGAGCAGATCCTCGGGTTGAACTTCGTAGAGCAACTCGGAGACGGTGCGGGGATCGCGATGGGTCAAGTCGGCGCGAAAGCCCATGGTCTTGCCCGAGATGCGCCGGCGGATGATGTCGTCGAGGCCGACGAAAGCGCCGCCGCAGATGAACAGGATGTTGGTGGTATCGACCTGCAGGAACTCCTGCTGCGGATGCTTGCGGCCGCCCTTGGGCGGGACGCTGGCCATGGTGCCCTCGATAATCTTGAGCAGGGCCTGCTGGACGCCCTCGCCGGATACATCGCGGGTGATCGAGGGGTTGTCGCCCTTGCGCGCGATCTTGTCGATTTCGTCGATATAGACGATACCACGCTGGCAACGCTCGATATCGTAGTCGGCGTTCTGCAGCAGCGACAGGATGATGTTCTCGACATCCTCACCGACGTAGCCCGCTTCGGTGAGCGAGGTCGCATCGGCGATGGTGAAGGGAACCTGCAGGAAGCGGGCAAGGGTCTGCGCGAGCAGGGTTTTGCCGACGCCGGTCGGACCGATCAGAAGGATGTTGGATTTCTGCAGCTCGACGTCGCCGGTAACCATTTGCGAGTCGATACGCTTGTAATGGTTGTGGACGGCGACCGAGAGGATCTTCTTGGCGCGTTCCTGGCCGATCACGTACTGATCGAGGACACGCTTGATCTCGGCCGGCTTGGGCACCGCCGAGGTTTGGCTGAAGGCTTCTTCGTTATCGGTTTCTTCAGCGATTATGTCGTTACACAGGTCGATGCATTCGTCGCAAATATAAACCGTGGGACCGGCAATCAGTTTGCGTACTTCGTCCTGACTCTTACCGCAGAACGAGCACACCAGGTTGCCCGAGCGGTCATCATGCTTGGCCATACTGCCTCCGACGGTTCACTTGGAGGACCTCCGGCTAACGATTACCTCATCAATCAGTCCGTATTCAACCGCCAGTTCCGGAGTGAGGAACATATCGCGATCGGTGTCCTTCTCAATCTTTTTCAGTTGCTGTCCGGTGTGACGCACGATGATGTTATTGAGCTCCTCGCGGATGCGCAAAATCTCTCGCGCCTGAATATCAATATCGGTGGCCTGGCCCTGCGCGCCGCCGAGCGGCTGATGGATCATGATGCGCGAATGGGGCAGGGCGTAGCGGCGGCCCTTTTGTCCCGCGAGCAGGAGCAGCGCACCCATGCTCGCCGCCTGGCCGAGGCACAGGGTGGAGACGGGGGGCTTGATGAACTGCATCGTGTCGTAAATCGCGAGACCGGCAGTGACGGAGCCGCCGGGCGAATTGATGTAGAAGTTGATTTCCTTTTCGGGGTCTTCGGATTCGAGGAAGAGCAACTGTGCGGTGACGAGGTTAGCGACCTCGTCGGTGACCTGATGGCCGAGAAAAACGATGCGGTCCTTGAGCAGACGCGAATAGATATCGTAGGCGCGCTCACCGCGGCCCGTCTGTTCAACTACCATCGGCACGATGCTCATAATCCCCAAGTCCTCAACGGAGACCGCGCAGGCGACGACTTCTCGCCTCGTCACAAAATTCTAACCACTTTGCAAAAGACGGGCAACCTAAAAGCCAGACTCGCAGCGTTGAGCAGCGCTTGACAAAGGAAGAACGCCGACGCGGTGCGCGTACGCAAACCATGCGCGGGATCGATTCGCTTGGTTGCAGCGGCCTCGATCGCAAACGGCGCGAGCCGAATCGACGAATGTAAGTTCGTGTTCGTCAGGTGCTCGCGGGTTCTTCGCCCGACGAAGTTTCGCCCGATGAAGATTTGTCGGCTTCGCCGGATTCGGTCGCCGCCGCAGCAGCGTCGTCACCCTGGGCGCGAGCGAGCAATTTATCGAGCGTTTTTTCGCGGCGCATGACCTGCTTCAAGACCGCTCGATTTTCCTCACTGCGGTAATGCTCGGCCATCTGTTCGCGAGCGCGGCCGCTATAGGTGATCATCTGGCCGATGCGCTCGCCCACTTCGTCGTCGGTGACGTCGATATTTTCCTGGTCGGCGATAGCGTCAACGATGAGCGCACTGCGCGAGCGCTTTTCGGCGCGGGACTTGATGTCCTCGACGTTCTCGCGGACCTTGGCGTGCGCTTCTTCGTGCGGCAGGCCGGCGGCCTCGTAGTTCTGCGCGAGCTCGTGTTCGACGTTCTGGGTCTCGCGCGCGACCAGCGACTCGGGCAGCTCGACGGGATTGCGCTCGATGATGAGATCGAGCAGGCCCTGACGGGCGCGGCCGTTGGCCTCGTTGCGCGCGCGCATCTCGAGGACTTCGCGGGCCTTGGCGCGCAGCGAGTCGAGATCGTCGAAGCCTTCGTCCTTGGCGAACTCGGCGTCGAGCTCGGGGACGACGTGGTTGTAGATTTCCTTGACGGTGGCGCGCCATTCGACGTTCTTGCCGGCGACTTCCTTTTCGCTGTAGTCGTCGGGATAGCTCCGTGGTTTGCGCGTCTCGACCGCGGCTTCGGCGCCAATCAGGACTTCGTCGAGACCGTGCGCGAGGGAATCCTTGGAGACCTTGAGCAGGCGATCATCAACCTTGGTGCCGGCGATAGGCTGGTCGTTTTCGAAGGCCTCGAAGGCGGCGACGACGAAGTCATTTTCCTCGACGACGGTGCGGCCTTCGACCTTTTTGAGCACGCCGCGGCGCTCGCGCATACGTTTGAGCTCGGCGTCAACTTCATCTTCGGCGACTTCGATGGTCGGGGTCTGGACCTTGAGCTCCTGGTAATCCTTGACCTGGAGTTCGGGCTTGAGATCGAACACGGCGCTGAATTTGAGCGCCTTTTTGAGGTCGGTCTCCTCGGTCACGATTTCGGGCGGGATCACCGGCGTGAGCGAATTTTCTTCGAGAGCTTTATCGGTGTATTCCTTGACCAGTTTCTGGGTCACGTCGCCGCGGACCTGGTCGCCGAAGAAGCGCTCCAGCAGCGGGCGGGGGGCATGACCGGGACGAAAGCCCTTGAGCACCACCGATCGTTTGAGTTCGTTGTAAGCGCGATCGAGCTCGCGTTTGATTTCGTCGGGCTCGATCTCGATCGTCATCTTGCGCCGAAGCGCGGAAGTATTCTCGATATTTACATTCATGGCCGTCCGCCCAGCTAAACATAAGCGCGCTTGCATGATCAACTCGGGCATCGCCGATGGAGTCGAGCGATGAGGGTTTCGAGGACGCTCGCGGAGGGGTCATCGCCAGACTGGACTTCGGCCCAAGGAAACCCTAAACTGCGCCAGATCATCCGACGACGCCCGAAGGCGAGTCTTGTAGAGATAAGTCCGCGATGGCGAACCGGATGTTGCCAATCGCATTTTTTTTATCAGGAGACTGAAGCTCGATGAGCGAAGCAAAAATCGTTCTTCCAGCCCTGACTGGCGCGCAGCTAACGATTCTATGGTGCGTGCTGGCCTCGGCGGTAGTGTCGCTGGCCTACGGCTGGTACCTGGTCCGAGTGGTCCTCGCTGCGGACCCGGGGCCCAAATCGATGACCGACGTCGCTGACGCGGTTTACGAAGGATCGATGGCGTACCTGCGGCGGCAGGTGAAGACCATGCTGATCTTCGTGGTCATCATCGCGATCGCCCTCTTCATCATGTATCGCAACGTCTTCCCGGATCGGCCGAGCCTGTCGGTCGGGATTGCGCTGGCCTTTATCCTGGGCGTCAGCGCGTCCTACGGCGCGGGCTTTGTCGGCATGTGGCTGGCGGTCAAAGGCAACGTGCGCAGCGCCAACGCTGCGCTGACCAGCTTCAAGGATGCGATGGAACTCGCGTTCAAGGCGGGCGGCGTCTCGGGCATGTTTACCGTTGGCCTGGGTTTGATGGGGGCGACGGTCATCTTCCTGCTTTATCAGCAGGATGCGATGAAGGTGCTGGTCGGTTTCGGCTTCGGCGGTTCGCTGGCGGCGCTGTTCATGCGCGTCGGCGGCGGTATCTTCACCAAGGCTGCGGACGTGGGCGGCGACCTGGTCGGCAAGATTGAAGCCGGCATTCCGGAGGACGATCCGCGCAACGCCGCGACGATCGCGGATAACGTGGGCGACAACGTTGGCGATTGCGCCGGCATGGCGGCGGACGTCTTCGAGTCGTACGAAGTGACACTGGTCGCCGCGATCATCCTGGCGGCCTACGCGCTGGAAGACCCGACCTTCGTCGCCGCATACGGTGGCCTCGCGGCCGCGAGTGCATTCGCGATGAAGCTCATCATCTTCGCGCTCATTCTGCGCGGGGTCGGCGTGTTCTCGTCGATTCTCGGCATCATGGCGGTGAAGGTCCCGGTGGGCACCGAGATGCGCGATCCGATGCGCCCGATCAACGCCGGCTACTACACTTCGTCGTTCACTTCCGTAATCGGCTTCTTCATCGTCAACTACTTCTACATGACCAAGCCCGATGGCTCGGTGGACTGGCGCTTCGGCATCGTGGCGACGCTCGGAATCGTGCTTTCGATCGCGACCCTGTGGCTGACGAACTACTTCACGCATCCGGATAAGGGACCCGTGACCGAGACCGCCAACGCGGCGCGCACCGGCCCGGCCACGCTGATCCTGTCGGGACTCGGCGAAGGTCTGGAGTCGTCGGTGTGGGCATTGATGGTAATCGTGGTCGTGATTATCGGCGCGGTGGTGATCTTCCGCGAATCGACCGCGCTGCAATTCTACGGTATCGCGCTGACTGGCCTGGGCTTGCTGACGACCACCGGATTCATCCTCGCGATGGATACCTATGGACCGATCACCGATAACGCTCACGGCATTTTCGAGATGGGCGGAGTCCATCAGGAAGAGGCCTCGCGCACGTTGTCGTGGATGGACGCGATCGGCAATACGACCAAGGCGCTGACCAAGGGCCTGGCGATTGCGACGGCGGTCATCGCGGCGGTCTCGCTCTTCCGCTCGTTCATCGATGAGGCGCATCTCGGCGCGATCGGCGTGCAGATCAACACCCCGACGGTTTTCGTCGGCCTTCTGATCGGCGGCGCAGTGCCGTTCCTGTTCAGCTCCTTCGCAATCAAGGCGGTCGGCCGCGCGGCCTACCAGGTCGTCTTCGAAGTGCGCCGCCAGTTCCGCGAGCATCCGGGCATCATGGAAGGCACCGAGCTTCCTGACTACGGCCGCTGCGTCGATATCGTCACGGCGAGCGCGCAGAAGGAACTGATGAGCCCTGCAATCCTCGCGGTGTTCGCGCCGCTGCTGGTGGGCTTCGGACTCGGAGCGGGTGCGCTCGGCGGTTTCCTCGGCGGCACCATCCTCACCGGACAGTTGCTCGCGGTCTTCATGTCCAACTCGGGCGCCAACTGGGACAATGCCAAGAAGAAGGTCGAGGACGGGTATCTCGGCGGTAAGGGCACTGACGTCCACAAGGCGACTGTCGTTGGCGACACGGTAGGCGATCCTTTCAAGGATACTGCCGGCCCGGCGCTTAACCCGATGATCAAGGTGATGAACCTCGTCGGCATTCTCGCCGCGCCGTTCACCACGGTTGAAGTCGGCAGTATCACAGGCATCAGCCTGGCGGTGACGCTATTCGCAGCGATAATGCTCGCGATCGCGGTTATTTTGTCGAAGCGTGGCGGGATCGGTGAGGAAGACGTGAAAGCGCCTCACGCAAAGGCCGCCGCATAGGCATCTCCGCTCATTAGTTGATTGATAAAGGCCGGACGTCCGTGAGGGCGTCCGGCCTTTCCTATTGCGCGTCGCGCACTCGCGAGGCTTTTCCGAATTGTGCGCCACGACGCCACGACGACACGGGGGCATCAGCCGTTGAAAACGGCTGATGCCCCCGTTGCCGCCCCCAGAGGGGTGACCCGCCGCCGGCGGTTCACCCCTCCGAGAACGACGAAAGCGAGACCAAGGCGGCAACGCGCCTTGGTCTCGCTTTCGTTGGCAGAAAAATCGGCGGGCACCCAGAGAGGGGGGAGTCTCCCCGATGCCCGCCTGGTCATTGTCGCCTCGCGGCCGCAGCCGCTCGGCCTGCGGAGGAGTTCGTGATAGTCGCGTCGAATGAGGATCGCCTGCTACGTGACCATCCCAACGGCCCCTGCGCACTTCTAAAACTATCGCGCGAGGCCCTCCGGAGTCATCCCGAGCCTACCCCGGTTTGTCCCGTAAGGAACAAATGTGTCGAGTTTTTTACCGTGATGACAAATTGTTGATAAATCTGCCGGCGCCCGCGATCGCCTTCCATCGCTTCGGTTGACCGCGTCTCTTCAACAATGACTCTACTGCTTCAGGCCCAGATCGCCCGCGATGTCGAAGTGAATCTTGCGCACCTTGAAGCGCCATTCGCCGCTTTCCTTGATCAGCAAGTCTTCGTAGCGGCCCGCGAGTGACGGGATAATTCCGTTTTCCGATTCCCGCACCACGATGATGTAGCTGTTCGCGCGGGCTTCCGATCCATTCACGCTGATCAGATGGTTCATAGTGCAATGTTTGCGCGCGGGACCTTCGCCCGGCCGCGGCACCACCGACGCGATAAACTTGCGAATCGCCTCGCGGCCTTGATATTTGCCCTGCGGTCCGGGCTCGAAGATGCCGTCAGTGGCGAAGAGCGCGGCGAACTTGTCGAACTCGCCCTCGTCAACGTGATAGCAGTACGCCGACATCAGATCGCGAATCGCGTCCTTCTCTTCGAGTGTCGATGCCATTTCAGTTGACCTCCGTGGTTGGTGCGCGCGCCCGATGCCATTGATCGACTGCGCGCGGCACCGCCACCATCGCAAATTCAGATTGAACCGGCAAATTCATTGGTCGTTGGGCGGCCAAGCTCAGGCGCTGACTCGCGTCACCGCTAGCCCTTCGCTGCTGCGTGAGGCCGCGGCTATGGTTATCCTGTAGCCCATGGCGCTATTCAGGCTCCGTAATCGCACCACCCAACCGATTCGAACACCTGTCTCGAGTGACGAGGGTGATCGCCTCTTTACCGATTTCTACCATCATCTGCTGACCTCCTCATGGCCGGCCTTGTTGCTGCAAATCGTGATCGCCTTTGTCTTGATGAACTTCCTCTTCGCATTCGGCTACTATCTCAACGGCGGCATCGAGAACGCACATCCCGACCGTTTTTCCGACTATTTCTTCTTTAGCGTCGAAACCATCGCGACCATCGGCTATGGCAAGATGTCGCCGACGACGATGTTTTCGGAAATCCTCATGAGCTTCGAGGCGGTTTGCGGACTGATCAACTTCGCGTTGATCACCGGACTGATCTTCGCCAAGTTCTCACGCCCCACCGCGCGCGTCCGCTTCAGCCGGATGGCGGTGATTTCCAAGCGCGACGGCATCCCCAGCCTGATGTTCCGGATGGCGAACGTGCGCTCCAGCCAGATCGTTGACGCGCAGGTTCATCTCGCGTTTTCGCGCGATGAGCGCACGCGCGAGGGCGAGTACGTGCGCCGCTTCTATGACCTCGACCTCACCCGCTACCGCAACGCGATCTTCGCCTATTCGTGGACCGCAGTGCATCAGATTCAGCCGGGTAGTCCGTTCTACGGTGTAACCTCCGACGAGATTCTCAAAGCCGACGCCAACGTTACCGTTTCGCTCACCGGCTTCGACGAGGTCTTTTCGCAGACCGTCTATGCCCGCTATACCTACAAGGCGCAGGACATTATCTGGGGTGCGCGGCTCGCCGACATTATCGACGAGACCGCCGAGCCGGGGTCGCGGTTCGACTTCGCCAAGTTCGATCAGGTCGAGCCTGCCGATCAGCCGATATGGAGTCAGGAGAGCGCATGACGGCTTGCCCGCGTGTGAATCACGAGTAGATTAAGCGGACGGAACCAACCATCGATGCAGCGCAAGAATCCCGGCCCTTTCGAGCCGATCATCTACGTCATCCAGACGCCGGCCTTTTTTCGTATCGTCGGAATCGGCGGCCTCGTCCTGTTTACCCTCATCTTTCTTGGTAAAGCCGCGTCGCATAGTGCGGGTGCCTTCCTCGTTGGACTCGGTCTGCTCGCGGCGCTCTGGATCGAATCGAGCACCACGGTGTGCCGCCGCTGCCGTCATTTCGGCACCTGGCATTGCGCCGGGCAGGCCCGCATCGTCGCGCGGCTCTTTACGCCGTTACCGCCCGGAATCGGACAGATGCGCGCGACGCTCCATTTTGGGCTGTTCGCGCTCTATCTGCTTTACGGCCTGTTCTGGATGTGGCACGGAGTTGGCAGCGGCCTGCTGTTCACGCTATGGGCCGCGCTGTTCGTGATCAGCACGATTCCGCGCGACGGCTTTTCCTGGCGCTCCGCGCCGCGATCGACGCAGGCCGCCTGAAGCGTGTCTGCGCGGCCTGGGCGATCAACCGCGCTCATCGGCTCGCCTAACTGCGCTTCCGCCTCGCACTGACCGGACGACTCGCTCGAAGGAATATCGAAGATGGAAATCGCCTGGATTGGAACCGGAATCATGGGTGCGCCGATGGCGCGCCGGCTGCTGCGCGCGGGCCATCGCGTGCGCGTCTATAACCGCTCAGCGGAAAAAGCGCGCGCCCTCGCCGCCGATGGGGCGACGGTCGCGGCCGAGGCCGCCGAGGCGGCCCGCGGCGCCGATGCGGTGTTCATCATGGTCTCGGACACGCCCGACGTCGTAAGCGTGGTCGCGAAGATCGAACCGGCGCTGGCGCGCGGCCAACTGGTGATCGATATGAGTACCATTGCGCCCGAGGCCGAGCGCACCATCGCGGCGCGCCTCGCGCAGGCCGGCGCCGACTATCTCGATGCGCCGGTTTCGGGCGGCGAAACCGGCGCCATCGAGGGCACTCTCGCCATCATGGTGGGCGGCGGCGAGAGCGCCTTCGATCGCGCGCGGCCGCTGTTCGAATTGATGGGCAAGCGCGTCACCCACATGGGTCCATCGGGTGCCGGCCAAACTACCAAGCTGGCCAACCAGATCGCCGTCGCGGTGACGCTGGAGGCGGCCGCCGAGGCCCTGCTGTTCGCGCGGCAGGGCGGCCTCGATCCCGCCAAAGTGATCGAGGCGATCGGCGCGGGCGCCGCCGGTTCCTGGCAGTTGAACAACCTCGGGCCGAAGATCGTCGCCGGTGATTACCGTCCCGGTTTCTTCGTGCAACTGATGCGCAAGGACCTGCGCCTCGTCGGCGAGGCGGCGCGCGAACAACAACTGGCCCTGCCGGGGCTCGCGATGGTCACCTCCATGTTCAACACGGCCAGTGCGCTCGGCCACGACCGCGACGGTACGCAGGCTGTCGCCGCCGCCCTCGACAGGGTCGCCCTGCTGAAGTAGTACCAGACTCAATCACCATCGAATTCCCGGGAAGTTCCCGCTTGGAGGCTTTTGCCATGTCCACCGAACATCGCGATCTGATCGCCGAGCGCCGCGACGGCGTGCTCTACCTCACCATGAATCGTCCCGACAAGCTCAACGCCCTGAGCGATCAGATGATCGCCGGCCTGCTCGAAGAACTCGGTCGCGCGGCGCACGATCGCGAGGTCGGCGCGGTCGTCCTGACCGGCGCGGGGCGCGGCTTTTGCGCGGGTGGCGATATCGGGCGGATGCGCGATCGCAATGAGGCCGGCGGCGCCGCCGCGGCTTCCTCGGCGAACTCCTCGGCGGGCGAGCAGGGCATCCAGACGCGCATCAGTTCATTGCGCCGCTCCGAGGAAGTCAGCCTGCTCCTGCACGAGATGCCCAAGGTCACCATCGGCGCCATCAATGGACCCGCCGCGGGCGCCGGCCTGAGTATCGCGCTCGCCTGCGACCTGCGCATCGCGTCGGACGCCGCGCGCTTCGGCACCGCGTTCGCGCGGGTCGGTTTCTCGGGTGATTTCGGCGGCACTTATCTGCTGACGCAACTGGTCGGAACCGCCAAGGCGCGCGAGCTCTATTTCACCGCCGAGGTCCTCGGCGCGGAAGAGGCGCTCAAGCTCGGAATGGTCAATCGCGTGGTGCCAGCGGCCAGCCTGACCGAAGAAGTGAATGCTTTCGCCAAGCGCATCGCCGCCGGCCCGGTCGTCGCATATTCCTATATGAAGGCGCACCTGAATCTCGCGCTCAAATCCGATCTGCGCACCATCCTCGATCGTGAATCCTACGGCCAGACCCTGACCGGCCTGACCGAGGATCATAAGGAAGCAGTGAAGGCGTTTCTCGAAAAGCGCGAGGCGAAATTCCAGGGCCGCTAACCCGCCTCGCGATAATGCGCCCCAACGCCCACTCGAAACAGAGCCGCCAACCACATCGCGATACCGCGGGTAGCGGGCGCTTCTAAGCGACCAGGGATTTCGATCCGTAAAGACACGCGGCTTCGTGGGCCTGCATGGAGTCAATTGGACTAATCACAACACATCTCGCGATTGTACGACTCCGTAATTCTGGCGTAGTATCCACCTGCTGGTAAATTTGCTCTATAACGGGCAAACGTCTCAGGTTCGATGGAAGGGGGAGATATGCGCCGTCAATTCCGCGATGCGGTTCTCGCGTCAATAGGTGCTACGTTCCTTGCGATCGCAGGAGCCTCTACGGGGCACGCCTTCACTTTGCCGGCGTTCAGTCCCGATATCGCGCCCACGGGGTTAAGCGTCAAGATCACCAGTACACAAGTCACCCCTCGCTTCGGACCGACCTCTACCAACGCGTCCTTCGCCCTCGACACTCCCTTCAGCAGCATCGATTTCATCGACGACGTCTGTTTTCCGGCGAGCAACGCGGAATTTATCGTCGGTGCGGCGCCGTCGCAAAACTGCAAAACCGGCGAAGCGACTCTGACTCCCATAATGATCCCACTTGGCGCTTTCACCAATACTGACTGTGAGACTTTCGCGGCCAGCATTGCCGGTCTCGTCGCGAACATGACCATCTCAACCTTGCCACCGGTCTCCGGAACGAACACGCCCCCTTCCTATGGCGGCAATCAGAAAGTGAGTTGCGTGAATGGTGTATGCACCAGCTCGGGTGGCGGAACCACCATCGTCACCGGCAACAACCAAACGATCGTGAATCAGAGCAACTCCAGCAGTGGTCAAAACCCGCCGACCAATGCGCTTTCTTTCAATGCCACTTCGACCGCCCCGGGCACTATCGTCGTGCCGCAGTCCAAGGTCGATGTGTTTATCCTCTATACCGCTGACAATGACGCCGACGATTCAGGTTCCGGCTACGAAGGTGCGTGCGTGACGCTCAAATCCCTGTCGGCCGTCAGGGTATCGAAGAACGTCAATGGCACGGAGACCGTGACGCAATCCTTCTCGGCCCACTGAGAGGATCGCGAGGCGGGCTACTTCTGCCCGCTGCTTCCCCGGCCGCCTTCCTGGTTTTGAAGGCGCGGTCCGTGTGACCAGACAGCTCCAAGCTCTTGTGCCACGCGAAACACTCGCCGAAAGTCCTTCCTTGGTAACGGCCTCGGATAGGGACCCGGAGTTGAAGGGGTAGAAATCGCGATGCTGCACACGAGAATATGCGACCTGCTCGGAATCGAGTTACCGATAATCTCAGCGGGGATGGGTAGCATCTCGCTGTCGAACCTCGTCGGCGCGGTATCGGAAGCCGGTGGCTTCGGCTTCCTCGGACTGCTCGGTGCGAGCCCCACTGCCATTCGCCATGAGATTGCCAGCACGCGCAAAATTACGCGCAAGCCGATTGGCGTGAATCTGGTGATTCCGTTCCTTCGCCCCGGTCTGGTCGAAGCCGTTGCCGAGGAGCCGATCGAAGCGGTGACGTTTTTCTGGGGCGTGCCCGCCGATCACGTCGATTCGATTCGGCGCTTGCGCAACGCCGGCATCAAGGTTCTCTGGCAATGCGGGTCGGTGCGCGAGGCGTGCGCCGCCGCGGAGGCGGGCGTTGACGCGATCATCGCGCAGGGAGTTGAGGCCGGCGGCCACGTGCGCGGTACGACCGGTACCATCGCATTGGTACCAGCGGTGCGCGATGCGATCGGCGACGACCTGCCGCTGCTGGCCGCCGGCGGCCTCGCCGACGGACGCGGCCTCGCGGCGGTAATCGCCTTGGGCGCCGACGGCGGAGTCTTCGGCACCCGCTTCGTTGCGGCCAACGAAGCTCACGTCCGTCCCGAGTACACTGCCGCGATCGTCGGCGCGTCGGCCGAAGACACCGTCCACAACTCGCTGTTCGATATCGGATGGCCCGCCGCGCCCCATCGCACAATTCGCACTCCGACTGTCGCAGCCTGGGAGCGCGCAGGGCAACCTGCGAGCGGACATCGGCCGGGCGAGGGTGATCCAATGGGCTTACTGCGCCGCCCCGGAACGGAGTTCCCTATCGTTCGGTATTCAGTGTTTCCGCCCCTCGCGTCTATAGAGGGTGACATCAGCGGGTTGGCGTTCTACGCCGGCCAATCGTGCGGTCTGATCAACGAGACTGGTCCTGCCGGCGAAATCGTGAGGCGCATTGCCGACGAAGCGCGCGCGGTGATCGCGAAACGCCTGACACCGCTTGCCTGATCTATGGGCCGCCGCGCGTGAGTGGGGTGCCTTCATGCGACATTCACAGGTTTGCAGCAATGGTTGAAAAGCGCCCGTTTCTGGACATTTGTGCCGTAACCTCACCACCCCCCAAGGTTCGTTTCACCGATCGGCTATCGTTTGCGATTCTCATCTGAAATAATTTCGCCAGTGGCAATGGAAGTATCTCTCGAACAAGTCGCGACCGCGCTCGCTAAAGTAGATTACCCCGGCTACCCGACCGACATCGTGTCGCTCGGGCTGGTCGAGGAAATTAC
>DASXFX010000031.1:0-24987 GCA_036489375.1 Binataceae bacterium (SeqCode) | reverse complement strand
TCACCGAGACCATCAGCCTCGGCGGCGCTTCCGCGGTGCTGGAGCAGATGACCACCTTCCAGAACGTCGGCGTTTCGATCATCAACAAGTACACCGCCTAGGCTTCCGACCTTCGCGGTCCTGACCGGACTGCACATCCTGAACGAGGGCCCGTATCCGCGGGCCCTCGTTGTTTTTCGTGAGATGATAAGGCGAGTGCCGCCCGGACACGCACACTGGCAATCGTCCAGGCCATCTACAATCGATGGGGCAGGGCGCTGGCCTCCGCTCTCGGCGGCCATTTACTCTCGCGCGATGACTTCGTTACGCTAATGCCCAAGAGGCGCAACCTGCAATGAAAGCGATACTGATAGACAAGCCCGGCGACGAATCGGTTCTCAAACTCGGCGACGCTCCAGACCCGGTCCCCGGACCCGCCGATCTTCTGATCAAAGTGAAATACGCCGCACTCAATCGCGCCGACATCATGCAGCGTCAGGGCTTCTATCCGCCGCCCCCGGGCGCATCGCCGATCCTCGGCCTCGAATGTTCGGGTGAGGTCGTCGCCGTCGGCCGTGATGTTAGCGGCTGGCGCGTCGGCGACCGTGCGATGGCGTTGCTCCCCGGCGGCGGCTACGCCCAGCTCGCCGTCGTTGATGCGGGTTCCGCGATGCACGTGCCGGCGGCGCTCTCCGACGCGGAAGCGGCCGCCTTGCCCGAGGTTTACCTGACGGCCTTCCTCAACTTGTTCATGCTCGCGGGCGTCAAAGCTGGCGACTCCGTGCTGATTCACGGCGGCGGCAGCGGCGTCGGCACCGCCTCCATCCAACTGCTCGGACTCGCCCACGCGCGCTCGATCGTAACCGCGGGTTCCGACGCCAAGTGCGAAGAATGCCTGCGCCACGGCGCCGATGTAGCAATCAACTACAACTCGGGGCCCTTCGCTCCCAAGGTTCGCGCGGCGACCAACGGTCAAGGATGTGCTATAATCCTCGATAGCATCGGCGGCGCTTACCTCGCCCAGAATCTCGAAGCGCTCGCCAACGGAGGCCGGCTCGTGCTGATTGGCTTGATGAAGGGTGCGAAGGCCGAACTCGATCTCGCGATGGTACTCCGACGCCATCTACGCATCATTGGCTCGACTTTGCGCACCCGCCCGCCCACCGAAAAGGCCGAAATCGTCGCAGAATTCCTGTCCCGCTTCGGTGATTGGCTGGAAAACGGTCAGCTAAAGCCAAAAATCCATCAAACAAAGCCAATTTCTGAGGCCGCCGACGCCCATCGCATGATGCAGGCGAGCGAGCATTTCGGCAAAATCGTCCTCCAGGTCGCCTGAGAGAACGCGTTCGCGCTTGGGCCCCGTCGCAGAAGGAGACCCCACTTATGTTGGATCAGCCGCAATGATAGTTTGACGCGGTTACTGCGATAGCCTTTCGATCGTCCGCACCGTTTGTACGACCACCAGCGAACCCTGCCCAAGAAACGCCCTACGATGCGCCTCAGTGAATTGGATTACGACTTGCCCGAGGATCTGATTGCCCAGGAGCCGATTGCCAACCGCGCCGATGCGCGCACCCTCGTGCTGAATCGGCGCACCGGCGAGATCGAGCATTCGCGCTTCTACAAGCTCGCCCGTCATCTGCGCGATGGCGACCTGCTGGTTCTCAACGATACTCGGGTCTTCCCGGCGCGCCTGACGACGCGCAAAGATACCGGCGGCTCGGTCGAGTTGCTGCTGGTGCGGCCCGCCGAATCGCCGGCCGGCGGATGGATCGCGCTGGCGCGGACGCATCGGCCATTGCGCGAGGGTTTGCGCCTGACCCTCGAGAATGGGCGCGCATTGCGCGTCGTCGGCCATAGCCGTCCCGGCCGTCCGATCGTGGCCAGCGACGACGGCACGCCGATCGAGACGATACTCGCCGAGACCGGCGTCCCCGCACTGCCGCATTACATTCACCGTCCGCCCGGACCCGAAGACCTCACCGAATACCAGACGGTCTATGCCGACAAGCTGGGCGCAGTCGCCGCTCCCACCGCCGGACTGCATTTCACCGAGGAGTTGCTCACAGAATTGGCCGCGGCGGGGATTCGCAGCGCGCGTCTGACCTTGCATATCGGACCAGGCACCTTCACGCCGGTTCGTGCCGTCGAGGTCGAGGGCCATTCGATGGAGGCGGAATGGTACACGATTCCGCCCGCGACTATCGATGCAATGGAATTCACCCGGCGCATCGGCGGGCGGGTGATTACGGTCGGTACCAGCAGCACCCGCGCGCTCGAATCCTACGCCATCACGGGCGACACCGAGGGCTTCACTGGCCTGTTCATCTTTCCTGGCTTCCGCTTCAAGCTGACCGATGCGATGCTGACGAATTTCCATATGCCGCGCACCACCGTGCTCGCCCTCGTGATGGCCCTGGCCGGCCGCGACCACATTCTCGCCGCGTATCGCGACGCGATCCGCCATCGCTATCGTTTTCTCAGCTACGGCGACGCTATGCTGATCATCTGATGAAGCTTTCGCTACACTTCAACTGATGGGCGCGCCACTCAAGTTCGAAATCCGCGCGACCGACGGCGACGCGCGCATGGGTCGTTTGATCACGCCGCATGGCGAGATCGCGACGCCGTGTTTTATGCCGGTCGGTACGCGCGCCGCCGTCAAGGCGATGGCACCCGATGAATTGTGGGGCATGGGCTACCGCCTCGTCCTCGCCAATGCCTACCATCTTGCGGTCCGCCCCGGCCCCGAGTTGGTCCATCAGATGGGCGGAATCGCGCGATTCATGGGCTTTCGCGGCGCGATTCTCACTGATTCCGGCGGCTTTCAGGCGATGAGCCTGGCGAAGATCAACTCTATCGACGAAGGCGGCATCCGCTTCCGCTCTCATCTCGATGGGGCGCTGGTTGTGCTCACACCCGAAAGTGCTATCGAAATCCAGCAGACTCTCGGCACCGATATAATGATGGCGCTCGACGAGTGCACACCGTTTCCTGCCGATCGTTCGCGCGCGTTGGCCTCGCTCGAATTGACCGCGCGATGGGCCGAGCGCTGTATCGCCGCGCGTACGAGCACGACGCAGGCGCTGTTCGGTATCGTCCAGGGCAGCACCTATGCGGACCTGCGCCGCATGAGCGCGGCGCAAATCACCGCGCTGCCGTTCGACGGCTATGCTACCGGTGGGCTCTCGGTCGGTGAGCCGAAGCCTGCGATGCGTGAGATGGCGGCGCTGTCCGCGACGATGTTGCCGCGCGACCGCCCGCATTATTTGATGGGCGTGGGTACGCCGCAGGATCTGCTCGCCGCCGTCGCGATGGGTTACGATATGTTCGATTGCGTGCTGCCAACCCGCAATGCGCGCAACGGCGGCGCCTTCACCAGCGAAGGCCGCCTCGCCATCAAACGTGCCGCCTACGCGCGCGACGAGCGTCCGTTGGACCCGCGCTGCGATTGCCGCTGCTGTACGACATTCTCGCGGGCCTACTTGCGCCATCTCCATCTGTCGGGCGAAATACTGGCGGCGCGCGCACTAACGGAGCACAATCTGTACTTCTATGGCCGGTTGATGCGTGAGGCTCAAGCTGCTATCGCCTCCGGAACTTACGGGGCGTTCGCCGCATACGTTACGAATATGATCGATGACGGCGAAAATGCCGTGAATGGAAACAAAATAGATGTGGTTTGAAGGTATTGCATGGGCTGATGCGGCGGCTGCTGCTCCGGCCGCCGGCCCCCAGGGCTTGTTCGACCAGATGTTGAGCAACCCTGTGGTCCCGCTGGTGCTGGTGGTCGCGGTCTTCTATTTCCTCATCATCCGGCCGCAGACTCAGCGCACTTCCGAACATCAGAAGCTGGTCAAGGGCCTCAAGAAGAACGATGAGGTCGTCACCAACGGCGGTATCGTCGGCCGCGTTGCCGAGATGAACGACAACCTGGTTACGCTCGAGATCGCGCCGAACGTCCGCGTGCGAATCGAGCGGGCCGAAATCAAGGGACTGTCCAGCTACGGCAAGGCCCAGTCGAAAAAGGAAAAGAACGACTAGGCCCAGCGGGTCGCCATACCTGCGCCGGTCAACAGGATAAATCGTGGATAGTGCAAGCCAAAATCCGATTCCGATCGCGGTGCTGCTGACGCTCGCCGCCTTCTTCCTCTATCTCCATTTCAGCAACGGCAGCGGCTTCACCCGCCTGATATTGGCGGCCGCGCTCGTCGTCGTGAGCGTCCTGCTGCTGCTGCCGAGTTTCCAGTTGCTGCCGCTGCCCGCGTACTTCGACACGATGCCGAAGATTCAGCTCGGCCTCGACCTCCAGGGCGGCACCCATCTGTTACTCGAAGTGAAGTTGCAGGACGCCCTCGGTAATGCGCTCAAGCGCCGCGCCGACGATCTCAATCGCGCGCTCGCGCAGAGCAAGCTCGATCCCGTCGATGTCACACTGAATCCCGACGATACCGTGGTGGTAAAGCTCAAGAACGTCTCCGAGCGCACGCCGTTTCTCGATCTGATGGACAAGTCGTTCCCCGATATCGATCTGGCTACCGCCCAAGGCGTTGGCGACGGTGCCTACAGCTTGAACTTCAAGCAGAAGGACGCGCTGCAACTTCGCAATAACGCGATGGATCAGGCGCTCGAAACCATCCGCAACCGAATCGATCAGCTCGGCGTGCGTGAGACCGTCGTCCAGAAGGAGGGCGACAACGATATCCTCGTGCAATTACCGGGAATTCAGGATCCCGAGCGCGCCAAGGAATTGATCGGCAAGACCGCCGTGCTCGAGTTCAGGTTCGTTGACGACAAGAATAACCTCTCCGATGCCCTGAAAAACGGTCCCCCGCCCGGCGACGAGATTCTCTCCGGCCAGCCGCAAGCGGGTGGGGCGCAGCCCTACCTGGTCGAGAGCAACGTCCTCATGACCGGCGACGTTGTGACCGACGCGCGCGTGCGGCCCGGCTCTCGTCTCGAGGGGCCCTACGTCGAAGTCAAGCTGGACAACCGCGGTGCCGATGCCTTCGCTGCGATCACCGCCGAGAACGTCGGCCGCCATCTCGCGATCGTCCTCGATCGCACCGTGTACTCCGCCCCCGTTATCAAGGAGCCGATCCCCGGCGGTGACGTGCAAATCACCGGCAGCTTCTCCTTCGAGGAAGCGCACGAACTTGCAATCGTGCTGCGTTCGGGCGCGCTCCCGGCGCCGGTCGAGATCATCGAAGAGCGCACCGTCGGCCCGTCGCTCGGCCGCGATTCCATTCATCAGGGCGAACTGTCCTTCATCGTCGGCGCTGTCGCGGTCCTCGCGTTCATGGCGCTCTACTACAATGGCGCCGGAATCCTCGCCGACTTCGGCCTCACCCTCAACATCCTCCTGCTGGTATGCGTGATGGCCGCCTTGCAAGCGACGCTCACTCTGCCCGGTATCGCTGGCATCGTGCTCACCCTCGGCATGTCGGTTGACGCTAACGTGCTGGTCAACGAACGCATGCGCGAGGAGTTGCGCGCAGGCAAATCACCGCGCGAAGCGGTCAAGGTCGGTTACGAACGAGCGTGGTCTGCCATCCGCGATTCCAACATTTCGACCTTCGTCGCCGGTCTGATTCTCTTCCAGTTCGGCACCGGTCCGGTTAAGGGCTTCGCGGTTACGCTATGCGTTGGTGTGCTGACCGGCGTCTTCTCCTGCTTCGTCGTTACCCGCGCCTGGTACGACTACAAAATTTCGATTCGCCGCTTGAACGCCATTAGCGTCTAGACATTCATATTGATGAATTCTTTCGCTATATGGCGGTGTGATAGCCACATCCGCCAGGCCTGTGTATGGAATGTCACCCAGGGACCGCATCCTTATTGGCGCTGATGGTCAGGATTTGCCAGAATACGTTGACTTCCCCTGAGGGGCCGTATTAGAAATGCGCGTCCGCAACTTACACAACTTGACACTCGAGCACGCCTTCGTACTCGGGCATTGCTTGAGACTGGATGGCCCACGAGGATGATGGCCGACAAGTACGATATCCTGCTCAACTCCCGTGAGGTCGCGTTCCTGCTCGATCTCAGCCCCGATACAGTCAACGAGTTTGCACGTCGCAATATTCTCCCCGCATTCAAGAAAGGGCGGCAATGGCGTTTTCGCAAGCGCGATATCGCTTCGTTCAAGAGGCACATGCGCGGCGTAAATGCGGCGGCCTGATGTTCACGTTGAGGTGGTGGTCCGCGGCGGTGGAAGATCCTTTCGCGGTTCGGCTCCAGGTTCTCTTCGATTCCAGGGAAACGGTGTGATTTGATGGCCCAACCGCACGAAAGCCGGGTGTACTCCGACCTGGCGCATCTTTACGATCAGTTCTTCGGTCGCGTCTTTGTCGATCACGAGCACCAGGTGATCGAGTCGATGGGCTTCCGTCCCGGACAGCAGGTGCTCGAGGTCGGCGTCGGCACCGGCATCTCGCTCGACGCGTATCCGCCCTATATCCATTTGACGGGAATCGATCCGGCGGCAAGTATGCTCGAGCACGCTGTGGCCAAAACCAAAGAGAATAATTGGGGCCATATCGATTTGCGCAGCGGCGATGCGCAGGCGCTGGAGTTTCCCGATGACAGCTTCGATTGGGTCCTGACTTTTCACGTAATGACGGTGGTGCCCGACGCGCGGCGCATGATGTCCGAAATGATTCGAGTGTGCAAACCGGGTGGCCGCATCGTCGTCATCAGCCACTTCGCCAGCCCTAATCCGTTGCTCTACGCCTTCGGCCGCGCCGTCAATCCGCTTGCGAAGCGCCTCGGATGGACCACGCGGCTGCGCGCGAATCACGTGCTCGACGACCAGCCGATCACGGTCGAGCGCAACTGCCGCTTCTCCTCGTTGTCGGTCCATTACTGCATCATCGCTCGCAAGAACGCGTGACCCTTCTCCGAAGTTCTTCATTATCTTTCGGTTGTCCGATGACAAAGTTGGTGTTCGTTGCCGCCATGATTGCGGCAGTTCTTTTCCCTGTCGCTGCCGCCTACCCGTATGCGAGCGCTCCGGTTATCGACGCTGGCGCGGTCAGCGGCATCGTCAAGTTCGATGGTGTCGCGCCCACCCCCGCACGGCTGGAGATCGGCAAGGACAAAGACGTTTGCGGCGCGCGCCCGCTGTTCGATCAATCCCTGGTCGTCGGCCCCAACGGCGGCATCCGCGATGCGGTCGTGAGCATTGCCGATATCGCCAAGGGTGAGCCGCTCAAGCCCGAGGACGCGGTCATCTTCGATCAAAAGGGCTGCGAGTACCTGCCGCACGTGGCTGCGTTTCCGGCCGGCAGCACCGTTAAAGTGCTCAACTCCGATGGCATCCTGCATAGCGTGCATACCGAATCGACCATCAATCCGGTGGTCGATATGGCCCAGCCCGGGTTCAAGAAATCGCTGAGCGTGACCATCGCGAAACCTGAAGTGATTCACGTCACCTGCGACGCGCACAACTGGATGGAAGGCTGGTGGTACGTCGTCGGCAATCCCTATTTCGCGGTTACCGGCGCCGACGGGCACTATTCGATTGTAAATGTGCCGCCCGGCAACTATACGCTGCAAGTGTGGCAGGAAAAGCTCGGCACGATGACGCGCAAGGTGACGATCGCCGCCGGCAAATCCGTCAGTGCGGATTTCACCATGAAGACTCGCAAGGAATAGAATCTCCCTCACGATAACAGCGCCGTAATAATAAAAGGCCGATAACTGACTTCTCGCGAAAAATGCCGATGATTAAGCGTTTCGATCGTCTCGACGTCGCCACCTCCGACCTGTCCGGCGCGGCTGCTACCTACGAGGGCAACTTCGGCTTCGTCGTCCGCCGCGAGGCAGGCTCCGACGATGCGCTCGTGACGATCGGCGACTCCGAAATTCGTCTGCGTTCAGGCGCTGCCGCCGCCGATTTCGTTGCCGCCAACGGCGAAGGTCTCGCCGCTATCTGGCTTGAAGCGGACGACGTCGATCAGGTGCGCGCCGCGCTCGACCGTGCGGGACTCGCACATCGGCCGGTCAGGCGCGAAAATCACCGGCGGGTTCTCGAAGTCGATCCCAAAGCCGCCAACATGGTGCCGCTCTTCATCTTCGACCGCCGCCCCTAATCGCCGCATCATCCGCAGTCGCCAGTCTCACATCTTCAGTACCGATCGGAAACGGACCTTCCCCGTCATCATGCGATCGTAACCGTCCGCCGCCCGGTCCAGCGGAAAGACCTCGATCATCGGGCGCACTCCCGTCGCCGCAGCGAACTTGAGCGTGTCTTCTGAGTCTTTTGAGGTTCCCGACGGCCAGCCCAAGATCGACTTGCGTCCCGTGATTAACTGAAAAGACGAAACCGCGAACGGGTCACCGCTTGCCCCGACTATCACCAGCTTGCCGTTGACGCCCAGTCCGTCCACCAGCGGTCCGATCGCCTTGGCGTCGGGCGCCGTCACCAGGATCGTTTTGGCTCCTCCCATGCCGGTGAGCTCCTTCGCGATGTCCTGGGCCGCGCTGTCGATATAGGCGTGCGCGCCCAATTGCAACGCCAGACTCTTCTTGTCGGCGCCGCGGCCGATAGCAACCGTTTCAAAGCCGGCTTTGCTCGCGAATTGAACCCCCAGGTGTCCCAACCCTCCAATACCCTGAACCGCCACCAGATCTCCCGGCCCCGCGCCGCTGTTGCGCAACGCGTTGAAGGTGGTCACCCCCGCGCACATGATCGGCGCGGCCTCCTCCGGAGTCAGCCCGGCGGGAATGTGCGCCAGCGCTTCAAACGGGACGTTGACGTATTCGGCATAGCCGCCGTCGTAGCTGATACCTGGAATCTGCAGCTTTACGCAGGTCGTGAAATCGCCGCGGCGGCACGACTCGCACCGCCGGCAGTGCCCGCCATGCCAACCGACTCCGACCCGGTCCCCGACTTTCCACGGGTCGGTGTCTGCTCCGGCGCTATCGATCACGCCGGCAATTTCGTGCCCGGGCGATCGCGGATAGACGATTCCGGGGAAGACGCCTTCCTTGGTGAACATGTCGCTATGGCACACGCCGCACGCCTGGATCTTGATCCTGACGAAACCGGGCGACGGCTCTTGCGTTGGACTATTGACCACTTCGAAATTTCCACCCGCGCGATTTACCCGAACTGCTTTCATACCCAGGCTCCTGCAAAGAAATTATGTCCCAGCATCATTGCGCGACTCGCTCAGCCAGTCACGTTCTCACGCGTCGCCGCGTTCTACCGCGTTTCTTGATGTTTTGGTTGAATCTTCGCCTTAAGTTGAGTATCCCTCAAGGCGAAGTATGCGACGCGGCCGCCGCGGCAATCTGCTCGCGAGTTCGCCGCGTTCAAGGAGTTCATCGGATGAGTGACGCCGAGAAAAGTTCTACCACCACCAATGGCAACAGCGGGATCGATTTTGATCCCGAGGCATTGCGCGCCAAATACCAGGAAGAGCGCGACAAACGCGTCCGCGCCGATCACAACGATCAATACGTCGAGGTGCAGGGCGACTTCGGTCGCTACCTGAACGATCCCTACGTCGATCCGGGCTTTACCCGCGAACCGCTGAACGAAGATGTTGGGGTTCTGATCATCGGCGGAGGCTTCGGCGGGTTGCTGGCGGCGGCCCGTCTGCGCGAGGCCGGCATCGATGACCTTCGCATCATCGAGAACGGCGGCGACTTCGGTGGCACTTGGTACTGGAATCGCTATCCGGGTGCGCAATGCGATATCGAGGCGTACATCTATCTGCCGCTGCTCGAGGAAACCGGCTACATCCCCAAGGAAAAGTACTCCTACGCACCGGAAATCAAGGAGCACGCGCAGCGCATCGGCCGAAAATTCGACCTCTACCGCCACGCCTGCTTCCAAACTCAGATCAAGGACATAAGGTGGAGCGAGGAAGACTACCGCTGGATCGTCACCACCGATCGGGATGATCGCTTCCGCGCGCGCTTCGTCGTTATGTCGAATGGCCCGTTGAACCGGCCCAAGCTCCCCGGCATCCCCGGCCTCGACACCTTCAAAGGACACACCTTTCACACCAGTCGCTGGGACTACGATTACAGCGGCGGCGACACCACCGGTAACTTGCACAAGCTGCGCGACAAGCGCGTAGCGATTATCGGCACCGGCGCAACCGCCGTCCAATGTGTGCCGTATCTCGCCAAAGACGCCAAGCAGCTCTTCGTCTTTCAGCGCACGCCGTCGTCCGTCGATGAGCGCGGCAACCGTCCGACCGACCCCGAATGGGCGAAGACGCTGACCCCGGGTTGGCAGAAGCGCCGCATGGACAATTTCAACATCCTGGTTTCGGGCGGCCATCAGGACGAGGACCTCGTCAGCGACGGCTGGACCGACATCATCCGCAATCTCGGCGGCCTGCTGCCGACCAAGGTTGGCGAGGACCTGTCGCCGGAAGAGCGCGGGCGCATGATGGAACTGGCGGACTTCAAGAAGATGAACCAGGTTCGCGCGCGCGTCGACCGGATCGTCAAGGACAAGCAGACCGCCGACGCGCTGAAGCCGTGGTATCGTCAGTTTTGCAAGCGTCCCACCTTCAACGATGAGTATCTGCCCGCGTTCAATCGTCCCAATGTGAAGCTGGTCGATACCAAGGGCCGCGGCGTCGATCGCATCACCGAAAAGGGCCTGGTATTCGACGGCGTCGAGTACGAAGTTGATTGCATCATCTTCGGCACCGGCTTCGAAGTGGGAACGGCGTACACTCGCCGCGCGGGCATCGAGGTTTACGGCCGCGGCGGCAAGACCCTGACCGAGTACTGGGCCGACGGCCTCAAGACCCTGCACGGCTTCTACAGCTCGGGTTTTCCGAACTGCTTCCACATGGGCATCAGCCAGAATGGCTTGACGGCGAACTTCCCCCACATGCTCGAAGAGCAGGCGCGCCACATCACCGAGCTCATTCAGCGCGCGAAGGCGCACGAGGCGCGCGTCCTCGAACCCACGCCCGAGGCGGAAGCCGAATGGGTGGCGACGATCCACGAAAAGCGCGCCATCAGCCGCCAATTCCTGGAGGCGTGCACGCCCGGTTACTACAACAACGAGGGTGGCTCACTCGAGGGCGGCGGTTTCCTCGGCGAACAGTACGGCGGCGGACCCATCGAGTTCCACGACATCATCCGCAAATGGCGCTCGGACGGCGAACTGAAAGGCTTGAAGTTAAGCTGACGCGCTCCGGCGAGCGGGCCCGCCCGGGCGCGCCGCTCAGGTTGCTCCAAACCAATAAGGCGGGCGGTGGTGACGCCGCTCGCCTTCTATTTGGTACTTCTCGCCTGAAGTTCGCGCAGGGATTGCTCCTCCGGCCTCGCGATCCAGGGTGAAATATTTCTCCCAGTTTCTAACCTAATACCTGGAGCCGCGATAATCGCCCTCCAGCTACTCTCTCCCTCCCCCCTGAACTTCGGTCGTGAAGGAGGCGCGCACCGCCGCTTCGAGCTGGCGCGTGAGCTCGATGCGGTCGCCGCTTTTCATTCCGGCGGTCGCTATCGGTGCGCCGATCTTCATACGGATATGGCGCCCGGGAACGACGAACTTCGCGCCCCGCGGCATTATCGTTGACGTCCCGCTTATCGCCATCGGCACGCATGGGAGCTTGTTGAGGATTGCGAGCCACGCGGCGCCGTCGCTGAACTCGTGAACGCGGTTGTCGCTGTAGCGATGGCCCTCGGCGAAGACGCAAATCGAATAGCCGTGGCGCACCACTTCGATCGCGCGCCGAATCGCCTTTCCGCCGCCCTCGCGATCGATCACGATGTTCTCCGATTTGTGCAGGATGAAGCCGAGCACCGGCAGTTTCAGAATCTCCTTCTTTGCGACAAAACGGACTTCGCCCGGAATCATCAGGATCGTGGTGAGAATGTCGAACAAGCTCTGATGGTTCGAGACCATCACGAACGGGCCGAGGTCGCGCAGATGCTCCAGCCCTTCCATCTCGATCCGTACGCCGCAGGTGTGGATGATGCACCAGGTCCACGCGCGGATAAATGGCGTCGCCGCGTGACCGTTGTTGAAGAGCGATCCAATGGCCGACGGAATCGAGAAGATGACCGTATAGATCAGCGACAGGACGGTCGCGACGATACCCCATAGCGATCGCATCAGGCCGATTTTGGGTTCGGCGACGATTTTGGTTGCGGTAACGTTTTCGTCCATTTGAAAGGGCAGGGCGCGTGCCCCCTGGGCTCGCGCGCCTTCGCCACGGTTTAGCTATTGTTTCAGACGCGCTCGCGCAAGCTCAACTATTCAGATGAGCGACCAAGCCCAACGCGTGGGTGCGTGTGCGTTCGACGACGTAGCTTGAGCGATCGTTGTTGCGTCGGGAAGGCATTCAGGCGGCATGCGCGGTTACGCACCCGAGCGGCCGAGGCATTTCGATTCGAAGAGAGTAGGGCGGCGCGGAATCAGCCCACGCGCTGCGGTGCCTGAGGGGTGCTCGAATGTCCGGAAACTGCCGGGATGGCGCTACGCTTTCGCGCCATCGGTACGATCGCGGCGGCCGCTGCGAGCAGAATCAGAAACGCCTGCGCGACGATAGTCTGAACCGTGGGGAAGAACCCGAACATCGGCAGCGTCGGCAGATGATTGATGAAGGTCGCGCTCATCACGCCCGATTCCTGAAAGCTCGCGATTCCCTGCCCGACGAAGATCACCGCCAACGCATAAAGCAGGATCGACGTGGCCGAGAAGAACGCGCCAATCGGGATGCGGCTGACCAGGTTGCGCAGGCCGACGAAAATCACTGTTAGAGCGATCGCTCCTGCGACCACGCCGGCAAATACCGCGTGCCTTTCGGCGCGTTCGGTAGCGCCCGAAACGAGCGCCTGAAAGAAGACAATGGTCTCGGCGCCCTCGCGCATTACGGCCAGAAACGCGGTGAGACCGAGCGCGATCGAGGGTCCCTTGCTGCGCTTCGCCGCATCTACCTGAGCCCGGATGAAGCTGTTCCAATGCTGCGCCTGGCTCTTCGCGGTCAACCATGAACTGACATAGAAGAGCGTCGCGGCGGCAGTCAGTTGGAAGACCCCTTCGAGCGTGTCGCTGGTGTTATCCCCGATAACGTGATTGACCGCCCACGCGAGCGCGATACTGACGCCGATCGCGAGCAGGGCGCCGGCGTAAACGTCACGCGCGCGCGCTTCCTGCCCGGCCTCACGCGTGCCGGCGACCAGCGCAATAATTACGAGCAGTGCTTCGAGCCCTTCCCGCAGAAGGATTCCGCTCGAATAGAGAAAATAGGGGATTACGGTCGAAGTCGTTTCCATCTGCTGATCGCGCTGTGTCGATAGATCAAATGAGAATGATTCTCAATTCAAAATAGTCCGCCGGTAACGAAGTTGTCAAGCAACCGCCACATTCCTGTGTAAATTCTGTTTGAGGATCACGCTGCCGAAGACTAGCTATTTTGCTGCAAACCGGCGATCGATCATCGAGGCCTTCCTGCTTGCCGCCTATTTGAGCAGGGTGTAACTTCAGCGATGAAGCGGGGCGGCAATACGCACGCCCCGCTTCGTCGCCTTTTCAGGGGCTTAGCGCCGTTATCATTCTCAAACGGCGCGGGTTGGGTCGGCATTTCGAGGACTGCTTGAAAAGCGGACGCAGCCGTTCGATGAGGCGGTATCCTGGTTTGCGCGGAGGTCGCGGATGAGCATTGGGACAGTGGGGGTGATTGGGGCGGGCCAAATGGGTGCGGGCGTTGCGCAAGTCGCGGCGCAGGCCGGAGTGAAGGTGCTGCTCAACGATATCTCGGAAGAGTTCGTTGCGCGCGGACGTGAAACGGTTGCGCGCAACCTGGATCGCATGCTCCAGCGCGGCCGCTTCAAGCCCGAAGAGCGCGATAACATTCTGCGCCGGATCGATACCACTGCCGTCCTCGAAGATCTGCGGAACACCGACTTTGTGATCGAGGCCGTAGTGGAGAACGAAGACGCCAAGATTGCCCTGTTCCAGAAGCTCGACAAGGTTTGCCCCGAGCATGTGATTTTCGCCTCCAATACCTCGTCGATTTCGATTACGCGGATGGGCGCGCGCACTACCCGGGCCGATCGCTTTATCGGCATGCACTTCATGAACCCGGTGCCTGCGATGCGCCTGGTGGAGATTATCCGCGGCCTGGCGACCTCGCAGGAAACCTTCGAGGCTACGCGAACGCTGGCGGAGCGGCTCGGCAAGAACACCATGACCGCCGAGGATTTCCCGGGCTTTATCGTCAATCGCATCCTGCTGCCAATGATCAACGAGGGCATCTATACGCTCTATGAGGGCGTTGGCGGGGTGACAGATATCGACACTGCGATGAAGCTCGGCACCAACCAGCCGATGGGGCCGCTGGAGCTCGCCGATTTGATCGGGCTCGATACTTGCCTTGCGATCATGGAGGTGATGCATCGGGTGTTCGGTGACGACAAGTACCGGCCCTGTCCGCTGCTGAAGAAATACGTCGATGCGGGCTATCTCGGACGCAAGGCTGGCCGGGGTTTCTACATATACGACGCGCAGGGTAATCCGACGCCGCCGGCGGCGCACGGCCGTTAGCAAATCGGCGCAACGTGGTCGGGCCACAAACGGGAGGGACTCAGATGGCGGTACATGCGTACATCCTGATTGACACTTCTCCGGGTAAGGCCAAGGAAGTAGCGTTGAAACTGCGCCAGGTGCCGGGCGTTTCGGCCGCCCATTCGGTGACCGGCCCGCACGACATTATCGCGGAAATTTCGGCGCCCGACGTATCGGCGCTCGGTGAGATGATCGTGCAGAAAATTCAGAGTGTTGTTGGCGTCAATCGCAGTCTGACTTCAATCGTTGCGGACTGACCAATTGATCGCGGCAACCGAGTCGAGGGTGGAATCGATGGTGTTCATCGGAGTCGCGGCGCTACCGGGGTTGGAACAGGATATAGAGAACGATGGCTGAGTTACCCGTCGTCAAACGCCTGCGCAAGGAGATGGAAGTTCTCAAGCGCGAACTAAACGTGGAGCTGCCGAAGGAACTCGAGCGGGCGCGCGCCCACGGCGACCTTTCGGAAAACGCGGAATGGGCGATGGCCAAGCAGCGCCAGGAATTCCTCCGCGCACGACTCAACAACCTCGAGGCGCGCGTGGCCGAGTTGTCGATGATCAACATCGAATCGATCCCGCGCGATACGGTCGGCCTCGGCAGCAAGGTCGAGCTCGAAGACCTCGATGAAGGCGGGCTCGCCGAGTACGAAATCGTGGTGCCGGAGGAAGTTGACGGCGCGCAGCATCGCATCTCGTTGTCGTCGCCGTTGGGCAAGGCCCTTATCGGCAAGGCCTGTGATGACGACATCGAAGTCCAGACGCCCAAGGGCAAACGCGCTTATATGGTGCGCAAGCTGGTGACGATTCACGCGCTGATCGCAGCGGAGAATGGCAGCACCGGCAGTTAGATCGAACCCTGAAGGGCCGAACGATTGGAATCGGCCCTCCATCAAAATGACCCGCCACATACTGCATCAATCTCGTCGCGCGCATACGGAGATTAGCGGTTATGTCCAGGATCGAAATCCGAGCATTGAGCGCTTCGCCAGAGGTCAGCGAACTGCTTAGCGAGATTCTGATCGAGGTCGTCGCGAACGGCGGATCGGTCAGCTTCATGCATCCGCTGAATCGAGAGACGGCGCGGGCGTTCTGGGATAAAGCGCTGGCTGCGGCGGACCGCGAGGAGCGGATAATTCTGGGCGCCTGGGATGGCGACATCCTTATCGGTACCGTGACCTTGTTGCTCGACTGTCCGCCCAACCAGCCGCATCGCGCCGAAATCGCCAAGCTGATGACCCGTCTAAGCTATCGCGGTCGAGGCGTGGCGATGGCCCTGATGCAAGCGGCGGAGAACAGCGCCGCCAATCGTTCGCGTACGCTCCTGACTCTAGACACCGCGGCCGAGGATGGGGCCTCGGGTCTCTACGAGAAACTCGGTTTCGTGCTGGCTGGAGTAATCCCGGACTACGCCCTGAAGCCGCATGGTGGGCTGACGGCGACCAGGATTTATTGGAAGCGGATGGGAGCCGGCATCGAGAAGCCGGTCGCCCACGATAGCGACGTTACCCAATCGAATCGTCAGTGATCACGCCGAGTCGCCTTGCTTTCGGCGATGAGCGAATCTCGATGACTCGGATTGGCGGACAATCGCGATGCGGCAGCCTTTAGATGACCTTGCGATCGCGTAAGCCGGCAATTTCCTCCGCGCTGAGACCCAGTTCCTCGCGATAGATGCGATCGTTCTCGGCGCCGAGCGCCGGACTGGTCGAATGCGGAATCGAGGCCTCGCTGTTGAGGCGCACCGGCGAAGTGAAAATGGTCATCGCGCCCAGCACCGGATGATCGACCTCACGTAACATCCCGCGCTCCAGCAGGTGCGGGTCGGCCATCACCTCGGGCAACTCCTGCACCATCCCGCAGAATACGTCGGCCGCGGCCATGAGCTCGAACAGCTCGTGCCGCGTTTTGGTGAGAGTCCACGCGGTGACAATGCGATCGACCTCGTGCCGATTTTTTGCGCGCGCGCCGGTGGTGGCGAATCGCACGTCGGAAGCGAGCTCTGGCAGCCCCATCAAGCCGCACATTTTGGTCCAGCGCACATTGTCGCCCGCCAGGATCATCACCCAGCCATCACTAGTTGGATAGGCGTTGTAGGGCGAAATTGCACCGCCGGACGCGCGATTGCCGTCGCGCAGATCGGTCAGCCCCATGCCCATCGCGCCGAGAAAAGTGGTGAGCGTCGGAATCACCGAATCGTAGAGGCACAGCTCGACCATCAGGCCGTTGCCGCTGCGATCACGCTGGCGAATAGCGGCGAGCAGTCCCACACAAAGATGAACCCCGCCGAGAAAATCGACGACTGCGGCTCCCGTTTTCATCGGGGGACCGTCGGCCTCGCCGGTGATCGCCATCACGCCGGCCATCGCCTGCACTATCGGATCGAACGCGGCGATGTTCCGATACGGACCGTTGAGGCCAAAGCCGGTGCTGGTCGCATAGATCAGGCGCGGGTTCTCGGCGCGCAGGATTTCATAGCCGAGCCCCATCGAGTCCATGGTGCCGGCGGCGTAATTCTCGACCACGATATCGGCCTTGCGCACCATCCGCTTGAACAGCGCACGACCCTCATCGCTCTTGAGGTTGAGCGTAATCGATTGCTTGTTCGAGTTGAGCAGCGCGAACGGAGTGCCGTAGGGTTTGTCTTTGCGGCGGAACAGGCCGCGACCCCCCTCGCCGCGTCCGGGAGCCTCCACCTTGATGACTTCGGCGCCAAGATGACTCAGCAGAAAAGTTGCGTAGGGCCCGTTGTAATAATGCGTCAGGTCGAGAATGCGCAGGTCGTCGAGCGGGCGTAGCGGCTCGGCCATCAGCGTTGCCCGGCCGCCGCACGTTTCGAGGTTTCGATGCCTCGCGCTTCGTCAACCCGTTCTGCCGCGATCAGTTGTTCGACCACGCGCCGCGCATGAATGCGCGCCGCGTCGCCATGAATATCGAGCAGCGGTTCATCCGGCGTCTCGAGTACGCGAGCCTGCTGCGCTTCGATAATCACTTTGTCCTGATCGAACGTCCGCGCGATCTCGTTGAACAGTTGATCGGTCGCGGCCGGCTCGTCCTGACGATAGCCATTAGCCGCCGACCAGAAATAATGGCAGGTGGTTGCCGTTTCAGGCGTGATGCCGTGAAACAGTCGAAACGAAAAGCTAGCGCTCCGATCGCCGTCGTATTTCCAGTTGCGCAGCGTGCCGGTGCCGGCGTCAACCGCTCCGATCCACTGAATGACGCTGCTGGGCGCAAAGAATTCCGACTCCTGCCAGCGATCGACGCGGCTCTTGAAACCCGCCGCGGCAACGTAGGTCGGTGGCGGAACCGAATCGATCATCCAGCGATCGTATTTGACGCCGGCTGCAGTGCGGATCGTGTGCATCTTCGCTTCGACATGGGTATCCGGCGCGCCGCCGACCGTCCCGCCATGGACGTAACCCAGGTGCGACAGATCCATCAGATTATCGATTACCAGCATGTAATCGCTGCGAATGTGCAGGCGGCTATGTTTGTGCGGCCAGCGCTTGACGTCGTCGTGATAGGGGTAGTCGAAAACCAGCGATTGATCCGCATGCTTGTGATCGCCGAGCCAGATCCAGACGAACTGATTCTTCTCGACGATTGGATAACTGCGCACGCACGCGCCCGGCGGCACCAGATGGCCGCCCGGCACCGAGACGCATTTGCCGGTGTGATCGAAGATCAGCCCGTGGTAGCCGCACTGGAGTCCCTCGGGCACCAGTCTTCCGAAGGCCAGCGGCGCCCCGCGATGACAACAGCGATCGGCCAGCGCTGCGATCGTTCCCTCGGCGCTCCGGAAAAGTACGATCGGCTCGTCAAGAATCCGACGCGCCAACGGCGCCTCGCCGATCTCGTCGGCCCAAGCGGCGACATACCATGCATCCCGAAGGTACATCCGAGTCCTCCTCGAGCGGCAGTTACGCTCGCTATCGCCCCGCGATCAGATCAGGACCTCGCTCTTGCGCAATTGCTCGATGCGATCGAGCGTGAAGCCGAGCAGCGACTTGAGTACTTCCTCGGTATCCGCGCCGCGTATCGGGGCGGGTTTGCGCACTGAGGTCGGCGTGCCCGACATCTTCCATGGAATGCCGGCGTGGACGCGCTTGCCGACTTCCGGATGTTCGAGTTGGACCAGGTAACCGCGCTCGGTGAGATGCGGATCCTCGGCCAGGTCTTTGTTGCCCATCGAGGGAAATGCCGCGACGCCCGCAGCCTGCAGGATGCGCGTGCTTTCCCAGCGATCGCGCGCGGACGTCCAGGTCGTGATGATCTGGTCGAGCGCCGCTTCGTTCTGCTTGCGCAACGCCTGGGTCTTGAAGCGCGGATCGTCGGCGAGTTGCGGCTGTCCGATTGCATGGCACAGGCTACTCCATTCCGCTTCAGTGCCGACTGCAATCGAGACCCACTTCTCATCGTCGCCGGCAGCCTTGTAGCAATCGTGCGGCGCCATCACCGGGTCGTGATTACCGTGCCGCTCGGGTTCGTGCTTGGCGAGGTCGTACTGCAGCAAGCCCTCAGGCATCAGCACGAGTGCGGTTTCGAGCTGGGACTGATCGATGTACTGGCCCTCGCCGGTGAGCGCGCGATGCGTCAGCGCAGCCATGATCGCGAACGCGCCGAAGATGCCCGCATTCGGATCAGGATACGAGACGCCAATCTCGCCCGGGTCGCCGCCCTCGTAGCCGGTGGCGTAGAACATTCCGCATGCAGCGGAGGCCGGCGGTCCATAGCCGACGAAGCCCTTGTACGGGCCGGTCTGCCCATAGCCGGACATCGAAATCATGATGATGTCAGGCTTGACCGTGCGCAGCTTGTCGTAGCCGAGGCCGAGCTTATCCATCACGCCCGCGGCGTAATTGTCGGTCACTACGTCGGCATGCTTCGCCAGTGCCAACGCGATCTCGATCGCCTCGGGCTTGGTCAGGTTCAGCGTAATCGCCTTCTTGCCCTGGTTGTACTGATTGAAGTAACCGGCGCGATTCGGGCCTGGCACGTCGTCGGCGAAGGGCGGTATCAGGCGTGTCACACACGCCGGCCGCGCCGTCGTCTCGACTCGGATTACTTCCGCCCCGAGATGCGCCAGTTGCATCGTGCAGAACGGACCGGCCCATGCCCAGGTGAAATCGAGCACTCGAATTCCTGCAAGCGGAAGATCAGCCATAGTAAGTTCCTCTAACCGGGAATCCTCGTTGCGCGCCGAGCCTCAGTTTCCTACGAGGATTCCGCTCGAAACATTAAATACGCAATCGCGAACGGTCATATAAGCTTGCGACGCGCGGGCTTTCATCCGCGCACCGCGTATCATCGCAGCGGCCTGAACAAGCTTAGTCCGGATGCTTGTCGCGCCACTTCCAATAGCTCTTTTGCTCTCGCTTCGTGGCATGGTCCCACGCGCGTTCCTTCTTGTGATGTTCTTTTTCCCATTCTTCCCAATGCGCTTTTTCCTGCTCACTCCATTCATGATGATGATGGATGGATTGCTCTTGAGCGCTGACTAACGATACCGGCATCATCAGGCTGATACCGATCACCAAAACACCTGCCAGACGTGACATTTGTCCTCTCACTCCTCTGCGATCGTATCGCGATTCAGTGCGTTGCAAACTGATTCACTAAGCGATGCCGGCCTTGCGCAATTCAACCAAACGATCGCGCGTGACGCCGAATTCGCCGCAGAAAACTTCCTCCGTATGTTCGCCGAGACGCGGCGCCGGACGCCGCAACGCCCATTGGCTGCGCGCATATTTAGACGGCATGCCGGGCAAGCGGACGGTGCCGACTCCGGGCTGTTCGATCGGTACGAAGAAGTCGCGCTCGGACAGATGCTCACTCTCGTAGAGGTCACGCATCGTGTTCACGGGTGCGAACGGGATACGCCGCTTTTGCGCTTCGCGATAGAGGTCCTGCACCTTCCATTGGCTCAGCCACTCGCCCATCAAGGCTTTGAGCGCGTCCTGGTTCTGGCCGCGTGCGATGCGATCCTTGAACAGATCTTCGCTCGCCCATTCCGGATTACCCATCAATTCGACCAGCCGCTTCCATTGCTCTTCTTCGACCGCGAGCGCGAAGATTTTGCCGTCGGCGCAATCCGCGATGAACCACGGACCCAACAACCGCGAACCCAGGCGCGAGGTCTCGCGATGCGCGTAGGTCCAATGCATCAGATTCATCTCGAGCATGGCGGCGATGCATTCCTGCTCGGAAACGTCGATCGCCTGTCCCTTGCCGGTCTTGAGGCGATTCATATAGGCCGCCAGCGTCAACATCGCTGCCGTCACTCCGCCCTGAAAATCGCCCTGCGATCCGAAGCACTTCAACGGCGGCTGATCTGCAAAAGGCGACGCGCCCGGGCTCAGGTATGCCCATCCGCCGGCGTTGGCGACGGTCAGATCGTAGCCGCGCCAGTTGGCGTAGGGCCCGGTGTCGCCAAAAATCGATATCGACGTAACGATCAATTTTGGATGAGCGGCGCACAGTGCGGCGCTGTCGAGGCCCTGCGCGGCGCGCTCCGGCGGCGGTACGTTGTGAATCAGGACGTCGGCGTCGGCGATCAACTTACCGAGCAATTCGCGACCCTCGGGGCGCTTCAGATCTGCCACCACACCGCGCTTGTTGGTGTTGAGATAAATGAAGATGCCGCTCCTTTCGGGATCGACTGCGTCACCCGGAAAAGGCCCGCGCCGGCGCGCCAGGTCGCCCTCCGGCGACTCGACCTTGATTACCTCGGCGCCGAGATCGGCGAGCATCTTGGCCCCGAACGCGGCCGGAATTCCTTCACCGCATTCCACCACTTTGATCGCACTGAACGGCGTTTTTGCGTTATTCTCCACGGTCTCTCGATGCCTCTTTTGAATCTGCAGGCGTGTACGGCCAAACTTTTTCCATAGCGCCTTCGGGCCGGCGAAGGCAAATCAAATCGTGAGCGATCATCGCGAAACGTCCGCGTTTGCAACAACGTCCGCGAGTCTCGAAGCGGCGCGACCGGCGGCCTCCCGATGCTGTCGCATCATATTTGGTCGCGCATCGCACGGCCATAGATCAAGCGGGCAGGGCGGCAGAATCGCGCGCGTCCGCTTGACCGCGAACTTGATCGATTCATAGATTTCAAATGGTCGGCGTGCGGACCACCTGCGGAGTATTTCGATGGCCAAGATTCTCGTCCTCCAACACCATCCGGCCGAAAATCTCGGCGCGATCGCGGACGCCCTCGAAGGCGCCGCCCTGGCCTGGCAATACGTCCGCGTCTTCGACGGTCATCCGATTCCGAAAGATGTGAAAGGGCTCGGCGGGCTGATCGTATTGGGTGGTCCGCAGACCGTCTATCAACTCGATAAGTACCCGTACCTGCGCGAAGAGATCGCGCTCATCGAAAGCGCGCTTGCGGCCGACAAGCCGATCCTTGGCGTCTGTCTCGGCAGTCAACTGTTGGCGGCTGCGCTCGGCGCGGAAGTGCGGCGCGGATCGCAGCGGGAAATCGGATGGTATCCCGTTCGCCTGCATGAAGCGGCGAAAGATGATCGGCTGCTGCGCGGCTTGCCGCGGGAGTTCGTCGCCCCGCATTGGCATAGCGACGTCTTCGATTTGCCGCAGGGCGCGGTCGCGCTGGCGTCATCGGAAAAGACTCCAATACAAGCGTTTCGCCACGGCGCCAAGGCTTACGGCTTGCTCTTTCACGCCGAGATGACGCGCGAGATCCTCACGGCGCTAGTCGCCGAGTTCGGCGAAGGCCTGAAGCGGGTCGGCCTGGACGGCGACGCGATCATGGTCGAGGCCGAGCAACATCTGCCGGCGCTCGGCCGCCTCGGCGACACCATCTTCGGCCGTTGGGCCTCGCCCATTCAGGGCACCTGAACGATCACACTAGGCGAACTCGCGAGCCGAGCTAGCGAGAATGCGAGATGCGCAAAAACTGCGAATCTGAAAGTTTCCAGACGATAAGTTCTGCGCTCCTGGCTCATCTGCCTCCACGAACCTACCCGGGCATCGCGAGCGCCAATCGACACTGACATTGTTAATTTTTCTAAGGGCGTAGCCCCCATTTTACAGATGGGAAGTCTGAAACCTCGGTGAGGTTTCAGAAAAAGTTAAGGTTCTGCGCTCCCTCATCCATTTAATCCCCCGCGTGCGCCGAACTACTTTTCCTCGACGATCGAAATCGCGTGCTTGGGGCAGACCTTGACCGCTCGCAGCACGCGCTCCCGCGCGGATTCGGGCGGATGCTCGTCGAGCACGTAGAGCTTGTCATCGTCGCGCACCTCGAAATACTCCGGCGCGACGTCCATGCATCGGGCGTTGCTTTCGCACAGGTCGTAATCGACTACGATCTTCATCTTCACCTGCCTTTCGCGCTGGTTCCGCCTTCGACTCCGCCAACCACACGGGTTAATCGTCAGGGATTCTAGGCGATCCGCTATCGATCCTCCAACTGCATCTCGATCTAATCCCCGCGGCCCGTACCCTGGAGTGCCTGGGCTTAGCCGAACGCCAGCGGCGTCTGAGCGAGCGCGCATTCGTGATCGAGCAGCCGCCGCTTGTACTCCAGGCCCCATCGATAGCCGGTCAACGATCCGTCGGCACCGATTGCGCGATGGCACGGGATGATGATCGCGAGCGGATTCGAGCCGTTGGCAGCGCCTACCGCCCGCGAGGCCTCCGGGCGTCCCAACCGCCGCGCGATCTCGCCGTAGGAGCGCGTGGCTCCCCATGGAATCGCGCACAGCTCGCGCCAGACGGAAATCTGAAAGGGCGTTCCGCGCACATCGATCGGCAGCACGAGTTCGCGCGTCCTCCCGTGAATAAAATCGAGAGTCGTTTGAGCCATCGCCGCCAGGCCGTCATGTTCGGACGCGACTTCCGCGTTGCACAGGTCACGATGCAACTCGGCCACGAGATGCGCCTCGTTATCGGAGACGCCGATCCAGCAGACGCCGATGTGCGTGGTCGCGAGCAGAATCCGCCCGAATTGCGAATCGACCACCGTAAACGCAACACGCGCGCCCGCGCCGTTGACCCCGTAGCTCGCGCCGTTGACGATCAGTTCGCCGGCGCCGTCGCTGCCGTAGCGGACTTGTCCACCCATCGATACCGCCTTGACGGTCGTCATTCCTGTCCCTCTCGCACTCAAGTTTTCAGGCCGCAGTAATGCATTCAAAGTTGCCATGTCGATGCTCCCATACGAAATCGGTCTCGCTTCGACTGTAAACAACCCCGGCCGCCCGTCGTTTGTGAAACGCACGCGCCCATATCCGCGACGTGAAAAATTGGGGCCCCGATAGTCCGACCGGCTATGACCTCCTTCTTGCGGGTCTTTTAAGGGCGCAGCCCGCATCTTTCCAATGGGAAGTCTGAAACCTTGTAAGGTTTCAAAAAACCAAGGTTCTGAGTCCCTCGACCACTTCCTGGATGTAACGTTCGCTTCGCGCGTGCCGCGCGGGGCGGGCACCGAGGGCGGCGCACGCATGGATCGGGGCGGCAACGCTGGCAATCCAATCGCTTTAATATATGATATGGCGCTACTGACGGCGTGCTGGCGTACGGATCGCGCTACGCGGGACGCAATTTCCTCGTCACCAAACGGAAACGAAACAGATGGCGTTCAAGTACATTAAGGTTCCCAACGACGGCGAAAAAATCCGCTTGGCTGATGGCAAGCTGCACGTTCCCGACCGCCCTATAGTCCCGTTTATCGAGGGAGACGGCACCGGTCCCGACATCTGGCGCGCCTCGCAATATGTCTTCGATCATGCAGTGGAAAAGACTTACGGTGGCAAGCGCAAGATCGCGTGGATGGAAGTCTTTGCCGGCGAGAAACCGTTCAACCAGTGGAAGACCTGGCTCCCGGACGAGACCGTGGAAGCGTTTCAGGAGTACCTGGTCGGCATCAAGGGGCCTTTGACCACACCGATCGGCGGCGGCATCCGCTCGCTCAATGTCGCGTTGCGGCAGTTGCTCGATCTCTACGTATGCTTGCGGCCGGTGCGTTACTTCGCGGGCGTGCCGAGTCCGGTGAAGCATCCGGAAAAGCTCGACGCCGTCATCTTCCGCGAGAACACCGAGGACATTTACGCGGGCGTCGAGTGGGCCGCGGAATCGCCCGAAGCGAAGAAGGTGATCAAATTCCTGCAGGAAGAGATGGGGGTAAAGAACATCCGTTTCCCCAACACTTCCGGCATCGGCGTGAAGCCGGTTTCGCGCGAGGGCTCCGAGCGGCTAATCCGTGCCGCGCTCAATTATGCGATCGCGCATAAGCGCAAGAGCGTGACCTTCGTGCACAAAGGCAACATCATGAAGTTCACCGAGGGCGCGTTCCGCGACTGGGGCTACGACCTGGTGAAGCGTGAATATCAGGGCAAGGCGATCGGATGGGATGATTGCGGCGGCAATCCGCCGGCCGGGCAGATACTGGTCAAGGATGCGATCGCAGACATCACGCTGCAGCAGATTCTGACGCGGCCC
>DASXFX010000211.1:0-26601 GCA_036489375.1 Binataceae bacterium (SeqCode) | reverse complement strand
CCTTCATGGCCTTTAGCTCTACCATGCGCGCCTCAGCCAGCGCGAGTTCATCGAAGCGCACAATCCCAGCGCCCTTGGCTCGCCTCACGGCTTCCAGACGCGCAAGCGCTATCGATGCATACTCGCGCGCCGCGAGCGCTCAGAACGCACGCTGTGCGGATTGTGCCTTTTCTGTGCCAGTAATGATGAACGCGAAGGGTAATTCGGGGTCTTCGAGACGCTTGCGACGCTCGGAAACCCCCTTGAAGATGCTGCCCAATTACGTTTCGAGCATCGCAGTGAGCAATGGTGAATCGAACTCAAAATCCACCGTGGGTAACCACATGGGGGTTCAAGTCCCCCCCTCGGCACCAGAATGATACCCAAAAGTATGGCGATTCTTGGCGCGAAAGACTTGACCTGATCAAGCCGGCCCGCGCGGTGGCCGCGTTTAACTTGGGCCTGAGGTTTGGCTCTTTTTCGAAGGACCAAACAATCGCGAACGCAATCTCGACGCACTCTTCCGCTCCATCGCGATGCCAACGTGCTCTTTCGGCTCCAATGTAATTCCGCCTACTCGGTGGCGTCTCGAACGATTCCTCAACGACAAAGTCCTGGTGTGTCACCGAGCACGAATGAGCATTGCCGCGACGTCGTCGACGCGGATAAATAAGCGATCAAGCTAATTTCGGAATGAGCTTCGCGTAGCGATCCAGAAACGGCAGCACTTTTTCCTTAACATCGACATCCGCACGACCGACGCCAAGCACCACTCGCTCGACGCCCAATTCTCGATAGAGGTGCAGTTTCGATTCTTCCGGATCACCGCCAGCAAAAATGGAAATAGAGATCGAATGCGGATCACGTCCAGCCTTTTTGCAGCGTTCCTGGAGCTCAGCCATAACCACCCGAAAATCCTCGATCGCCATGTCGGCCGGGCACCAGCCGTCGCAGTAATCGACAATCCGTTGCAGCCCTTGTGCTTTGACGCTGCCCATGATGATGGGCGGATGGGGTTTTTGGACAGGTTTGGGATAAGACCAGAGTCGATCGAAATTGACAAACTCCCCATGAAACGAAGGCTCGTCCTCGGTCCAAATGGTTTTCATCGCGAGGACTCGCTCGCGCAGAACCTTCCACCGCCGGTCGAAACGCGTGCCATGGTTTTCCATCTCTTCGGCATTCCAGCCTCCGCCGATGCCAAAGATGACGCGCCCGTTCGTCAGGCTGTCGAGCGTCGCAACTTCTTTCGCCGTGGTGATCGGATCGCGCTCAATCATCAAGCAGATGCCGGTGGCAAGCTTGAGATTTTTCGTCGCGGCGCCCGCAGCCATCAGGGAAATAAACGGATCACGCATGTGTGAATAGTATTTGGGAAGGTCCCCACCCAACGGGTAGGGCGTGCGGCGGCTGACCGGGATATTGATATGTTCACCGAGCCAGAGGGAGTCATAACCTCGTTCTTCGCAGACGCGCGCAAGATCATCGGGCCGAATGGAATAGTCAGGATTGAAGTCGAAATATCCGAGTTTCATGACATGCTCCCTCTCCGAATACAGGCGTCGGTACAAATTGATCCGGAATTTATTCTTTGAACCCTTGATTCAGACTCGCACCCGGACCGTTCAGTTTGCAAACGCGAGGTCTAATCGCGCTTTTGAGCCCGAAAGATCTTGTTCACCTCGCCGCCACAGCCCAGTTCTACCTGGAATTTGACGGCAGATACACGATACCCTGCCGCGCCAAGTCGTCGATCAAATGCCGTGAGCCAGGTTGTAGTTGTTCTGCACGCACTATAGGAACTCGGAATAGGTGCTTGATATATTGAGCGGCATCTTCATCGAAGGCGGCCCGGTTTACGCAGGTTCGGGTTTCCAGTGGCAACGCATCCCCGATCGCCAGATCTCTTAAAGGACCCAACCGCCCACACGATCCGTGCGGGCGAGCTCGAAGCGGTTTTCCTACCAGCCCGCGGAATGCTCGGTGCGTCGGTTCGACATCGGGGAGTCGAGATACTCGGACGAGTCGAAGACCTCGAAGCTGCCGCGGCAAGAGGAAGCACCGCCGGAATCCCGTTTCTCCACCCATGGGCGAACCGGCTTGCTGAGCCACGGTATCGTGTTCAGGGCCGATCGGTAGAGCTTGATGTGTCGTCGCCACTTCTGCATCTCGACGATCATGGTCTTCCAATGCACGGCGTGCCGTGGTCATTACTCTCGTGGACTGTGACCGAAGCCAGTCAGGATTCTGTTTCGGCTCGGCTTGAATGGTCTAGCAGTGATCTTCTTAAGATCTTTCCGTTCCGACACCACGTTGAGCTGACCGCAAGTATCCAGTCCGACGGTCTCACCTTGACAACGACATTGGTGGCCGCTTCCGAGAGTTCAGTGCCGGTGAGCTTCGGTTTTCATCCCTATCTCAGGATTCCCGATCTTTCGCGAACGAACTGGCTGTTGGAACTGCCCGCGATGCGCAAGCTGTTGCTCGACAGTCGTGGGATCCCGACCGGTGATGAGGAACCCTTTAGAGGATTCAGCGAGCGCCTCGATGATCGCAGTTTCGACGATGGCTTCACCCTCATCGATGAGCGGACATCGTTTACGATCGCGGGAGCCACACGCAAAATCACCGTGGATTTACTTGAAGGCTACAACTACACGCAGATTTTCGCACCCAAGGACAAGGATTACATAGCAATTGAACCGATGACGGCACCCACGAGCGCCCTCACCAGCGGGCGCGGGCTTCGACTGGTAGGTCCGGGCGAGCAATTCCGGGCGATCTTCAGAATCCGTATCGATGCAGCTCAATGACGCCGCCATGTGCTACAGGAGTCGAGTTTCGCTAACTACCCAATCCGCATGCAGTCCTGGCGGCGGCTTCAGGTCGATTTTGACAGCTAAATTACTGGATACTGGAGATCTCGATCGGCCCTCACTCGCTCTTGCTGCGGTGATCGTACGAGATGGAGTAGGCGGCTGACCGCGCCAAGAGAATCGGATCTGCCGAAAGATCGATACCGTCCGTCACGTTAGTCGGGTCGAACACGAGATGGCGCTCATCGGCCGCGCTGGTCGCCGAGATTTGCGCGATCTCCAGCCGTCCAAGCTCGACCAAGGGCCGGTCCGCGGGCCACAAGGCGGTAGCATCGTCTGTCGGATCGCTCCCGTCAGCCAATTGCAGGAGTAGGCGGAACGCAACAGGATCTTTCTTCAAGCGCCCGTCCAGCTCCTCCCGCAGGAAGTTCGGGTCGCGTTTCCCGGCATCATCAGGGGAGAGATAGGCTTCCCCGGCTTCGGGTACCCAGCGATAGCGGCCGAAGCGGCTGCTGCCATCCGCTGCGGTGAATTTAAAGGCGTGCTCGCCAAAATAGCAGGCCTGACCATAGCTGGCCGGAATTGGTTTCTGCATGAGACGTTCGATGAAGGCACGTGTGGCAGGATGACTCTCCAGAAAGCGCGGGACCGCATCGGGCGCAGGCTTGCCGGTAACGGGGTCGGGTAGTTGCGCACCCAGAAAGGCGAGAAACTCCTCAGGTGTCCGCGCGGGAAACCCTTCGATGTGGAGCGCCAGGATGTCGGCGTTCTTGCCATCGGGCAACTGAAATTTCACCGCAAGCGCGCGGGCGTTGGGAAGGCCATCGTGTATCTCTGGATCCCCGCTCGAATTGGAGAAACGCATTATCGTTGGGACTGCTTGCCCTTGTAGATGCGGCGCGCGGCACACCGCGCGCGCTCCCGCTGCAGCCCGAAACGTACCCGAACAGACAATTCCCTTGGCGTGAACGGGACGAAACCCTGGATGCGAGCCGGCTAGCCTCCGCATGGTCTCAACGAGCTGAGCAACGACGTCTGGTGATGCAACAGATCCGGACATAGTGGACCTCCTTCCTGGTTGCGGCGATGCGCCTCATTCGGTTGCCAGGCTTAAAGCAGCCTGGGTTACGCGAGGACCCGAGACAAGATCAGGCGCACATTGCTTTCGATCGCCTTGATCACAGAATCCATCTTCGCGCTCAACACCTGCCTGGCAAGGCTTAAGGTGAAGCTTTCGGTTACATGGAACCGAACACGATTGCTTGCGGATTTAGATCGCGCGGCGCATCTGAGGACTCTTGAGGCCGCTCCCGTTGCGCAGCAGCAAACCCGGAGTGCGCATGGTCGGTTGTCCGTCCACGAACGTGATCTCTCCGTTTACCATTATGTAGCGGTACCCGCGCGCTCGTTGCACGCGTCGCCATTCGTTGCCTGGGAGGTCATGGACAACCTCGATCGGCGCAATTTCCAAACTTTGATAATCGTACATGACGATATCCGCTGCATATCCCTGGCGGAGTACGCCACGATCCGAAAGCCCCGCACACAGCGCCGGCCACGCGCTCAGTTTCCAGTGTGCTTCCTCCAGGCTGAGCATGCCCTCGTCACGCGTAAATGACGCCAGGAATTCGGTTGGATAGCGTCCGCCGCAGAAGAATTTGGTATGCGCGCCGCCATCCGAGAGGCCGGGGATAGTATAGGGATAGTTGACCACTTCTTTCAGAAAATCGAGACGGGTGTGCGGCGGCGGCGCTTCGAACACCGTCCGAAGTTCATCGGCGATCGCGATGTCGAGCATCGCGTCCACGATGTGCAGGTTCATTTTGGCGCCGGAATCCTTCAGGGTTAGACCCTCCAGGTCCCGGTATCGCGGAGTGTAGATCTTCTCGATCACGAAATTTTCGAGATCTCCGGTCACCATGCGCTGACCGTTCGCGTACTCCTTGAGTTTTGCCCGGCGCGCCGGATCGCCCAGCTTTGCGAGTCGCTCCTGAGCACTGCCGAGCGTCGCTTCGCGCCAGGCGTCGGAGTCATCAAACAGATTCCAGTCCGCAAGCGTAAAGGTAAAACTGGTGGTGTTGGTATGAGCCTGCGGATAGACCCGCAAGCCCTTCGCGTGGCATTGGTCGAACCAGGCCATCAGAAAGCGATGAATCTGCGGCTCGCGATCAAACGACACCAGCGCCTGGTAGAGTAACGGGCGCCGGCTCAGCTCGGCTAACTTCTCGATCTCCTGGAGGTCGCTAAAGGGATCGGCAGTTGCCATCGACAATTGCATGAATCCCGAGTTGCGACGGCCTAGTTCGCGGGCGAGATTGCGGCAGGTCTCATCGCCCATCATATCGGTGACCATTGGCGTGCCGTCGTAATCGCGCTGGAGGCAAACTGGACCGCTGGGGTGCAAGCGCTGCGCCGACCAGCCGCATCCGCCAGCGTCCATCGCTTCGCTGAAGAGGCGGACGATCTCGCGCTCTTCGGCGGCCGTGGGAGTTCGCTGCTTGGCCTCTTCAGGACTTCCCATCACCCACGTGATCAGCGGGCCCAGAGGAACGCAGGGGAGTAGGTTAACGCCGAGCGGCTGCCGCTCCAGGCTATCGAGGAATTGCGGAAAGGTTATCCAGTCCCACGGCAGGCCGGCCTTCATCGAGGCGTACGGAATTGATTCCAGCCGAGTCATCGTCAACATCGCGCGCTCGCGTTGATCCGGGCGCACTGGGGCAAAGCCGAAGCCACAGTTACCGATCACGACCGAGGTGGCGCCGTGCCATCCCGATATCGTGCAGTGCGGGTCCCAAAAGACCTGAGCGTCATAGTGGGTGTGCAAATCGATGAATCCGGGCGCTACCACCAATCCAGAAGCGTCGATCTCGATCGCACCGTCGCTGGCATTCAGCCTGCCGATTTCGACGATCTTGCAATCCTTGATTCCGATGTCGGCGTGATAACGCGGCGCGCGCGTCCCGTCAACGATGATGCCGTTCTTAATAACCGTGTCGAACCGGGGCATTCGTTAGTCCTTCGCGGCGTCGAAGCAGATCGCCAGTGCCGCCTCGCGGATTTTATCTGGGAGCCGGTACCGAAGAATAGAGCATGAACGCGAATCTACTGTCGGTAAGAATCTGGATCGAGGTGGCAGAAGCGGGTGGCGTCGGGAAAGATGACGATGCCAGCGATTCGATCGCGGCACAATCAGCCAATCGCGCGCTTGACCAAGCCGATCGCTCCGCCGTGCGCGGTCCAGGCGATTTCAAGTTGAACGATCGGTGCTGACGCGCCCCGCGACATCGCGTACGGGCTCGAGGACAAGCCGTAACTCGATCACCTCGTTATGAAATTTGCGCAGGCTCTCCCGGTGCCCGATGCTGATATACGCGATCGCCTCGCGCGCGAGCCGCGCGTACAAGCGCTCTTCAGAGTGAACGTCCAGCGCGCTGGTGGCCTCGTCGAGAATCGCAAAACGCGGGCGGTTGAGCAGGAGCCGCGCAAAGGCCAACCGTTGCTGCTCCCCGCCCGACAGCACGTCCGCCCAATGGACTTCGGCATCGAGGCCACCGAACTGCTCCGGCAGATGGCCGAGATCGACTTCGCGCAACACTTCCATCAGGGTGTCTTGGCTGACCTCGCCGGCGTGCGGATACTGCATCTGCTGCCGTAGCGTACCCAGGATCAAGTAGGGCTTTTGCGGCATGAACATGATCTCCTCGCGCGACGGCCGCAGGATGCGTCCAGTACCAAAGCTCCAAAGGCCGGCAACCGCCCTCATCAGCGAGGTCTTGCCAGCGCCAGTTGGCCCGCTCAGCAGGAGCCTATCGCTCTGGCCCACCGTAAACGAGACATGCTGCTGCAGCGTCCGCGACCAATCGGGTGTCATCAGCGTGACGTCTTCCAGTGACACTTCCGCGCCTTCTTCGACCAGTTCGATTTGCCGGTCACCGTGGCTCTGATCGCTTGCGGCATTTTCGCAAGCCTCGTCGAATACAGCCAGCCGATTAACCACCGACGCATATTCGGTGAGCGCCTGGAATTGATCGACGACCAATGAGAGCGAACCCTGAAGCACCGAGAAGGCATAGGCCGCCTGGGTGAATTCGCCCAACTGGAAATGCCCGGAAAAGTAAGCCGCCGCCAGCACAAAATATGGAACCAAGCCGGCGGCGTTGTCGAAAGCAGCAGTGTAGAGGGTCAAGTGACGCTGCCACAGGATGAGGAGCTTGAAGTTGCTAACGACTCGCGCAAACCGTCGGTGCAGTTGATGAGCTTCATCACGCGCACCATCGTATAACGCGATCGCTTCCGCATTGTCGCGCGCGTGGACTAAGGCGAAGCGATAGTCGGCCTCGAATCGTTGCTGATTGAAGTTGATCACCACTAGCCGGCGGCCAATGACGATCGCGAGCCAGGTGCCTAATACTGCATAACCGATCAAGCTTAGGGCGAGCGATCGCGAAATAGCCCACAGAATGCCAAAAAACGTCATCGCCGTTACGATCGCTTGCAGCACCGTCATCGAATAATTGAGCGCGCCGCTGGTGAAACTATTGACGTCCTCGCTGATGCGCTGATCCGGATTATCCACCGTGTGATCACGCATGATGTGGTAGAGCGAGTTGTGCCGCAGCATTTTTCGAACAAAGGACTCGGTCGTCCATTCCCGCCAGTCAATCCCAAGGAGTCCGGTGAGATACGGATAGATGGCGGCTATGGGGACGAACAAGATGATCCAGAGGACAAACAACATCAGTAAATGATGAAACCGTGCAGCATCCTTCGCCTGCAGCGCATTCATCAAGTCGCGCGATACGTAGCTGAAGATGGCCTGCATTCCGACCGTGCCGAGACTCAGTACGGTCATGGCTATAATCAGTGCGAAAGCCCGAAGGCGTCTTTCGGAGGACCAATATGGGCGGATCAGCCGCCAGAGGCGCTTCCAGAACAGGCGATCGAATCGATCTGAAGCGATGGCGTGATCAGCACCATCGTGTGGCACGGCATTCGTATTCATTTTTAATTGCCAGGAGCTTTGTCTTCCTGAGGACCCAGGACGTAATGCGGATACACCGGTTTCAAATGAGCTTTTTAAATTACTCGGCGCTCGCTTGAAGCAGAAACTCGCTACGATCCTAGTTTGCGCGAACGCAAACGGGCAAGGAGCCTGCTCCAATTCGACGCGCGTCCGTTAAATTTGTGTTACGTCACGCTGAAATTGTGGATGCCTGTGGCACGGCCGTTCATACTACGCCAATCCTGATTAGCTGGCGGTGTAGTTGCGAATTTCACGTCGACAATTTCTGAAACAGACCGGCCTCGCGAGTGCGTCACTGCTGCTGCCGCGCTCCGCCTACTCTCACGAAATGCCGGCGACTCCGACTGCTATCGACGCGAGCACACTCACTCCCTTCGTCGATGTACTGCCGATTCCGCCGATTCTTCGGCCTGACGGACTTCGTCCGAGCCCGGCGAATTCGCGCCTCAAGATTCCGTACTATCGCGTGACGATGCGTGAGTTCGTCCATCGACTGCATCGCGATTTGAAGCCAACCCGATTGTGGGGTTATGGCGCGAGCGTTCCCGGTCCAACGATTCAGACGACTGGCGGGAACGCTCTAATGATCGAATGGGTCAATGACCTGCCGGCAAAACATTTCCTGCCGATTGACTATCGCCTCCATGGCGCGAAAGGCGAGCCCCAGGTAAGAGCAGTAGTGCACCTTCATGGCGCGAAGGCGCCGCCCGAGAGCGATGGCTATCCGGAGGATTGGTACGTACCGGGGAAATCCGCGACTTACTACTATCCGAATGCTCAGGAAGCGGCGATGCTCTGGTACCACGATCACGCGATGGGTATTAACCGTCTCAATATCTACGCGGGTCTGTTCGGTCTGTATCTCATTCGCAGCGACGCCGAGGACGCGCTGAATCTTCCACGCGCCGAGTATGAAATTCCGTTGACGATCTGCGACAGGATGTTGGACAAAGCCGGCCAACTCCTTTATCCGACGTCGGGTAAGCCCGACGCGCCGTGGATTCCTGAATTTTTCGGAAATATTTATCTCGTCAACGGCAGAATCATGCCGTTCCTTGATGTGGAGCCGCGTAAGTATCGCTTCCGTTTGCTCAACGCCTCGAATGCGCGGCAGTATTTGCTGTCCCTGTCGAACAAAATGCCCTTTCATCAAATCGGTTCCGATCAGGGGCTGCTCTCTGCTCCGGTAGAACTCAAACGGCTATTCATTGTACCCGCTGAGCGCGCCGACTTGATCATCGATTTCAAGGAATTTCGCGGCGAGCGCATAATCCTGCGTGACAATACTGTTCCGGTAATGCAGTTTCGTGTCTCCAACAAGGCCACTAAAGATTCTAGCGCGATGCCCACGAGCTTGCGGCCGATCCAAAGGACGCCCGAAGCCTCCGCCGTCAAGACGCGGATGCTTACCCTTAATGAATATGACGACGATGCCGGTGAAACGATCTTGCTACTGCTGAATGCTACCTACTGGCACCAACCGATTACTGAGAACCCCGTACTCGGCACCACCGAGATTTGGAATCTGATCAACCTCACCGACGACGCGCACCCGATCCATCTTCATCTGGTCCGCTTTCAAATCCTCGACCGCCGGAAATTCGATAAGTTCTCCTACTCGATGCACAACACGCTCAGATACACCGGACCGGTGGTACCGCCCGAGCCGAATGAGATGGGTTGGAAAGACACTGTGCGCGCCGATCCCGGAATGGTCACTCGGATTATCGCGAAGTTCGAGGGCTACTCAGGCCGTTTCGTGTGGCATTGCCACAATCTCGACCACGAGGACAACGAGATGATGCGGCCGTATGAAGTGCTGGCGAAGTAGGCAACGAATGCGTCGCAGGCTTTGGCGCAGCCCGCTTGGTGTATCGACGGTCATTTAGTCGCTCGCTCGAAGCCCTGGCTCAAACCCCTTCGACTTCGCAGCCGTCGAACCCTCTCCGATCGGACTTGCAATTCGACGTTCACCGGCTGATTTCAGAGTGAGTAGTCGGCCCTGGTGGCAGCGATCGCGTTAATCGCTGTGTACGTTCGAGCCTGTTCGTCATTTGCATTAGCGCCGCCGGCTGACCTCAGATCGATCGAATGGTCGTCCCACTTAGCGGCGCTTGAGGGCTTCGAGTTCGTCGAGCGTTCGCGGCCAGTCCTGGTGCAGCAAGCGCGAGAGCGCGCGATCGGCAAGTAATCGGCCACCGGTCTGGCACGTCGCGCAATAGTTAGTCTCGTTGCTCGCGTAGCGAATCCGCTGAATATTGGAACCGCATCGCGGGCAGGACTCGCCGTAGCGGCCGTGAACCGCCATCTCCGCACGAAAGGCGGTTACCTTTTCGGGGAACGCGCCGGCCGCATCGACCCGCAGGCGCTCGGTCCAATCCATCAGCGTCGTGCGCGTCGCCTCGTATAGCCGCTCGACTTCCGCCGCAGTGAGCTTCTGCGACATCGCGATCGGCGAGAGTTGCGCTCGATGCAGAATCTCATCCGAGTACGCATTGCCAATGCCGCTGAAAATGTGCGGATCGGTAAGCGATCGCTTCAGCGTGTGATTCGCCGTCCGCAACGCTTCGGTGAACTCCTCGAGACTGGCCTCTAAAGGCTCGATACCGCCGGCGTCGAGCGTCCTCAATTCTGGCTCGCCCGCAAGCACGTGGAGCGACGCCCTTCGCTGCGTCCCGGCTTCCGTCAGCCACAACCAGCCGTTATCGAAGGTAAAAATGGCGAGCAGATTTCTGCCACCCGCCTTCGGCGCCGTTGTACCCCAATGTAGCCGGCCCGCGATCATCAGGTGCATCACGAGCCACAAATCGTCCTCGAAACCAATCGCAATTCGTTTGCCGAGGCGCCGCACCTCGATCACTTTTTTGCCTTGCGTAGCGGACAGCGGAGGAACGGCCGAGCGCAGCAAAAACGGCGACTTTACCAGTACCTGCTCGAGTCTTGACCCGGTGATACGCGCGCGCAGCGCCTCCACATATACGGTAACGTCCGGTAGTTCCGGCATAAGAGTTTCTGCTTACGCGATCGCGAGAGTCGGCTTCGCCTGTGTTAGATTTACCCCGAATCACGATCCAGGGGGGTGTGCCAATGAACTACTTTCTCGCCAAGACCGAGCCCAGTACCTATTCAATCGACGACCTCGAACGCGACCGGCGCACTACTTGGGACGGCGTCACCAATGCGCAAGCGGTGCGCACCATCCGCGAGATGCAGCCAGGCGATCGCGTCTTCATTTATCACAGCGGCGGCGTTTCGAGCATCGTCGGTTTCGCGGATGTCAAATCGAAAGCGCGCGACGACGCGAAAAATCCGAAATCTGCGGTGGTCGATCTGGAATTTGCGGGACGACTCGAACCGGTCACGCTTGCCGAGATCAAGTCCTCAAAGAAATTCGACGATTGGGCGTTGGTGCGGCAAGGACGGCTATCCACGATGGCCGTCCCCGAAAAGTTCGTCGCCTGGATGCGCGAAAGATTTCCAAAAGTAAAGCTATAGCCACTCGGCGCTTGTGACTTTTCGCGCTCGATTAGTCTGTTCGCGCCTCGCTTTCTTCAGCACTTCAAAGACGTGCGATTGAGATTAAGCTTTTCCGAAGCAACGCTGAGCGCCTGCGCCATCGCTCCGAAGCATATGAGACAGAGGTTGACCGAGTGATCTATGCGCACCACCGACATGTGCATTATGGTCCCGCGCTCTCCGCAGTTGTCGCACTCGGCCCCTTTGTCCGCATCGAAATGGATAAACATCGCAGATGCCTCTTCAGACTTTCAGCTTGTCGCCTGAGACCTTAATACTTTAGCTAATTTGACTCAATACCAGACGTTTGCACTAGCTAATAGTCCTATCTGGATGTTCTTGGTGCAACGTTATCTTCAACCTTCTCATTTGCCTCCGGTTCGCTTAATACTCTCTGTCAGCCCTCAACTATCCGTCAAGGAGTCCCAGATGGCAGAAATCGGTATCTATGAAGCGATGCGTACGTTGCGCGCCGTTAGAAGGCTGCGCCCCGATCCCGTACCGAACGAAGTCTTGAACCGAGTGCTCGAAGCCGCGACCTGGGCTCCGACCGGCGGTAATCGGCAGCCTTGGCGCATCGTCGTCGTTAAAGATCCCGCGCGCAAGGAACGTCTCGGAGCGCTCTACGCCGCGCAATGGACCAAATTCGCTGCGCGCTATCGCGCCGGCCTCGCCACTCTCGAAGCGGGCGCACGCGAGCGCATGGAACGAATACTCGGAGCCGGCGATTACCTTGGCGCGCACTTCGGTCAAAGCCCCGTCATTGCCATCTTTTGCTTCAATCCGGCCGAGATGGCCATCACGGATTCCGGCTTGTCTCGTGTGTCGGTGGTCGGCGGCGGATCGGTTTACCCCGCCGTCGAGAATCTGCTGCTCGCGTGCCGGGCCGAGGGCCTCGGATGCGTTTTGACCACCTTGCTGTGCGCATGCGAACCGGAAGTCGTCGAACTCCTGGCGATTCCCGCTCCATGGGGTACGGCTGCCGCGATTCCGATCGGTTACCCAATGTTGCGCGGCCACGGCTCGATCACCCGCCGTCCAGTCAAGGAATTGGCTTTCCTCGACTCCTGGGGACAGCCTCTCTAGCGTTCGATATCGTTCGTAGGACGCGAGCATCGGATGAAGTATTAGACGAACGAATGACGCTAATGTTTCATTAAGATTATCTGGCGGCGTCGCCTCAACGGTTGGAAGCTTCGTCCGATGCGAGCAGTTCGAACACCGGGTAACGCCCCGCGATCTCGACGAAGGCACTCGATGGCGACCCCGCCGGTACCGGGAAATAGCGCTGCACGAAGAGCTTGAACCGATCGAGATATTCCCGGAGCAGCTCGGGCTTGTCGCTCTCCGGTACCGCTCGAATTGCATACCGGTTGCGTGCGCTGCCCTTTTTGAGCCAGACCTGCCCGCTCGCTTCCGCATTGCGAACCCATTGCGCACGCCCGCGCGGACAAACCAGGAACTTGCGATCGCCAACGAACAGTACATCGACCGGCGCCGAATAGATCGTGCCGCTTTTGCGGCCCTTAACCTGCAGCAGATTGTAATGGCGCAATCCGATCCCCGCGCCCACCATCCAGCCAAATACTCGATTGAAAATCCGTTCAGCCGCGCCCGGTCGCAGAAATTCGCCTGTCTGAGTTTCAGCCATTATCAGTAACTCCTGCTCGACCGCTGGAACCTGCCTAATCGACTACTGTTGGTGCATCCACTCAGCACTTGTAGCATAGGAGTGATGTTCGCTGTCGTCCTCGAATATCCATGCTCGGCGACTCAGCCGGCGGCGCGACTCTCCCGATGACCTACGAAATTCGCCCCGCCGTCGCCAGCGATCAGCCCTTTTTGTGGCAGATGCTGTACTATGCCGCACATATGGACGAAGGCGGGGAATCACTCGAGTCCGCTCACGGCAATCCACTGCTGGCACCATACGTCGAAGGCTACGGCCGTCCCGGCGACCTCGGCGTGATCGCGATCGACGCTGCTACTCGTGCCAATGCTGGGGCCGCATGGATTCGCACGATGCCGGCCGGCTGGCCCCTCCACCGCTTCGTCGATGCCGCCACTCCCGAGCTCGCGATCGCCGTGACTCCCGCCTATGTCGGCCGCGGTGCAGGCACCCAGATGATCGCGCGCTTGATGCATTCGGCGGCCGCAATCTATCCGGCTATCGCACTCAGCGTGCGTTCGAATAATCCGGCCAAGGCGCTGTACGAACGTATGGGCTTCGCGACCGTCGCCGAGATCACCAATCGCGTCGGTAGCACGTCATTCATCATGCGAGCCGCGCTCGCCCGACCGCGATGAAAGCCACCGCAGTCGCAACATCTACTCCCGATCGCGGCAAGGCGCGCCGCATCCGCGACATGTTCGCGACCATCGTCCCGCACTACGACCTCGTCAACACGCTGATGACGCTCGGACTGGATCGGCGATGGCGTCGCACGACGGTTGCTATGGCCGAACCAGCCGGCGCGGTCGCACTCGATATCGCCACCGGTACCGGCGAACTCGCCTTCGAACTCACGCGGGCGGGCGCCTCCAATGTGATCGGCGTCGATTTCTGCCACTCGATGGTCGAGACTGCGGTGAAAAAGCGCGCCGCCTCGAATAGCGCTGGCCGCGCCGTCTTTGCCACCGGAGACGCGATGGCCCTGCCGTTTCGCGATGCCACCTTCGACTGCATCGTCAACGGCTTCATGCTGCGCAATGTCGCCGATCTCGATACAACCTTTCGCGAATTGTGCCGCGTGCTCAGGCCGGGCGGTCGCCTGGTATGCCTCGACTTGACCCCGCCGCGCGGACCGTTGAGGCGCTTCTTCGACCTCTACATCGCCACCTTCGTGCCGCTCTTGGGGGTGCTGGTCGGACGCAAATACTCCGCTTATCGCTACCTCTTCCAATCGCTCACGACTCATCCCGATGCCGACGCGCTTGCCCGGATGATGCGCGATGCCGGTTTTGCCGAAGCCAAGTATCGTCTCACCGGCTTCGGCACTGTCGCGATCCATCTGGGACGAAAGGAAGCCGCCGATCTTCGTCTCCGCACCGCAGGCTAACCGACCATCGCAAACGCTATACTCCAGTGCGAGCCGATGTGGCGAGGCTTCATTTTTGCATTTGCTTGCCTCACCGCAGTCGGCTTAGCTTGAAGGGAGGACGAGACCATGCGCAGCGGCATCGACCACCTGATGATCAACGCCAACGATTACGAAAAGGCCGTCCGTTTTTACGGCTGGTTGATGCCGAAGATTGGGTATCCGGGTTCGGAAGCCTTCACCGAACCCTCGCAGATGACCGGGTACTACGGGGAACGCGGCAGCCTCTGGGTCTCCCCTTCCGACGAACCCCACCGCCATCTCACTTTCGACAAGGGCCGTGTCGGTCTGCGCGAAATCGCCTTTCGCGCCGAGAGTCGCGAACAGATCGACGAACTCGCCCGCGGCATCTCCTCGCACGGTGGGCGAATTCTCGATCCGCCGCGCGAATACAACTATCGCCCCGGCTATTATTCGGTCTTTTTCACCGATCCCGATGGCCTCAAGCTTGAAGTCGTACATTATCCCGATTAGAGCGCGGTCCGCGTTGCGCACGGCCAACCTCATCTGCATACGGCCAACCTCCTCGATGATTTGCTCGCGCGAGGACGAACTCGATGACCACGACGCGCTGGATCTGCGCCTATGGCATCCATAAGGCAGCCCGACGACCCCGAGGGATCGCTCATTGATTTAGAATATACGGTCCGATAGGTTGCATTTGGGGCTGATTGCGATCAGTCAAGGAGGCTGGGTGATGGAGTTGCCGAAGTGCCAAAAGTGCAATGATGGCACGTTGATTCCTCTCTCTGATTATGGGCAGGAGGGCGCTTCGGTCATCTTCAAAGCGTGGGCCTGCACCAACCCTGAATGTGGCTTCAGCCTGCGCGTCGATAAGGGCGAAGTCACCTACGGCAAAAGGATCGAACCGAAACACTAGACCTCCTGAGCGGACGGTTATCGGGCGTTGCCTACCGGGTGACGCCTTTTTTATGCCCGCGATCCTATCTGGAGGGTCTTCGGAGTTGCGGAGGTAAGCGCCATGTCAACGTCAGTCTTTCGCGCCGATACGATCGGATCTCTGCTGCGTCCCACATGGCTAATCGACGCGCGTAAGGCGCTCAGACGCGGCGAGTCGTCCGTGGCTGCATATAAGAAGATGGAGGATCGCGCTGTAACCGAAGCGATCGCCTTGCAAGAGCGCTGCGGCCTCGACGTCGTCAACGACGGCGAGCAGCGCCGCCTGAGCTTCCTCGGCTCTCTGGTCGAAACCACCGAAGGGCTCACCCGGACCACCGCTCTCGCCAAACCCTGGCGCGAGGATGACGGCCACGTCGAGGAATTGACTTTGGGTCTGGCCGTGACCGGGCGCTTGCGCCGCCGACGCTCTCTGGTCTGCGAGGAGTTCAGCTTCGCACGCGCCCGTACCGAGACACCGCTGAAAGTTACGCTGCCGAGTCCGCTCATGCTCTTTATGTTCTGGTCACAGGAAGAGTCGCGCGCCGTTTATCGCGATCCCTTCGACCTCTTCGCCGACGGGGCCGAGGTTATCCGCGAGGAAATCCGCGAACTACAGCGCCTCGGCTGCGAATATATCCAGATCGACGCCCCTGAACTCGCAATCCTGGTCGATCCGACTGCCCGCCACGCGGTCTTCGAGGCCAACGGCATCTCGCCCGAGCGCATCCTCACGGACGGCGTGGACTTGATCAACTCGCTAGCCGACGCTCCCGGCATCCGCTTCGGCCTCCATCTGTGTCGCGGCAACAACGACGGCCGCTGGTTGAGCAGCGGCGGTTACGAATCCATCTCCAAGGCGGTGTTCGGACGGGTCCGTAACTATTCGGGCTTCCTGCTCGAGTATGATGATCGCCGTTCCGGGGGCTTCGAACCGCTCGCCGACGTCCCGCGCGATAGCTTCGTCGTCCTCGGACTGGTCTCGACCAAGAAGAATCGGCTCGAATCGGCCGAGGAGTTGCGCTCGCGCATCGCCGAGGCGTCCAAGTACTTCCCGCACGATCAGATGGGGCTCTCCACGCAATGCGGTTTCGCATCCGGCATCAAGGGCAATCCGGTTGACGCTGCGATGCAGGAAAGGAAGCTGCGGCTGGTCGCCGACGTCGCCCATAGCGTCTGGCGCTAGCCGCACCGCCGGTAGGAAATCCTTAATCATTTCGCGCCACTGGCCGCCAGTTGATCCGCGATCACTCGCGCCACGCATGCGGTCAACCGCTTGCCCGTCGGGATGTGCAGGAATTCGTTGGGGCCGTGCGCGTTGGATTGCGGACCCAGGACCCCCGTGATGAGAAACTGCGCCTCAGGAAAACGCTCGCCCAGCATCCCCATGAATGGAATCGTCCCACCCTCACCCATGTACGCCGCCGGTTTGCCGAAGTAACTGCGCGAAGCCGCCTCCAGCGATCGTTCCAGCCACGGCGCCATTTCCGGCGCATCCCATCCGCTGGCGGCCCAGTTGGTCTCGAAGGTTACGCGCGCTCCATGCGGAGGATCGGCCTCGAGCAAACTCTTCAGTTTCGCCGACGCCTCTCTGGCTTCACAATCGGGTGGCAGCCGCAGCGATAGCTTGAGCGCTGTCAGCGGGCGCAGCACGTTGCCCGCATTGCCGGCCGCCGGCAGTCCGTCCGCGCCGACGATTTCGAGCGCCGGCCGCCACGTGCGATTCAGTACCAGTTCGGTCAGGTCGGTGTCGATCGGCCCGGCCTCGCCCATCCACGGAAAGCGGCGGTACATGACTTCGCCAATCGCAGCAGCCGCCGCCTCGGCCTGCCGCCGCCGCGGATCAGGAATATGCGTATAAAACTCGAGCGGTATGATGTGCCCGGAATCCTCTTCTTCGATCCGGCTCAGAAGCTGCCGCGCGATGCGAAAGGTTGACGGCACGATGCCGCCCGCGTCGCCGGAGTGTACGCCCTCGGTCAACATCTCGACCTTCAAGGTGCCACCCGCGAGCCCGCGCAACGAAGTCGTGCACCAAAGCTGGTCGTAGTTGGCGCATCCGGAGTCGAGCGCGATTACCAGTCCCGGAGTTCCGATCCGTTGCGCCAGATGTTCGATATACGGCGGCAGGTCGAAGCTGCCGCTCTCCTCGCAAGCCTCGATCACGATCACGCAACGCGCGTGCGGCACGCCCTGCGCCTGCAGCGCGCCGATCGCCGTCAGACACGCGAACAACGCGTAACCGTCGTCAGCCGCGCCGCGACCGTAAAGCCGATCGCCCTCGATTACCGGCTGCCACGGATCGAGACCCTCGCGCCATCCCGACATCTCGGGCTGCTTGTCGAGGTGTCCGTAGAGCAGAATCGTCTCGCGCGCATCGCCCGGAATCTCAATAAAAATGAGCGGAGTGAGCTTGGGCAATCGCACCACCTCGAGCGTGAGACCCTTGATCGGCTGACCGCGCGCCCACTTTTCGAAGCGCGCGACCACCCGATTCATGTGCCCATGCTCGGCCCATTCGGGGTCGAACGCGACGGACTTGTTAGGGATTCGAATATATTCCTTCAACTCCGGGACGATCGATTCGTCCCACAGCCGATTGACGTGATTTGTGATGGCGTTTTCGTCCATAACGCCAAGCCTACGCGACCCTGCCGAACCGGCCAAGACGCGCGAATCAGCGCGGGTTCGCGCGGTAGCAGAGATCGGAGTCAGGCGCGGGAAGACTGAAGGAAAGTTGTAGGGAAAGGAACTTGTAATTTTTCAGGAAACTGAAACCTCGCCGAGGTTTCAGACTTCCCTTTGGGTTTGACCCTCGCGATGCTCGGGGTACCGCTGATATTTCACGACTTGAGCGTGCGCGAACTAAGTGAAAGCGATCAGGAATGGGTCAATGATCGGGTGGTGACCTAACCGTCGTGGTTAAGTCACCACCTTGGTCACAAAGCTAGTTGGGGACCCATGCGAGCGCGCGGATTTCGCCGAATTCGCGCCGCACTTTGCTCCATGATTCGCCCGCGTCCGCGCTGACATAGACGTAGCCGTGCAGGCTGTTGGCGACGACCACGTCGGGATTCGCCGCATTCGTCGCCAGCCAGTAGATGACCGAATTGGGCTCGTCCGGCAGCTTCGCCGCCGCCCAGCTGCGTCCGCCGTCGGTGGTGCGCTGAATCGCACCGCGCTTGCCCGGGATAAAGTCGCCGTTGCCGACGAAGATCGTATCGGGATCGTCCGGCTTCAGCGCCACTCCGCGGCAATACGAAATCGCGTCGCGATCGCTGAAGCGCGGGAAACCGTGCAGCGACCACGTCTGACCCTCATCAACGCTGCTCCAGATGCCGTCCGGCGTTGTCGCGAGCAGTTTTGGCTCCGGCCCCGGGCTGAACGCGAGCCCGTGGATGTCGCCGTTGAGCTCCTTGGGGCCCAGCGCCGGCAGATGCGTCCACGTATCGCCGCCGTCGCGGCTGCGATACACACCGTCGATTTCGACGCCGACGAAGACCGATTTCTCGTCGCGCGGATCGAACAGGATGTTGGTAACTTTCGGCGCACCGGCGAGGCATTTCTCTACGATCGGGATCGACAGTTTCTCCCAGCTCGCGCCGCTATCCTTCGATCGGTAAACCGCCGGCGGCTTGGTCCCCGCCAGGATGATCTTCGGGTTCGTCGGATGCCATGCCGTGGACCAGATCTGCGACCCGTCCATCGGCGATTCGATCAGCTTCCAGGTCGCACCGTTATCCTCGCTGCGATAGAGCCCGGCCTCCGATCCCGCCAGCAGATGATGCGGGTTGTGCGGCGACACCGACAGCGAGCGGATCTGGACCTCGCCGGGTTCCGCATGGAACGGCAGGTCCATCTTGCTGCGCCGCCAATGATCGCCGCCGTCGGGACTGAACCATACGCCGGCGCCGACCGTACCTACGCAAATCGTGAAATTCTGTGCCATCGTCCTCGCCTCTGGAGACAATCAAGACGCTGCTGTTGCGGAATGCAAAACTTTTATTTTTTTCGGAAACCTCAGCGAAGTTTCAGGCTTCCCGTTGGGTTGGGCACGAGCGATATCTTGGCAACCGCGGCCACGATGCCGCCTGAGTTTAAGCTACCAGGAACCGAGCACTTCACTCCCGCCAAGTAGGAAGTCTGAAACCTTTTAAAGGTTTCAGAAGAAACTATAATTTTGAATTCCTCGACAATTCTCTGCTGCGCTCTGCGATCTCGACACTCCGATCGGGCGTCACCCGACCGGAGCATCTCGCATCGCTTAAGCGTTGCCCGAACGCAATACCTGGCCCGGCAGTCCGCCGCTGACCTTGCCATGCTCATACAGGACTTCGCCGTTGACGACCGTGTATTCGATACCGCTCGCCGGCATCACCAGGCGCCGTCCGCCGCCCGGGAGATCGCTGCGCATCTCGCCGCGCCGCGCCGAACCGACCGTATTGTAGTCGAAGATTGCGACGTCGGCCGCCATCCCCGGCGACAAGCGCCCGCGACCCTTGATGCCGAAGTAATCGGCCGGCTCCGAGGTGATGCGCTGAATCGCACGCTCCAGCGTCATCGCGCTGCGCTCGCGCACCCACGTCCCCAGCATGTACGTCGCGTAGCCCGCGTCGCACAGCATATCGACGTGCGCGCCGCCGTCCGAGAGTCCCACCAGCGTGCGCGGATCGCTGATCAGTTCCGGAATGCGATCCTCGTTCGCGTTAAACAGCGCCATCGTGAACTGGATTTGCAGATCATCTTCGAGCGCGAGGTCGAGGAAGGTATCGACGCCATCCTTGCCGCGCTCCTTCGCGATGTCGGCGACCGTGCGCCCCTCCAGCGGCTTCATCGAGGGCGTGAAGACTTCTTTAACTTCCAGCCGCTCCCATTTGCCGCTGAAGATGTCGGGCTTCTTGAGCGCCTCGCGGAAGGCGTTGCGGAAATTGCTGTCGCGATAGATCTTCGCCTGCACTTCCTTGGGCTGATTGAAGACCGGGTTCCAGCTCGCGAGGTTGGCGAAAATAAACGGATTGCGCAGTTCGATCTGGATGATCAAAGGACGGCACGTCACCTGCGGCACGCCGCCGCGACGGATCAGCGGTGCGGCCTGGCGCAGCGTGTCCTGACAGGCTTCCGGCAGGTCGTCGCGATTAAGCAGCGCGAGCCACGTCACCGGCCGTCCGCTCTCGGTCAGCAGCAGATCCAGGAACTCGTATTCCTCTTCGCTCATGATCGAGACCGACTTGGTCAGCGCCACTTCCATCGCACCGCGGCCCAACTCGCGCAGGGCGTTGGCGTACGCGCGATATTCGTCGGTGCTCGCGTTACGGCATGCCAGCGGCCGTCCCTTGTAGCCGATATGCTGCGGCGCGGTGGTCGTGGTAAACCCGAACGCGCCCTTCGCCACCGCTTCCTTGATCAACGCCTTGATCTTCGCGGTTTCGTCTTTGGTCGCGGCCCGCTCCATCGATTCTTCGCCGAGCACGTAATGGCGAAACGGCGTCAACGGCGCGAGAAAGCCCAGATTGATGCCGCTGCCGCGCTTGGCCGCCGCATCCATGTATTCGGGAAAGGTTTCCCATTCCCACTTGATACCCTTGCTCAGCACGTCGAACGGAATCGCCTCGACGTTGACCAGGTCCCACGCCGCGATCTCGCGCACTTCCGGCTTGCACGGCGCGATGCCGACGCCGCAATTGCCCATGATCACCGTGGTCACGCCATGCCATGAGGACGACGTGATGTAGGGGTCCCAGCAGATCTGCGCATCGTAATGCGTGTGCGGATCGACGAAGCCCGGCGACACAATCAGATCGGACGCATCGATCGTCTTCTTCGCGCCTTCGGTGATTTTACCGATCTCGGCGATCTGCCCGTTGGCAATTCCGACGTCCGCGCGCCGCGATGCCGCGCCGGTTCCGTCCACCACCGTCCCGTTCTTGATTAATAGATCGTAGGACATCGAGTTGGTCTCCCTCGCGGGCGTGCGGCCGCGTGCGGCCGATTGAAAAGTTTCGCAATGCGAGCACCACGGATACCCGCGGATTTCTCCAGTTTAACCGTCATAAACTGGCGACGGCGGCTCGCGGTAGCGGATCGCGCCCATTCGATTCCGCCCCGCCGTAAACCGGCGCCCGTCGTTACAAGCACAACTTGTCGCTGCTGTGTCCGAAGCTAATGGACTCGGGCGGCAATCGTCAAGGATAATCTGTGCGCGAGTGCACTTTGCCGGCGCCAAATTAGCCCTCCGCCGCGTGGGGCCGCCGTCATCTCCTTGAGCCGCCCGCCCGTCGTCGTTAGAGCCTCACCTTCGCTCATTCTGCGACGCGATCAATTCGTATCGAACAGAATCTTGAAGATCTCGTCGTCAGCCAGTCGGCTAATCGTAATCTCGACCAGCGTCGTCGTGTTGGCATGAAAGAAATTCGCATTGCGCCCTGCGACATTGGTCGAAAAATTCGTCGGTATCCGAATGTAACCGAGCTTGTCGGTGTTGTACGTGAGATTCGCGGTGGGTCCGATCGCGTCGAGGTTCATCGCGATATAGATTTCTTCGCCCCCCGCCTTATTTCTTCGATCGATTTCGGCCTGCAACTCGCGCAGTGCGTCGATATTGATGAAAAAAGTCCGGTAGCTCGGATTTACCCCGTGCGGCTCCACATCGACGATCACATTTTTCTGCAGGCGCTCTGTCAAATCCTGATATCGCTGCAGTTTGGCGAGATTCGCGTCGTCCAGCGAACTCACTGTGATGGTGCGATCGATGACGTGGAAATCCACCCTATAGTCGCGCACGTCGTTCCCCATTTCGTCGATCAGATGCATCACGAATTGCTGATACGCGTGCACCCGCGAATCGGTCGCGACTGTTGCCTGATGCCCATAGAACGCAGCGTTTTCCGCGGCGAACTTGTCCCCCAGTTGCTGGTACCCCGGCGCATCGTTAATCGCGAAACACTCCGTCAGGATAGCGAACGTCGGATGGCTCGGATCGTTGGCATCGCGCGGCACTATCCCCGAATGATTCTTGCCCGCAACCAGCTTGAACGCGAAGGGCTGATTAAGCTGCCGCCGCATCGAGAGCGTGCCCTGCGCCTGCCTGAAGTCGAGTTCTATCTTGATACTGTCGAGCGACGCCGCGCTCGCCCGCACGGTCCCGTCGGAACCGTCTTCATTGGCGCCGTGGGCAACGAATCCCTTCAGATTGCCGTAGGTCGCCGTGCCCGAGAGGATAAACACGAAAGGGCCGTTGCCCGGTACGCACGGATAAAACGCGCGGTCGGAGAACAGGTCGTCGTGCGCCATTTTCCATAGGTCGGGACTGCCCAGCTCCAATCCGTTCAGAATCAGCGTCCCGGTTTCGAAGCCGTGCGACACGCCGCCCTTGAACAATTTCGCCAGCGGAGTTTTCCCCTCCGCGGCGAGCCGCGATCCGAAGTTCGCCGGCGCCAGCATGATCAGCCGCTGGATCGGACACTGCGACATCGGGTTCGCATTCGGATTCCCCTTCAACACTTCCGTCAAGTAATAGTGCAGCCAATGGCGCACCACCGGCCCGCCCGTCGAATGCACGATGACGTCGAAGGAAAAGGGCTCCAGTTTGATCTTCTTGGCCTCGACCAGCGTTTCCAACCGCGCCTGCAGACCCGCCGCGAGGTCGTCGAAGGTGACGTCGTCCTGCATCGACTCATAGTTGCTCAGAAAGATGTCGGTGGGCTGGCGTCCGTGCGCAATCAACCACTTCTTCAACGGTTGAAAGGAATCCGCGTTGTCACTCCAGCCATGAACAATCAGAACTTTGTTAGGCATCGGCCCCTCCCCTGCCCAACGTTCTAATCAAGGCCATCGGCCAACGCTATCCACCATCGGATCGACTATAATCCCCCCACTATGTGCGGTCGTTTCACCTTGACCGAGCGCGATCGAAACCTGGTCGAGGCGCGCCTCGGCGTGCCCGCGGGTGCGCTCGCCGACTACGCTCCGCGCTACAATATCGCGCCGACGCAGCCGTGGTTCGTGGTCGTCGCGCGCTACGAGAATCGCGCGATCCTGCCCGCGCGATGGGGCCTGGTGCCGTATTGGTCCAAGGATGCGAGCCGCGCCGCCAATCACATCAACGCCAAATCCGAGAGCATCGAGTCCACTCCCGCCTTCCGCCAGGCTTTCGAACAGCGCCGATGTGTCGTGCCGGCCGACGGCTTTTACGAATGGACCGGGCCGCGCACCGCGCGCCAACCCTTGTGGATACGCCGGCGCGACCGCCAGTTGCTACTCTTTGCGGGACTCTACGAAGTGTGGAAACCCGCCGCCGGCGCCGCCGAAACTACCTTCACGATTTTGACCTGCGCCGCCAACTCCACGATGGCCGCGGTGCACAATCGTATGCCGGTGATTCTCTCCGATCGCGACGCCGACGATTGGATGAATCCGCGCGAGGCCCATCCGCTCACGCTCAAGCGGATGCTCATCCCCGCCGCCGAGGATCTTCTCGATCTGCAGCCGGTGTCGCCCGCCGTCAACGACGTCCGCAACGAAGGCCCCGAACTCCTCGCCGCGCCCATCCAGCGCTCACTGTTTTGAAGGGATAGTTACGGGAGGTTGGTCAAGGAACTAAGAATTGTGGTTTTTTTCTGAAACCTCAGTGAGGTTTCATACTTCCCATTTGGAAGAGTCGTTGATCTAGCAAAATTGAGCTTCACATTTTGAGCAAATCACAACGAACGGAGAGGCCAAACAAACCTGTACCAGGATCATAACGACGCGCGAAGAACTGCTCCCCGAGCATCGCGAGCGTCAAACCCAACGGGAAGTCTGAAACCTCACTGAGGTTTCAGAAAAAATCAAAGTTCTTCGTTCTTCGATCTCTGCCTCACCCCATCGCTTCCTCCCGCAGATCCAGATGCACCTTCTTCCAGCTCAAGCGGATGTCGTCGGGCTGCCCGTCCACGATAATCTCGAAGTTGCCCTGGTCGAGTTCCGCGAGCGGCCGCGTCAACAAGCGCAGGAACGCCTCCGCGGTCTCGTGCGTTTCCAGCATCCGCGTCTGCCAGCGTCCGAACACCGCCGGATTTTCCGCGTATTCGTCGGTCATTCCGGTGCGGATAAACGGCGGCAGGATATTCATCGCACTGACGAACTTCGCGTTGCGCCCTAGATTGATCGCCAGCACCTTGGGCAGTTGCAGCACCGCCCAGTTACTGATCGCATAGCCGGGCACCTGCGCCCCCGGATCGATCGCCATCCGCGACGACACGTACACCAGTTGCAGCGGCTCCTCATGATAAACCGCTTCGCCCGCCCACAGATGCGTCATCGCGAGGAAGCCATCGATCTTCGTATTGAGCACGATTCGCGATTGCTCAAGGCTATCGATAAAGTGCTGCCGCACCCGCGCCCGCCGCACCGCCGGCTGCTCGTCCGGTATCGTCCGCAGCGCGCGCCCGAACGCATAGCCGTTTTCCGTCAGCCCCGAATTGCAAATCAGCAGGTTCGGCGGCGATCCCCCCATCTGCTCGATTACGTAGCTGCGCATCGCCCACAAGTCGCCAAGGTTGGTGACGTCCGCATGCACCGGGAACGCATCGACGCCCTCCTTGCGCAACTCCGCAACGAGGTCGAACGCATCGACGTAGCTGCTATGGAAATGCACTCCGACTTTGGCCGCGCCATTGAGCCCCGCCGCCAGCGCGAACGCCTGTCCGAGGCCGCGATCCTTGCCCGCGCCGGTGATCAGAACCCGCTTGCCGGCCACTCCCGATCGCAGTTCCGGCTTGAAGCGAAAGCTGTCCGCTTGGACTGTAAAAGCCATCGAAGTTACCTCCGTAGCGCGCGATGCGGCCGGTCGCGAGAACCCTAGCACTCCGCCGACGCCAACGAAAACCACCCCTCAATGCGCATGCGGATTTTCGCGCTCCTGTGCTATAAGCGCGTCATCCGCGAGGATTTAACCGCTTCAAGGAGCCCGACATGTCCGCAAACCTTACTATCAATGGTGAATGCGATCCGCGCTTTTCCCGTGTCCGCGACGCCTTCGCCAAAAACTTCGCCGATCACGATGAGGTCGGCGCCGCGACTTCGATCGTTGTCGATGGCAAATGCGTCGTCGATCTCTGGGCTGGTCATGCCGACCAGGCCAAATCGCGCCCCTGGAATCGCGACACCCTCGTCAACGTCTGGTCCACCACCAAGGGTCTCTGCGCCATGAGCGCCCATCGCCTCGCCGATCAGGGCAAGCTCGACCTCGATGCCCCCGTCGCGAAGTATTGGCCCGAGTTCGCCGCCGCCGGCAAAGGCTCCATTCCCGTCACCGCGCTGCTCAATCACAAGGCCGGTCTCGCCGCGATTCGCGCGCCCCTCAAGCACGACGATCTCTTCAACTGGACCACCGTCACCGATCATCTCGCCCGCCAGGAACCGTGGTGGACGCCCGGCTCGCGTCACGGCTACCACGCGATCACTTTCGGCTGGCTGGTCGGCGAGGTCGTCCGTCGCGTCAGCGGCAAGAGCCTCGGCACTTACTTCCGCGATGAAATCGCCAAGCCGCTCGGCGCCGACGCACACATCGGAATCGGCCCGGAATTCGACGTCCGCGTCGCCGAAATCATCTACGCGCCTCCGGTCAAGCCCGGCGAGCGCAACATCTTCGCCGATATGATGAAAGATCCGACGTCCGTTGGCGCGATGGCGATTGCTAATCCGCCCACCATGTTCGCCCAGACCACCACCAACTCCCGCGCCTGGCGCGGTGCCGAGATCCCCGGTGCCAACGGTCACGCCAATGCCCGCGCTCTCGCTCGCATCTACGGCGCGCTCGCCCGCGGCGGCGAGGTTGACGGCGTCAAGATCTTCGGCCCGCGCGAAATCGAGCGCTGTTACACCGAGCAATCCTTCGGTCCCGACGCCGTGCTGCCGCTCACGACCCGCTTCGGCCTCGGCTTTATGCTCTCGCAGACGGGCGCGATGCTCGGGCCCAACGCGCGCAGCTTCGGCCATCCCGGCGCCGGCGGTTCGCTCGGCTTCGCCGATCCCGACGCCAAGGTCGGCTTCGGCTATGTGATGAACCAGATGGGCAACGAGCCGTTGATGGACGTGCGGCCGGGCGCCCTGATCGAAGCGCTGTACGCGTCTCTTTGATTGCCAATCGCTCTGATCGCGATCTGTTTCCGACGGATCGGCTTAAGCCTCTTGCTTAAGCCGATCCGTATTCCGCGGATCGGCTCACGCCGATCCGCTCAGGCGGATCCGGTTACGGCTGATCAGTTTTCAGCCGTTCCGTTTTCTCGGACAG